>NZ_CP009283.1:2057500-2367500 GCF_000758625.1 Paenibacillus sp. FSL R7-0273
CGCCAATCGTGCGCCGTTCCGAGAACGGCGGCTTCGAAATGGATCTGGTGCTGCGCAACAACCGGACCAGTGAGGAGTATCCGGAAGGGATCTTCCATCCGCACCGTGAGATGCATCACATCAAGAAGGAGAACATCGGCCTGATTGAGGTTATGGGTCTGGCCATTCTTCCGGGACGCCTGAAGGAAGAGCTTGATGCGGTAGCCGGTATCCTGGCCGGAGATAAAGCATTGCTTGAGGCGGTCAAGACAGAGGAAGGGCACGCACTGGCGCTGCACGCCTTCTGGATTGATGAGCTGACGGAACGCTTCGGCACAGGGCTTACCCGTGAAGAGGCGGTTAAGACCGTCCAGAACGAGGTGGGCATCAAGTTCACACATATTCTGGAGCATGCCGGAGTGTACAAACGGACGCCGGAAGGCCAGGCGGCCTTCCGCCGGTTCGTCCAGAGCTTTGGCGCACAATAAATACAAGCTTACCGGAATGTCCCCGCCTCAATGGCGCGGGACATTTCTTTTTTTCTTACGGTAAGGGAAATGCTTCCAGTGACGATTTGTAAGCGGCCCGCCGGAGGTCTATAATATAATCCGCATCGTATTTTTGAATTAATGGAGGTTAAGACATATGCGCAAGTTTGAATTTTATAATCCGACCAAACTGATTTTTGGACAGGGCACGCTGCAGGCTCTGCAAACGGAAGTGCCAAAGTACGGCAAGAATGTCCTGCTGATGTACGGGGGCGGCAGCATCAAGCGCAGCGGTCTTTATGATAATGTACTCGCTGAGCTGAGTGCAGCCGGAGCTGTTGTTACCGAGCTGGCCGGGGTAGAGCCTAATCCGCGCTTGTCGACGGTACATAAAGGCGTGGAGCTGTGCCGTGAGCATAATATTGAGCTTATTCTGGCTGTCGGCGGAGGAAGTGTGCTGGACTGTGCCAAAGCTGTAGCTGTAGGGGCAAAGTACGACGGGGATATGTGGGATTTCGTAGAGCGCAAGGCGGCTCCGCAGGGTGCCCTTCCGCTCGGTACAGTGCTGACTATGGCGGCAACAGGCTCAGAGATGAACAACGGCTCGGTAATCACCAACGAAGTTACCAAGGAAAAAATGGGCTGGGGCAGTGTTCACGCTTACCCGGTATTCTCCATTCTTGATCCGGTGAACACCTTCTCCCTGCCGCGCGACCAGACGGTATACGGGATGGTGGACATCATGTCCCATACCCTTGAGCATTACTTCCACACTGACACCAACACGCCGCTGCAGGACGGCTTCTGTGAAGCGCTGCTGCGCACAGTCATCGAAGCGGCGCCTAAGCTGATCGAGGATCTGGAGAATTATGAGCTGCGGGAGACGATCATGTACTGCGGTACGATGGCGCTGAACGGCATGGTCAGCATGGGCTTCGCGGGTGACTGGGCTACGCACAATATCGAGCATGCTGTATCCGCAGTTTATGACATCCCGCATGGCGGCGGTCTGGCGATTCTGTTCCCGCAGTGGATGAAATATAACCTCAGCGTAAGTCCGGCCCGCTTCCGCCAGCTTGCCGTGAATGTATTCGGAGTAGACGCCGCCGGCAAAACCGATGAGGAAGCCGGCCTTGAAGGCATTGAGGCGTTGCGCAGCTTCTGGGATTCCATTGGTGCTCCGAAGACGCTTGCCGATTATGACATCGACGACAGCGAAATCGGCAGCATGGCCGACAAGGCGGTCCGCTTCGGGCCGTTCGGCAACTTCCGCAAGCTGCAGCGTGAGGATGTTGTAGAGATTTACAAGATGTCGCTCTAATCAGAGCGGAATTGAATAAACGTTGAAAAGGGTACGCAGGCCATTATGAATAATTATGGCCTGCGTGCCCTTTTTCTGTG
Organism: Paenibacillus sp. FSL R7-0273; assembly: GCF_000758625.1. Taxonomy (NCBI): domain Bacteria; kingdom Bacillati; phylum Bacillota; class Bacilli; order Caryophanales; family Paenibacillaceae; genus Paenibacillus; species Paenibacillus sp. FSL R7-0273. Next base: position 2,059,369 of record NZ_CP009283.1, read on the forward strand.
CGGTTTTAAAAAGACCTGTCCGGCATTGAACGCACGCTTGCTGGAGACATTAATGAGATAAAAACCCAGCTTTGTGAAACCAAGGACATGGTTTGTGCGTTTATAGTAGTATGACAGTCCGTAATTACAAGACGGGAGGAGAAAATTATGCAAACGCTATACTTGGGCTGTTTGGCGCTGGGCGTAATTTTTGCGGCAGTTAGTGTACTGTTCGGGGATCTGATCGGAAATGCCCTGGACGGGGTGTTTGATCTTGTTTCATTTGATTTTCTGAATCCTACAGTACTGGCGGGAGGCATCACTGTTTTTGGAGGAGCAGGCGTTCTGCTGACACGCTACAGCGGGCTGGAAGACGGTGCAATTCTTGCCTTGTCTCTGCTGATAGCGGCTTTTATGGCGGTGCTTATGTTCCTTGCAGTGATTAAGCCTATGGACAAAAGCGATGTGTCCACCGGCTTCTCCATGCGGGATCTGCCCGGCAGAATCGGAGAAATTACCGTTCCTGTTCCTGCGGTGGGCTATGGCGAGGTTATGGTGAAGTTCGGTGCAGGCAACAGCCTGCATACGGCGGCCAGCTTCGAGCAGCTTCCGCTGCCGGCAGGCAGCAAGGTGGTTGTGGTCGATGTGAAGGATGGCGTAGCAATGGTTACTGAATTCGAAGAGAGAAAAGGAGCGGGTGTGTAATGTTTAATTTAGCTGATTATGATTTCTTGTTGATTCCTATTGTAGTTGTTGCTGTGCTGTTTGTACTGGCAATTGCCTTCTGGGCACGGTACAAGACTGTCGGACCTGATGAAGGCATGATCGTTACCGGGTCGTTCCTCGGCAAAAATCATATTTCCGATGACGGCTCCGGCCGTAAAATCAAAATCGTCCGCGGCGGCGGTGCCTTTATTCTTCCTGTATTCCAGAAGGCCGAGTTCATGTCGCTGCTCTCCCATAAACTCGATGTAACCACACCGGAAGTGTACACGGAGCAAGGGGTTCCTGTTATTGCAGACGGTGTGGCAATTATCAAGGTGGGCAGCTCGACTGAGGATGTGGCGACGGCCGCCGAGCAGTTCATGGGCAAGCCGATTGATGCGCTCAAGAGCGAAGCCCAGGAAGTGCTGGAGGGCCATTTGCGGGCCATTCTCGGCTCGATGACTGTTGAAGAGGTGTACCGTAACCGTGACCGTTTTGCCCAGGAGGTTCAGGGGGTCGCGGCGCGGGACTTGAAGAAGATGGGGCTGCAGATTGTATCCTTCACGATTAAGGATGTACGCGATAAGCACGGGTACCTTGAAGCATTGGGTAAACCACGGATTGCCGCAGTTAAACGGGATGCGGAGATTGCTGAAGCTGAAGCAGTGCGGGATGCCCGGATTCAAAAAGCAAGCGCCGAGGAGCAGGGGCAGAAGGCCGAGCTGCTGCGTGATACGAACATCGCCGAAGCGTCCAAGGACAATCAGCTGAAGGTTGCCGCGTTTAAGCGCGACCAGGATACAGCGAAGGCGGAAGCCGATCAGGCGTATCACATCCAGGAGGCCCGTGCTAAGCAGACTGTGGTTGAAGAGCAGATGAAGGTTGAACTCGTCCGCAAGGAGCGTGAAATCGACCTCCAGGCCAAAGAGATTCAGGTCCGTGAAAAGCAGTATGATGCAGAAGTGAAGAAGAAGGCGGAAGCTGACCGTTATGCTGTAGAGCAGGCGGCAGAGGCGGATAAGGCAAAACGCATGCGTGAGGCGGATGCCCTGCAGTACAGTATTGAGAAGCAGGCGCAGGCGACCTCGGAGCAGAAGCGGCTTGAGGGCCAGGCGATGGCCGATGCCGAGCTGGCCAAAGGTAAAGCGGAAGCCGAAGTTATCCGGGCACGCGGTCTTGCTGAAGCGGAGGCCAAGGAGAAGCTGGCTGAGGCCTTCCAGAAGTTCGGAGAAGCGGCGGTGCTCGACATTATCGTCAAGATGCTGCCAGAGCTGGCCGGCAAGATTGCAGAGCCGATCTCGGCTATCGACAAGCTTACGGTTGTGGATACCGGCAACGGCGAAGGCGCGGCACGGGTTAGTAATTATGTAACCCAGCTGATGGCTACCGCTCCAGAAATGCTGAAGAGCGTCTCAGGCATTGATGTCGAAGGGCTGATCAAGGGGTTGACCCAGAAGTCTGTACCGGCATCTGCAGTCAGCACCGTTCAGGCTGTGCCGCACATTCCGGCAGCAGGCAAAGAGCATAAGGACCAGGAATAAGTATAGGCAACCGCTATAAAGACTGTACAGATTTTCCGGCTTGACCGCTCACAAATTAGCACGTCTTCTATTCCAGGCAGACGTGCTGATTTTTTTTGCCCGGGCCGGGAACCTTCTGACAGTATATTGACTGGGGGAGAAGAGAATGGAGCTCATACTGGACAACATCAGGAAAAGCTACAACGATAAACAGGTGCTGAAGGGCGTTGATTTCACCTTCGAGCAAGGCAAAATATACGGCCTGCTGGGGCGTAACGGAGCCGGTAAGACCTCGCTGTTCAACTGCCTGAGCGGGGAGACCCCGATGGACAGCGGCGGAGCGTTCCTGCGGCGCAACGAGATCAGTCTGCCGCTTGGCGGGCATGAGATCGGTTATGTTTTCTCCCTGCCGATTCTGCCGGAATTTCTGACAGGCTATGAATTTGTGAAATTCTATATGGATATCAACCGGGACAAAATCCAGCCTGGCCGGACCATCGAGGACTATTTTGATATCATTTCGTTTGAGGAGGAGGACCGCCACCGGCTGATCAAGGGCTATTCCCACGGCATGAAGAACAAGATCCAGATGCTCTGCTTTATCATTACCAGGCCGCCGCTTATTCTGCTGGACGAGCCGTTAACCTCGTTTGATGTCGTTGTGGCGCTTGAGATCAAGAAGCTGCTGCGGGAGATGAAGCAGGATCATATCATTATTTTCTCCACCCATATTCTGCAGCTTGCCGCCGACCTGTGCGATGAGCTCGTTATCCTGAACAACGGAATGCTGCAGGAAATCCCTGCAGACCTGCTGCACAGCCCGGAATTTGAGGAGAAGGTCATTGCGCTGCTGAAGGACGGCAAAGACCATGCTTAGTACACTGAAGGCCATTATGGAAATCCGCGGTGTATCCGGGGCTAACCGGCTGATCTATTATTTCCGGAGCATACCTGTGCTGGGCAAAACCATGAAGGACAGTGTCTATTCCAACTGGGCACTCAAAAAGACCTTTACGGTCATTGCGCTTATACTGAGAATTCTGTTTGCTTTTGCAACCCGGTTTGCCTATCTTGGGCTTATCGTTTATCTGCCTGTATCATTAGCTGCAGGTGATCTTTCCCTGAAGGAGCAATATGATATCTACCTTCACATTCTGGTGCTGCTCAGCTTCATAGTCAGTGCAGTATCAAATGCAGTTATTCTGGAGCCGAAGCGCGACAAATATATCTGCGTCAAGCTGATGCGGATGCCGGCCGATAAGTATATGCATGCCACACTCGCGCTCAGGGGAGTGAGCTTCTTTATCTATTTTGTGCCGGCCATGCTGGTGTTTGGCGCCGCATTCGAGGCTCCGCTCTGGCACGGAATCCTGCTGGCGCTGCTGCTGACACTCTGGCGTACAGCCGCCGAAGCGCTGCATCTGCTTGTTTTTGACCGTAAAGAAGTCGTGGTAGTCAAGCAAAATGCGCTGGTCTGGTCGGTCATTGGAATCGGATATGTGCTTGCATTCCTGCCGCTTTATACAGGCGGCGCCCTGCTGGACATGGACGCTGTACTGATGAGTCTGCCCGCGGTTCTGGCTGTGCTGCTGCCGGGTGTAATTGCGGTTATTTATATAGCCAGGTATCCGCGGTACCGCAATGCAGTTGATGCCGTAACCAAAATCGATGACCCGCTGCTTGACATGAGCCGGATGATGAAGGAAGCCAACCAAAAGCAGGTGGAGACCAAGGAGCAGGACATCTCCGCAGAGCAGCTTCGGCCCGAGCGGTTTGCCGGGAAGAGCGGCTATGCCTACCTGAACGCTATTTTCTTCAGCCGGCACAGGCGGCTGCTGGTTCAGCCCATTCAGCGGCGGCTTGCAATTATCGGCGGATTGTCCGCTGCGGGACTGCTGCTGCAGCTTACGGCGCCTGAGCTGTTTGCGCAGCTGGTGCAGTACCTGATGGTTGGCCTGCCGGTATTTGTCATTGTTATGAATTTTACATCCATCGGGGAGCTGGTCTGCAAGGCTATGTTCTTCAACTGTGACCTCAGTCTGCTGCGTTACGGATTCTACCGCGAAAGGTCGGCGATTCTCAGCAATTTCCGTGTCCGTCTGCTTCGCCTCAGCGGTCTTAATCTGATTCCGGCTGCGGCAATCTGTCTGGCGGTGAATCTGCTGATTTTCCTGTCCGGTGAGAGCTGGAGTGCGGCCGATGCGCTTATTTTCAGCGGAGCCGTGCTGGGATTGTCCCTGTTTTTCTCGGTGCACCATATATTCATGTATTATATTTTTCAGCCGTACAGCACCGAACTGAATATGCGGAATCCGTTTTTCACTATAGTTAACAGCATTGTTATGGGGGTGGCGGTGATCGCCCTGCAATTCAAGGGGGCTCCCGGGCAGTTTGCCCTGTTTGTTCTTCTTGCAGCTGCAGCTTATACGCTTATCGCCCTGATACTGGTCTACCGTTATTCCCACAGAACCTTCCGGGTCAAATAAACCCTGCTGCGGGCACCCTTCTAATAACCTCATGTTGATGTTATGATGGTAGCTCAAGTATAATAACACATGCTGCTATGATTAACTGGCTGCTTTGAAGAAACAGGTATTCAGATTAAAAGAGGTGTCGGAATTGGGCAGCATAACTGTGGGCAAGGTACTTAATAATAATGTCATTATTGCCCAGCATCCCCAATATGCCGAGGTAGTCGTAATCGGCAAGGGGATCGGGTATAACCGTAAAAGCCGTGATCAAATTTCGCTGTCCTCTGTGGAGAAAATGTTTATTCTCCGAAGCCAGGAGGAGCAGGAGCAATATAAGCAGCTCGTCCCGCAGGTGGATGAGAAGCTGATTGAGGTTGTCCAGGAAATTGTTCTGCATATTATGCAGAGCAGCAACCAGCCGTTGAACGAGCATATCCATATTGCTTTAACCGACCATATTTCCTTCGCCATCCGGCGGAGCGACCAGAATATCGCTATTCATAACCCTTTTCTCTATGAGACAAAAGAGATCTATCCCGAGGAATACAGGCTCGCTGAGTATGCGGTCAGACGGATCAATGAGACGATGGCTGTGACGCTGCCGCCCGATGAGATCGGTTTCGTAGCCCTGCATATTGTCAGTGCGCTCAGCAACAGGCACATCTCTGAGGTCAGGGAGCATTCCCTGCTGATCGGGGATCTGGTGGCGATTGTTGAGGATAATCTGGATTACCGGATTCCCCGGGATTCCCTGGATTATTCGCGGCTTGTGACACATCTGCGGTTCGTTCTGGAGCGGCTGCGGCGCGGGGAAACGGTACGGGAGACCTCCTCGCTGGATGATCTCATGAAACGGGAATATCCGGAGATGTATTCGCTGTCCTGGAAGCTGACCAAGATTATTGAGCAGCGGGTCCGCATTCCGGTATATCCGGCCGAGGTGAGCTATCTGACTATTCATCTGCAAAGGCTTGCCCAGAAAAAAGAGGATGAGGCGGACATGGAGCAGGAACGCTAATCCGGCAGAATCATTGTCTGATGACGCATAAAATTCCGGCACTCCAAAATGAGGCTTGCTTTCTTGGATTATCGGTGCTACAATGATCCCTGTTATGAAAGACCAACAGAATACCAACGTGTAACTGATACGATCAGGCATGAGTGATTTACAGTATTTTTGGTTGTAATCCCCTAGCTCGGGGTAATCTAACTTTAGTGTTGGATTGACAACCAGTATGCTGTATTGCTCATGCCTTTTTTGGCGTTTTGTTTGGGGAAAATTATATTAAGGAAGTGGCCCCCTGATGTTTAAAAAGTTGTTCGGTGTTTTACAACGGGTAGGTAAAGCGCTTATGCTTCCGGTAGCGATTCTGCCTGCGGCAGGTCTGCTGCTCGGAATCGGCAACATGCTGGTCAATCCTGACTTCCTGCAATATGTTCCTGCGCTTGAAAATGATGTGGTTCAAGCCATTGCCAATGTATTGATGAATTCGGGACAAATTGTATTTAATAACCTGGCCTTGCTCTTTGCGGTCGGAGTAGCCATCGGGCTGGCCGGCGGTGAAGGGGTAGCCGGACTTGCAGCCATTATCGGCTTCCTGGTCATGAATGTGACGATGGGAACCGTGCTTGGCATTAACGATTGGGTGCTCAGCAAGCAGGACTTCGCCTATGCAAGCGTACTGGGGATTCCAACCCTGCAGACCGGTGTGTTCGGCGGTATACTAGTCGGGATACTGGCGGCATCCATGTACCAGCGGTTCTTCCGCATAGAGCTGCCGTCATACCTGGGCTTCTTTGCAGGTAAGCGGTTTGTGCCGATTATGACGGCTGTCACTTCGCTGATTCTCGGTCTTGCACTGACGGTCATCTGGCCGCCGATCCAGCACGGACTGAACTATGTATCACAGAGTATGATCAATACGAATCTGACGCTGTCGGCCTTTATCTTCGGGACGATTGAGCGCTCGCTGATACCATTCGGCCTGCACCATATTTTCTACTCGCCGTTCTGGTACGAATTCGGAAGCTACATTGACAAGGCTGGAGATCTGGTCCGCGGGGATCAGCGGATCTTTATGCAGCAGCTGCGTGACGGTGTGGAATTTACAGCCGGAACATTTACAACCGGTAAATATCCGTTTATGATGTTTGGATTGCCTGCAGCAGCACTTGCGATTTATCATGAAGCCAGACCAGAGAACAGAAAGATTGTCGGAAGCCTTATGATTTCCGCAGCGCTCACCTCTTTCCTTACAGGGATTACCGAGCCGCTGGAGTTCTCCTTCCTGTTCGTTGCCCCGTTGCTGTTCGCAGTGCACGCGGTATTCGCCGGCCTGTCCTTCATGACTATGCACATCCTGGATGTTAAGATCGGGATGACCTTCTCCGGCGGCTTTATCGACTACGTTCTGTTCGGTATCATTCCTAACCGTACAGCGTGGTGGCTGGTCATTCCGGTAGGTCTTGCAATTGCAGTAATCTATTACTTCGGATTCCGGTTTGTAATCCGCAAGTTTAACCTGAAAACTCCGGGCCGCGAGGATGCATCAGACGACGATGCGGAGGGTACAGGTGCAGAAGCTGTTTCCACAAGCGGCGACGATCTTCCGCGTAACATTCTGGCGGCGCTTGGCGGAAGAGAGAACATCACTCACCTGGATGCCTGCATTACGCGTCTGCGGGTTGAGGTTAAAGATAAAGCAGGCGTGGATAAGAACCGCCTGAAGAAGCTTGGCGCCTCCGGGGTGCTTGAGGTCGGAAACAACGTACAGGCAATTTTCGGAACACGTTCCGACACCATCAAATCGCAGATTCAGGATGTCATGAACGGCAGAACCCCTGTTGCTGCCCCGGCTGCTCCGCAGCCTGAGCTTGAGAAGCAGGCGGGAGAAGAAGGAACGGCAATAGTGGCCGAGGATATTGTATCCCCGGTCAACGGTGAGCTGCTTGATATCACGCAGGTGCCTGATGCCGTCTTCTCGCAGAAGATGACCGGCGACGGCTTCGCCTTCCTGTCTGCTGACGGAAAGATTGCTTCACCGGTCTACGGTAAAGTGTTCAATGTATTCCCGAGCAAGCATGCCATCGGCATCATGTCTGACGGCGGCAAGGAAGTGCTTGTGCACATCGGGGTAAATACAGTGAAGCTGAAGGGCCAGGGCTTTACAGTGCTTGTTGAGGAAGGCGATCTGGTAGCAGCCGGACAGCCGATTATGGAAGTGGATCTGGAGTACGTCAAGGCTAATGCGCCTTCCGTTATTTCACCGGTCATTTTCTCCAACCTGCCTGAAGGCTCAACAGTAACCCTGAAGAAGCCGGGCAAGGTTGCCATTGGCGACAAGGACATCATCACCATCCAGTAAAATGTGCAATGGCGCAGCGCATCCATTATAATCTAGTGGAGGCGCTGCCCTCACATATATATAAGCAACATACAACCATACCAAATAACAGAAAGCGAGTTGGATTATTATGCAAAAAACTTTCAAAATTGTTGACGAAGACGGAATTCACGCACGTCCAGCAACTGCACTGGTAAATACAGCTACAAAATTTAAGGGTACGGAAGCTTTTGCAGAAGCAAAAGGCAAAAAAGTAACCTTGAAGTCCATCCTTGGCGTATTGTCCCTGGGTCTTGAAGCAGGCGACACGCTGACCCTGATCACTGAAGGCGGCGAAGAAGCGGAAGCGCTGAGCGCACTGCAGGATGTAATGATCAAAGAAGGGCTGGGAGAAATTAATGAGTAAAATTTCAGGAATCGCGGCTTCAGCAGGTATTGCCGTAGCCCGTGCATTTATCCTGGAACATCCGGATTATACTATTACCAAGACTGCTGTAAGCGATGTGGAAGCTGAGCTGGCTAAATTGCAGGACGCGCTGGATAAATCCAAAGGCGAGCTGCAGGCCATCAAGGAGCGTACGCTTGCTGAGCTGGGCGAGAAAAAAGCTGAGATTTTTGAATCCCACCTGCTGATTCTAGAAGATCCTGAGCTTATCAGCCCGGTAATGGATAAAATCCGTGAAGAAGCGGTTAATGCAGACTATGCTCTAAATGAAGTTGCGTCCCAATTTGTATCGATGTTCGAGAACATGAAGAGCGCCTACCTGCAGGAACGGGCTGCCGATATGCGCGATGTAACAAAGCGCGTGCTGAACCACCTGCTGGGCATCCACTACATCAGCCCTGCTGAGATCAGTGAAGAGGTTATCGTAATTGCACAGGATCTGACACCTTCGGATACTGCACAGCTGAACCGGAACTTCGTTAAAGGCTTTACCACAAATATCGGCGGACGTACCTCGCACTCGGCCATTATGGCCCGTTCCCTGGAAATTCCGGCGGTTGTCGGCACCAAAAACGTGCTGTCCCTGGTTAAAGCAGGCGATCTGGTGATCATTGACGGTTTGAGCGGCGATGTACTGATCAACCCTAGCGAAGCTGAAGTGGCAGAGTACAAAACAAAGCAGGAAGCGTACGATCTGCAAATCGCCGAGTGGAAAAAGCTCCGTGATGAAGCGACCGTATCTGCTGACGGCAAGCATGTCGAGCTGGCTGCCAACATTGGTACGCCGAACGATGTGGCAGGCGTTATTGAGAACGGCGGCGAAGGCGTAGGCCTGTACCGTACTGAATTCCTTTATATGGGCCGCGACAAGCTGCCTTCTGAGGAAGTACAGTACAATGCATACCGCACCGTGCTTGAGAACATGAAAGGCAAGCCGGTTGTTGTCCGGACGCTTGATATCGGCGGCGACAAGGAGCTTCCATACCTGGATCTGCCTAAGGAAATGAACCCGTTCCTCGGCTTCCGGGCGATCCGTCTCTGTCTGGACCGTCAGGATATCTTCCGCACACAGCTGCGTGCCCTGCTCAGAGCAAGCGCCCACGGCGATCTGCGGATCATGTTCCCGATGATCGCTACCCTTGGTGAATTCCGTGCTGCCCGCGACCTCCTGCTTGAGGAAAAAGCGAAGCTGCGTGAAGAAGGCAAGGAAGTGTCCGATAACATCCAGCTCGGTATTATGGTGGAGATTCCTTCTACTGCGGTGCTGGCTGACCAGTTCGCAAAGGAAGTTGATTTCTTCAGCATCGGAACAAATGACCTTATTCAATATACAATGGCTGCCGACCGTATGAATGAGCAGGTGTCCTACCTGTATCAGCCGTACAATCCGGCAATTCTGCGTCTGGTCAAAATCGTGATCGACGCGGCACACGCTGAAGGCAAATGGACAGGGATGTGCGGTGAAATGGCCGGTGACTCCACCGCGATTCCGCTGCTGCTCGGCCTGGGCCTTGATGAATTCAGCATGAGCGCCACTTCTATCCTGCCGGCACGCAGCCAGATTTCCAAGCTGTCTGCTGCTGAAATGAAGGAAATGGCGGCTAAAGCGCTGCAGCTCGGTACTGCTGAGGAAGTAGCTGCACTTGTGCAGAGCAGCGTGAAGTAATTCTTTTTAAGCTTAAGCAAGTTCCGTTTTGGCAAGTTCACTTTTCCAACTACTTTATGCCGGTCTCCTGAGAAGGGGCCGGTTTTTTTATTATAGAAGTAGGGATAAAGAGGAGAAAGTGTGAACTTTTTTAGATAACTATAAATTTAATATCTGAATAATGTTGCCTAAAAGTGTAATTATATGGTACCTTACAAGTGGAAATGCTTGCCTTCAAAAATGAACTAAAAACGTTAGAAGGGAGGCTAGTAAAGATAAATTATTAATATTTCCTTTGGATTCCTCATATGCCCACCTCACTGAAACGCTGCCCCTGAACTGAATTTCATTACCAGCAAGCCGGATATTTATTTTAAGGAATACTAAATGATATTTATTTGTTGAGCTTAGTGAAAGCGCATTCATACTATTGGGAGGGCTTATCTGTGAAAGTACGCTTAGTCCGCAAAGTAATCGGTATTGTTATGGCAGTTGCCTTATTTGCCGCCGCGGTTCTTATTCCTGCACCCAAGGGGTATGCGGCGTCAATTTACGTAACGGATAACGGTGCTTCGCTTGTGGTGAACACAGGGGCGGGGCTCGTCTATACAGTCAATAAGGACAACGGCGATATTACTTCCTGCAAGCTGAATGGTACAGAGCTGAGCAGTTCGGGCGGCAAAGGCTCGCATATTGCCTCCGGCCTCGGCTCTGCAGCCAATGTCACCTGGAGCACATCGCCGTCGGGATCGACGCTGCTTATAACAGTGTCCACCGACACGCTAACGCACTATTATTCCTCCCGCGGCGGTGACAATACAATCTATATGGCGACCTATGTAACCGCTGAGCCGTCTGTGGGGGAATTGCGGTATATTTTCCGGGGGAACGGCAATGTACTGACCGGTGTTCCGGCCAATTCGAGCAACCGGGGCTCCACAGGGGCGATTGAGAGCTCGGATGTGTACGGTTACTCCAACGGTCATACCACTTCGAAATATTACGGCAATGATCAGGCAAAAAACTTGACAGTCCGCGGGGTTACGGGCAGCGGCGTCGGTGTATTTATGGCTTACGGCAACCGCGAGAAAAGCTCCGGCGGTCCCTTCTTCCGCGATATCCAGTTCCAAAGCGGCGGTGACACGGAGGTCTATAATTATATGAACTCCGGACATGCCCAGACTGAAAGCTGGCGGATGGGTCTTCATGGTCCGTATGCGCTTATCTTTACGACCGGAGGAACGCCGGGCGTGCCGGATTTCAGCTGGATGTCCGGGCTCAATTTACAGGGCTGGGTGCCGAGCCGCGGCAATGTGGTGCTGAACGGGCTGTCCGGCATGGACTCCGGCAGTGTCTACACGATCGGCTTTGCGAATAGTACTGCACAATACTGGACCTCGACAACCTCTACCGGCTCCGCTGTCAAATCCGGTCTGATTCCCGGAACCTACACCATGACGGTATACAAGGGTGAGCTGGATGTGTATACGGAGAATGTGACGGTAAATGCAGGCGCAACGACAACACTGAATACTAGGACTATTACGGGTGATCCCTCCGCCGCCTCCGCCATTTGGCGGATAGGGAACTGGGATGGTACTCCCTGGGAGCTGCTGAACGGGCAGACGATTCCGATCCGCCATCCTTCCGACAGCCGCAATCCGAGCTGGGGACCCGTTACGTATGCGGTAGGCAGCGCCACAAATAATTTCCCGGCAGTGCAGTTCCGGGCGCAGAATTCGCCGACTAAAATCACCTTCAGCTTGAATTCCGCGCAGGCTGCATCTGCTCATATCCTCAACATCGGCATTACAGCAGCCTACAATAAGGGACGCCCCAGTGTAACTATAAATGGAAATGCCTTAAGCAATCCTGCCGCGTCATCGCAGCCGGATTCGCGAAGCTTCACCATCGGTACTTACAGAGGCAACAATACCACCTTCTCCTGGAGCATACCGTCCTCCTATCTGGTATCTGGCACCAACACATTGTCCATAACACCGATCAGCGGATCCAGCGATCTGGGCCCATGGCTGAGCGCCGGATGGGTTTATGACTGCGTTGAGCTGTTAAATTAAGCCGGACACGGGACTACCTTGCTGTTATAGAGGCAGATCAACCAGCTGCCGGCTCTCCCGCTTGCTCTTTGGAGCGGAGAGCCGGTATTTTGTTTTTGCGCAAGCCCGGAGCAGCAGAAGCCGGCCGCCTTTTTTATACTTAAAGCACATTCTAAAAAAGGCGGATATAGTGTGCGAAAATTACAGGCTTCTGGGGTCTATCTTTTAATGATGTTCATGACGGCTTTTGCGGGCAGCACCATATTCACCACCTACAGTATTTACTATGTGACTGTGCTTGAACTCCGGCCGTTTGAGCTGCTGCTGATTGGAACGGTGCTGGAAATCACTGTGCTGGTCTTTGAGGGAATTACCGGTGCTGTTGCCGATCTGTACAGCCGCAGGCTGTCGGTCGTTATAGGGATGACGGTCATGGGCTGCGGCTTTCTGCTGGAAGGGAGCATTATCTGGTTTACAGGACAGGGACCGGCTGTACCGGCAGTGGTATGGGTTATGGCTGCCCAGCTGCTGTTCGGTCTCGGCTGGACCTTTGTCAGCGGTGCTGATACTGCCTGGATTATGGATGAGCTGGGGAAGGAGAAGGCCGGGTCAATCTTCATGAAGGCGGAAAAAGCTTCCCTCGCCGCATCTCTGCTCGGTGCCGGAACAAGCGTGGGCTTGTCGCTTGCAGCTCCAAATCTGCCTTACCTTGCCGGTGGCGCGGTGTATCTCCTGCTGGGAGCCGGCCTGGTCTTCCTGATGAAGGAGACAGGATTTGTGCGGCAGGAACGGGCAGCCGGCTCACCGCTTAAGGCGTGGGCGCGTACCTGGCACAGCGGGGCCAGCATTATTGCCGGGAGCCCGCTGCTGCTTATGCTTGTTGTGGTCAGCCTGTTCGGCGGTGCAGCTTCTGAGGGCTATGACCGGCTGTGGCAGATTCATTTAATAGAAGGAATCGGTTTTCCTGACGGCTTTGTACCAATGGCGGTATGGTTCGGCATCATCAGCGCCCTTTCAACGCTGCTGGCAATACCAGCCGTACATATAGCTGAACGCAGAATAGATATGCAAAAGGAGAAGCTGCTCACCGCAGTCCTGATGGTGCTGACAATGGTCAGAATAGGAGCGGTCCTTCTGCTTGCACTGGCTCCCGGCTTCTATACGGCCCTGGCCGCAGTGCTGCTGCTGGCAGTTGCGGATGCTGTAAGCGGGCCGGTCCATAAGACCTGGCTCAATATGCATCTTGGAAGCAGCACCCGGGCGACGGTGCTCTCCATGATCAGTCAGGCTGATGCCCTTGGACAGACAGCCGGCGGTCCGGCTGTCGGATATATAGGCAGCCGGTTTTCCATCCGGGCGTCCCTGCTGGCAGCTGCTCTGCTCCTGCTCCCGGTTGCCGGCTTATTCGGCAGACTGCTGCGCAGACGGTAGAAAGGCTGCTTATACAGGTAATAAGAATGCTCCGAGATCCCGCTTTGCCGGGTTCGGGGCTTTTCTGCTTTGCCCTGGCTCATGCGGTTACATCATTTGACAGTGGCGTTCTGCCAGATTACGCTCTATACTTCCGGTAAAGCGGCTGCTCTCTTATTTTTTAGCTTAAATGAATGACTTAAATTGTCGATATATGTAATGTAGGATGCAGAATAGGCTGCTGGACCCAAACCTGTGAACATAGTGTTACATATACTATTTTGAGCCAAGTTATTAGCTTGAACTCAGAGTAAGGGCTTCCGCTACACCCCGCTTGCAAATCAGTGCAAGTATGATTCCTGAATGTTGTGTTAATAGCTGAAAAGAAGCAAGTTGATCCGTTCACTGGTGTAATCCATGGTGAGCAGTAGGATGGTGAGAATGAATGAATAGTAACTATATGAATGCAGAGACCGTACTCGAAACCTATGCAGGCAATGATCTTGGCCTGACCTATACCGCAGCGTGCAGCCTGTTTAAGGTATGGGCGCCGACAGCTTTTACCGTATCGCTGGTCCTATATGAGACCGGAGGAAGTGAAGCGGGGTCTCCGCTGGTTTTTGGCAGAGACAGCGGGCGGATTGTACCGATGCAGCGCGGGGAAGGCGGCGTCTGGCAGGTAGAGGCAGCAGGGGATTTGAAGGGCAAATTCTATATGTACCGCACGATTTTTGACAACGGAACGATAAATGAAGCTGCCGATCCATATGCAACCGCTGTTTCGGCGAACGGAGTGCGGTCGGCTGTTGTTGATCTGCGGGATACCGATCCGGCAGGCTGGCAGGAGGATAAGCCGCTGCAGCTGCTGCATCCGGCCGATGCTGTCATCTATGAGCTGCATGTGCGCGATTTCTCGGCTCATGAGAGCTCAGGCATGGAGTATAAGGGCAAATTCAAGGCTTTTACCGAAACCGGTCTGAAGGATGCCGCCGGAAATGCGCTGGGCATTGACCATCTGGCTGAGCTGGGCATCACACATGTCCATCTGCTGCCGGTGTTTGATTACCAGACGGTAGATGAGCTGAACGGTGCCGGGACCGGGCCGCGGCCGGACTATTACACGGAATACAACTGGGGCTATGACCCCCAGCATTACAACGTGCCGGAGGGCTCGTACAGCACCAATCCGGGAGATCCGGGCACGCGCATCCGCGAGTTCAAGGAAATGGTGCAGGCGCTGCACAGCAAAGGGATAGCGGTAATTATGGATGTGGTCTATAACCACACGTACGCTTTTGAAAAGGGGCCTTTTGAGCCGCTGGTGCCGGATTATTTCTACCGCAGGGACTCTCTCGGACGGTTATCTAACGGTTCGGGGGTCGGCAATGAGCTGGCTACAGAGCGGCCGATGGTCCGCAAGTTTATCAAGGATTCCCTCGCTTACTGGGCTTCCGAATATCATATTGACGGCTTCCGCTTCGATCTGATGGGACTGATGGACAGCGTGACGATCCGGGAGATTACCGAGGAGCTGCGGCTCAATATCAATCCGGAGCTGCTGATTTACGGAGAGCCGTGGACAGGGGGAGATTCACCGCTGGCTTCAAAGACCCTGAAGGGCGTTCAGCGCGGCAAAGGGTATGCCGTATTTAATGATAACTTCCGCTCTGCAATCAAGGGAGACAGTGACGGCTGGGGAAGAGGGTTCGTCACAGGCGAATACGGTAAGGAAGGGGCGGTGGCTGCAGGCATCAAGGGGGCCATCCATGATTTTACCGATTCACCGGTTGAGACAGTCAACTATGTAACGGCACATGATAACCTTAATCTGTGGGATAAAATCCTTGCCTCACAGGGGCTGCGGCAGGCGGCTAATCTGCCTGAGCTGGAGAACGGCAGGCTGAAGCCGGACGGAGATCTGGAAGCGGCGGTCCAGGCGGCGGACCCGCATTTCGCGGTTTCTCCGGACAATATTCTGGGCAATGAGACGGTACGCCGCTCGCTGCTGGCGAACGGCCTGATTCTGACCTCGCAGGGCATACCGTTTATTCATGCCGGCGATGAGCTGCTGCGCAGTAAATACGGGGATCATAACAGCTACCGGAGCCCGGATGCTATCAATGCGCTGCGCTGGGGCCAGAAGCAGAGCTTTATGCCGGTCTTCCAGTTTTATAAAGGCCTGATTGAGCTGCGCCGCAAGCATCCCGCCTTCCGTCTGCACGGGCGTCAGGAAATTGAGCGTTCCCTGGAATTCCTCCGCTGTGACGGCGGTGTAGTGGCTTATATGCTTAAGGATCATGCTGGCGGTGATGTCTGGAGTAATATCATTGTTGTCTTCAATGCCAATACGGAAAAGGTCACACAGAGCCTTCCGCATCATGCCGGCGGCTGGAACATTGTGGTCGATCACAGCTATGCCGGAACGGAAGCCTTCCGGATTGCCGGTGAGAGTGAAGTGGAGGTCGAAGGCCTGTCTATGATGGTGCTGTATGACAGCTATGGTGACCCTGCCCCGCGTTCAAAAATGATCGAGGTTCATTATGACCGTCCGGACGGCGATTACCGCGGCTGGAACCTGTGGGTCTGGGGCACAGGTATTCAGGACGGGCAAAGCGATTTCCGGTATATGGAGAACGGGCAGGCTATAGCCAGGATTGAGGTTGAGCCGGGTACGCAATCCGTCGGCTACATTCTGAGACTGAATGACTGGGAGGAGAAAGCAACTGACGGCGACCGGTTCATCGACTGCTCCTCAGGTGAACAGCTGATTAAAGTGCTGGTGCAGGAACGCAAGCGGAACGGGTCCGGCCATGCCGAAGACCCGCTGCAGCGGTCCAGCTGAGAGACTCCCGGAAATGAGCTGACAGTTAATCACAAAAGGCGCTCCAGCCGTTTTCGGCTTGGAGCGCCTTTTGTGATAGTAAAAAAATGTTTATACGTTTTAGGAGCGGTTATTTACATTGTATATGCTATTTGGTAGAGCGGTCTGAAAGCTCCTCATCCATCAGCTCATTGTACAGGCTGGCTTTGTTGCCGCCGTGATTCTTGGACCGGTACATCGCCAGATCAGCTGCGCGGAGCAGCTCATTGATGCTGTTTCCGTGCTGCGGATACAGGGCTACCCCGATGCTGGCTGAAGTGTGGAAGCTGGACCCGTTGTTCACGGACCAGGTCTTGTTGAACAATTGCAGCAGCCGCTGGAGTATTTCATCCAGCATTTCGGGATTGGTGAACCGGTGCAGCACGACGGCAAATTCATCGCCGCCGATACGGAAGGCCTGCCCGGTTCCCTTGACGGTCTGCTGAAGCTCACGGGACAGCAGCTGCAGGAACTCATCACCGGCCAGATGGCCGAGGGTATCGTTCAGCTGCTTAAACCGGTCGCAGTCAAGCAGCGCCAATGCAATCTCCTGTCTGCGCTCCTCCGGCTGGGTGATCAGATTCTCCATATACATTTTGAAATGGGCCCGGTTTGGAATTGCAGTCAGATGATCATAGAAGGCCAGCTTGTGCAGCCGCTCCTCATACTGCTTGCGCTGCGTAATTTCCCGGGAGACCAGCATGAACTGTACCGGAAGGTCCTGCCTGCTGCTGATTGGTGAGACTTTCGTCTCGAGCCATACCCAGTGTCCTTCCGCAGAGCGCATGCGCAGCTCGGAGATCCGGGTGGTGCCCTGTACAGCGCTTTTTAGCTTCGCCCAGGATATTTCCGCTTCACGGATATAGTTGGTGAGCGGGGAGCCCTTCTCCGGAACATAACCCAGCACGCTGGCGTGTGAGGGAGAGGCATACAGGATCAGGCCGTTCGGATCGGTCAAAATAATGAAGTCCGACATCGTTTCACCAATGAGCTGATGCAGCGACTTTTCCTCCATCATCTCATTCTGCAGCGAGATCAGCCTGCGGCAGAGATAGATAATGACCAGAATCAGCAGGAACAGGAACAGGGAGTATACACCAAAGACTGCACTCTTTTTCTCACGGAATTCGAGGGTTATCTGTTTGGCATAATTGTCGATCAGGTTCTCTGCCTCATCCAGGCTGCTGCGCGTCTCCATCAGCCGGGTATTAATAAGGGAGGGGGAGTAGCTGCTCTGCTCCCAGCCGCTTTGGACCCTCCGGGAGATCAGCTCGCGTCCCGCTTCCTTCCAGGACTCGAACGAGCCTTCAAAGGTGGCCAGCTTATTCCTCAGGTCACTCAGCAGCAGTTCACTCTGCTTCATACCGCTGTATGGGTTATCCAGGTTGTTAATATTATAGCTGGCCATGGTCAGGCGCTGCTTGATCTGCGAGTTGTTCTCTTCAAAGCTCTGGGCCAAAAGGCCGCGCTGCTCGCCTGAAATGTCTGTGCTCATTGCTGCATGCAGGGCGACGGCACCCTGGTACAGGTCGCGGTCAGCGTTAAGGATCAGCTCCGAGTTCTGGTACACATCGTTGTACAGGGAGTCTGAAAGCCTGTTCATAGTAGAATTCAGATACAGCAGGGAAGCGGTGCTGATTACTACCAGAAGCACTGAGATAGCGGCAAATACGATAATCAATCTGCGTGTGTTTTTAGTTTTGGACAAGCCTGCCACTGTCATCCTCTCCCCGCATCAAACTATAGAAAATTCAATTGCTGTGTGCAGAAACATGCGGTGCTGATCACCTGCGGCGCTAAGCCTTACAGGGACTGGAGGAGGGGTCAAAAAGTTACAGGGAAGCTCAGCTTCCGTACGATTAACGGTTCTTCTCAGCAGTCAGGGACTTCCCGTTGGGGCTGCTAAACAGGCGGGACGGCTCACGGCAGCGTATGTATCATGCTAACAGATGCACGGATTCCCGAGGCCCGGAAATCAGTACACCAAAGGTAAAGATAAGAGTATAAACAAATTTTACTACAAATTTTAAAATTATGTATTGAACCCTACAGACTATTTCTATTCCAGCCCTTGAATCCTATTACCCAACTTTTATGTAAACGATACTCCTGACGGCATATAAAATAAACCCGTAAAGCGGGGCCTTTACAGGGATGCTGGCTCAGGTGATTAACGGGGACCCCGGAAACTTATAAATGCCCGGCTCTAAAAAAGACCCGCAAGGCTCCATGCCGGAGCCTTGCGGGTTCTATTCAGCCTATACGGGGCTAGTCGTTGCGCAGCGCATAGATCGGGCGCATTCTGGCCGCCTTGTTCGCCGGAATCATGCCGAACACGATGCCGATGATCAGGGAGAACGAGAAGGAGATCATGACCATGTTCCAGGAGGTTGCAACGTTCATCGAGGTATAATTGCCTACAGCCCAGCTGGCGCCGAGGCCCAGGCCGACCCCGATCAGGCCGCCTAAGCCGCTGAGCACGACAGACTCGATCATAAACTGCATCAGAATGTTTATTTTTTTGGCGCCGATGGCTTTGCGGATACCGATTTCCCTGGTCCGTTCATTGACAGAAACAATCATGATGTTCATAATGCCGATGCCGCCGACAAACAGGGAAATGCCGGCGATTCCGCCCAGGGCAAGCGAAAGAGTGGCGCTTGTCTCATTGACCGTGTCCAGCATTTCCTGGGAATCGAAGACGGAGTATGCATTCTCAGCAGCGCTGAACTTGGCATCCAGGGCAGTCTCCAGTCTGGCCTTGACCTCCTCGACATTATCATTTGAGGTCGTAGTTATCGTAATGGAGCGCACACCCTTGCTCTGCAGGAACCGTTCAGCCGTCGAGATCGGGATCAGGATCTTTTCGTCACTGGAGCCGCCGCTGGTGCTGCCTTTGCTCTCCAGCAAGCCGACGATCTTGAAGCTGGTCCCATTAAGCTGAACCTTCTCTCCGACGGGACTGTCAGTGCCGAATAGATCCTCGGCAGTGTCCGAACCGATCAGGGCGACCTTCTGGCGGTACTCTGTGTCAATATTCAGCAGGAAGCGTCCGGACTGCACATGAAAATTCTGAACATCCTCGTAGGCTGGCGTAATACCTTCTACAGATACCGAAACATTCTCAGTGCTGTGCTTGGCGGTGACATTACCGCTTATGACGGGAGATACATTATCAACCCCTTCAATGTCACCAAGCGCAAGCGCCTCCTCATAGGTCAGAGAGGTGGTTGCCCCGCGTCCGGTGATATTGACTGTGAGCTGATTCGTTCCCAGTGAGCTTAACGATTCCGTAATCTGCGAGGTCGTTCCCTGGCCTACGGAGACAAGCGCAATGACAGACGAAACGCCGATAATAATCCCCAGCATGGTCAGAAAGGCTCTGACTTTGCTGCTGAGGATGCTCTTCAGGGCCATTTTCATGCTTTGATACAGCATCATGATCCGGTAAGCCTCCGATCTTCGACGAGATTACCGTCCTGGATGCGGATGATCCGTTTGGCCTGCTCGGCAATTTCCAGATCATGCGTAATGAGGATAATGGTGTGCCCCTGTTCATTGAGCTCCTTGATCATCTGCAGAACCTCCTTGCCGGTTCTGGAATCAAGTGCGCCTGTCGGCTCATCGGCCAGCAGGATCGGAGGCGTGCCGGCAAGCGCCCGGGCGATAGCTACGCGCTGCTGCTGACCGCCGGACAGCTCTGAGGGCCGGTGGTCAATCCGCTCTTCCAGGCCTACCCGGATGAGGGCATTGCGGGCAACTTCCCTGCGTTCCCGGTGGGAGACCCCACGGTAGATCAGGGGGAGCTCCACGTTTTCAACCGCCGACAGCTTGGGCAGCAGATTGAAGTTCTGAAAGATAAAGCCGATTTTTTCATTGCGGATCTGGGCAAGCCTGTTGTCTGATAATTTGCGGACCTCCTGGCCGTCCAGAAAATAATCTCCTTCATTGGCTACGTCCAGGCAGCCGAGCATGTTCATCAGTGTAGATTTGCCTGAGCCGGAGGGGCCGATGATGGCAACAAACTCTCCGTGTTCAATTATAAAGCTGAGCCCTTTGAGAATTGTCATGGATTCACCGGCCATCACATACCGGTGAATCATGTTCTCGACCTTAATCAGCGGCTGCGTGCTCATTGACGGCCACCACCCATGCCGCCGCCCCCGCCGGAAGGCGGACCGCCCGTACCGCCGCTAAATCCGCCGCCGCTGCCGCCGAAGCCGCCGGTACTGAAACCGCCCATGCCACCCATACCGCCCATCTGGGTCTGTTCAGTACTGGAGGAGCTGCCTGTGCTGATAACGGTCGGGATGATGACTTCATCGCCTTCGGACAGTCCGCTGACAATTTCAATATTGCTCTCGTCGTGAATGCCGACGGTGACCTCAACCCGCTTCTGTCCGGAAGCAGCACTTGAGCTGCCTCTGCCGCCCATCTGGCCGCCGCCCGGGAAGCCGCCGCTTGGAGCACCGCTCGGGAAGGAGCCTCCGCGTCCTTCCGTGCCGCGCCCCTGCCAGCCGGAGGCATCGCCTGACCGCTCTTGTCCACCCGCTGCATCGCCGGAAGAAGCCTGTCCGCCGGAGGCATCGCCGCCCGGCTCCTGGCCATCCGCAGCAGCACCGGAAGGAGCCTCGCCAGGCCATTGTCCGCCGGCGGCAGCACCGGCCGTATCGTCGGCAGTATCAGCCGGGGCGCTGCCTTCCTCTCCCGTTGCCGGAACGTTGACGTAATAT
This sequence comes from Paenibacillus sp. FSL R7-0273, assembly GCF_000758625.1. Classification (NCBI taxonomy): domain Bacteria; kingdom Bacillati; phylum Bacillota; class Bacilli; order Caryophanales; family Paenibacillaceae; genus Paenibacillus; species Paenibacillus sp. FSL R7-0273. The sequence continues at coordinate 2,080,538 of NZ_CP009283.1, forward strand.
TTTCCGTTCACCTCGGATACAGCTTCAATTGGCACAGTTAACACATCGTTTTTCTCTTCAATGGTAATGGCTACCTCAGCAGACATTCCTACCAGTACACCCTCAGATCCATTCAGGCCTACCGTAACATCAAAGAGGGAGACACCATTGGAGGAGGTGCCCTCTTTGGCAATCTCAATGACCTTTCCGTCAAATTCCTGATCCTCCAGGGCATCGAGGGTAATGGTTGCCGTCTGGCCCTGCTTAATATTCGGAATGTCCAGCTCATCCACCTGAACAGTAACGCTCAGATTTTCGTAATCTGTCATCGTGAACAGCTCCGAGCCGTTTTGGGCCTGCTCGCCGTCCGTGATATTGACTGCTGTAATGGTGCCGTCCATCGGGGCGGTTAACGGATCGGGAGGAAGCATATCCTCCTGGATGTCGGCAATGGATTCCTGCTGCTCGGCAATGTCGCTTTCGGCCTTCTCGATCGCTTTTTTGGCTGAAGCCAGCTCTTCCTCCGTAGCATTGTTCATCGCCAGCGTCTTGTAATTTTCCTGCTTGTCCGCAAGCTCCGTCTTCAGGCTGGCCAGAGACTTCTCGGCATCCTTGATTTTGTCGCTCAGGTCGCTGGCTACAAAGGTGATCAGCACATCGCCTTTTTTGACGGCATCACCCTTAGCCACCATAACCTGATCGACCTCACCGGCCTCTTTGGTCCGGATGCTGTCGGTATTGATCGGCGACACCGAGCCAGAGCCGGACACACCGTTAAGGATGCTTCCTTTTGCCACAATGGCGGTATTCAGCGGCGCTGCACTGGCCTCCTTGCCGGAATCCGGCCACAGCACATAGGTTAAAATACCTGCGGCAGCCACCACTGCGATACTTGAAGTGATAATCACTGTCTTTTTCTTGTTCATCCGAGGTCCTCCATCTTGCTCAATATATAGAAACGGGTATGCCTGGTTAAAAATTATGAAGTGCTGCCTGTCGAAGCATCGCTGGCTGTTCCGGTATCCTTGTCTTTGTCAGAGTCCTTGTCCGAGTCTGTGGACACTGCAGGCTGAGTGACGGTAATATCGTAGATCTGGCTGCCCAGCTCCATCCGCTGGCCCTGGAACTCATCGTACAGCTTGAGTCTGTAATTTCCGCCGCTCAGGCTCTTGAACAAGGTGCTGCTGATCGTCGTGGTATACAGGCTGCTGGTGCCGGGGATCAGGTCGGTGCCGAACGTCAGCGTTTTTTCAAAGAGCTGGCCAAAAGGATCAATAAATTGCAGCACCAGCTTATGGCCGTATGCCCCGGTCTGATAGGTGGAATCCTGAGTCAGGCTGTAGTTAACGGACAGTGTAAGATTCGTGGCGCCGGCTGTCAGGCTGGCTGAAGAATTGCTGACTGCAAGTGTATAAGGGAACATGGATATGCCGCTGCTCAGATTAGTCTGCGGGGTTATCGTCTTGACATTCAGAGCCAGCGCAGCTGTATTTACATATCCGGCCGCTTCAGTTCCGGCTGTGGTCAGCTTGCCGCCCGCAACAGCCTGTCCAATGTACAGCTGGAGGGAAGAGGCATCCACTGCGGACGGAAGATTCGCCGAGAAGGTGACCAGTGTTTTGCCGGCAGCACCGGTCGGAAGCTCGGACTGGTTGACGTCAGCTTCAAAATATTGTCCGTCCGCGCTGCGGAACGAGGCATACAGCCTGGACAGATTGCTCTGGCGGGATTCCTCGCTGTTCATCTCCACCTCACTGTATACCGTTTTGGAGCTGCTGCCGGTATAGACGGTTGTCTGACGCTCCTGAAGAACCGCCTTTTTGCCGGTAGAGGTGATTCGGATTGCCGAGCCTGCTGCGAGCGGGGCAAGGCTTGTTACCGCTCCGTCGCTCGTGCTGAGAGAGAGGAACTGGCCTGAGGTTTCCTGGAGAATGATTTTGGTCTGGCTGTAATCCAGCGTGTACGGAATATGAGCCAGCACAGTGACCTGTGCACTTTCACCAGGCGCGAGGATCGACACGTCATTATCGACGACCACCTGCGTTGAGGAGGTCAGATCATTCAGGTCCGCCTTCAATATCCCTGTAAGCTTCGGCAGCGTAATCGTCTTGGAGCTGCTGTTCCGGATGCTGAGCCTGGCCTGGACCAGATCCTCGTCACCCCACGGCAGACGCTGCAGGGACTGCAGAGTAACGCCGAACGTGCCGTAATTGTTGGTAACACTGGCCTCTGTGGTGACATGAGTGTTGCTCTCCAGCTTGTACGGAATTTTGAAATAGGCTGCCGGAAGCACGATTTTGCCTGAATTGTCCGCGGCGGCTGGCGGAATGACCTGAAGCTGGAGGGTATCCTGGGCAAGCTCAAGCGGTATGCTGGCGGTAAGCTCAATCAGCCTTTCTTCCAGCGGCTTCAGTGTGAGGCTGCTGAAGGCTGTTGTCGTGACAGGGAAGGTGTAGCCTTCGGCTGATTTAACGGAAAGCTCGTACGCCGGAAGTGTCACTGCTGTGCTGCCTGTATTTTTAACGCGGAGCTGGTAGGTCCAGATTCCATTCTCATTCTCCGCATAGACGGCGGATGACTTCAGCTGCATATCGACAACATTATTGTCAATGGATACCTTCTTAATGGCACCGGCAGCGACAGTAAAATCAGCTGTAACCGCAGCAGGTAAAGCATAAGAGGCCACCGGCAGATACAGCTTAAGGCCTTCATCCAGCGCGGCAATCTGCAGCTCCATTTTGGAAGTGTTCATATATGCAGGGACTTCGGTCATGAAATACAGCGTCTTTTTTTGCTGGGGCTGAATCTTGTATTCAGAGCTGCTCTCATCCAGAGCCAGTGTAAATACCGAACCGCCGGAGGACTTCAGATACATGCTGTACCCGGGATCGCTCAGTACTCTGGTGCCGAGATTCGTGATGCTATAGCCCACTTTTGCATATACCTTGCCGTTATAATGGTAGAGCTGCAGCGAGCTGGCCTGGGTCGTTACGGGAATGCTGCCCAGCTCCGTCTTTTTACTCTCCCCCTTAAGGGCGGCAAGAGAGTAATTGGAGGGAACGGTGAACGTGCCGATGCGCTGCTCATAGTTGGCACTGCTGAAATTCCAGCCGAACATATTGATTTTGAGTCCTTTAACGCTGGCAGCTTTACCGATATTGGCGTAGTATGTAATACTCTTTGTTTCTTTTCCGGCGATTTTTTTGACCGGGCTGTCTGCGGAGACGGCCGTTCCCTTGATCACACTGCCCCCGGCGGTAACCACCTTGGAGAAGTAATTGACCAGATTGACACTGCTGCTTGAGCTATTGGTGTAAGTAAGGGTATACGTTAAAATATTTCCGCTGTCCTGGGTGAATACGCTGACATCGCTGAGCTTTACACTGAAGGAGGCCCCCAGATTCATTGAGCTTAGCTTGGTGAGTTCCGCGGCGGCCGGCGCCGTTGCGGCGGCTGCTGTACCGGCGGAGGCGGCGTATACTGCAGATCCCGTTAATCCGGGGAGCTGGCTTACGGCAAATGTGCTGAGTAGCAGCAGAACATAAGCCTTACTTCGTTTATGCATGAATTTCCCTCCCTGTTTAAAAACCCGGCTTCCTGTGTATCTCAAAACAAGGGAGCCAGGCCTTACTAATTAGGAAAAATATCAAGATTCGCTGAAGGTTAGCTGAAAAATCCTCCGAAAAAGCTGTCTGAAACTTAAAGGAAGATTAAAAACAGATAAAATTTAGCCTAAATTTATGTTTGCTTGTCAAACGGCTGATTTTTGCTTATAATATTGAGGCATATCTTTATGAAGATGAATACGTATAATCTGAACAAATGCAGTGATGGAGACAAGTACGCAGTGCCTGGCCAACAGGGAGGAGACGCCATAGATTGAGAGCGTTTCTGGGAGAGCAGAGCTGCCGAAGTTCACTCCGGAGCAGTTCCCTGAATGTTAAGTAGGGGATACCGGCCGCAGACCGTTATTTCTGTTAAAGTGAGACAGGTCTTTACCCTGCCGCAGGAGGGAATACCTCTATGTACAGGGAAAAGGTGCAGCTTGTCTAACAAGGGTGGTACCACGGTCTTTTCGTCCCTTACCGGGAGAAGAGGCCTTTTTTTGTTGAATTATAAGGGTTTCCTCCTGTTTAGAACGGAATCCGGTTCAACATGTACAATACGAAGATTAAAGGGGGCAGTGCATGCCATGAAAGAAAAGCTGGAAGCATTGAAGGTCGAGGCCTTGGCTAAGCTGCAGGAGGTTACTGATCCGCAGGCGCTGAATGATCTGCGCGTCAAATATCTGGGCAAAAAGGGTGAGCTGACTGAGGTTCTGCGCGGTATGGGCGGACTTAGCGCCGAGGAGCGTCCGGTGATCGGCCAGGTGGCGAATCTGGTGCGCAGCGCGATTGAAGAGATTATTACAGCCAAGCAGGAGGCCTTCCAGCAGCAGGAGACACTTAACCGGCTCCAGGCTGAAAAGGTAGATGTTACCCTGCCGGGCCGTACTTTGCCACAGGGCGGGATTCATCCGCTGAATCGTGTGGTTCAGGAGATTGAGGACATTTTCATCGGTATGGGCTACAAGGTATCTGAAGGCCCTGAGGTGGAGACAGACTACTACAACTTCGAAGCGCTTAATCTGCCGAAGAACCACCCGGCGCGCGACATGCAGGATTCCTTCTATTTAACAGAGGATCTGCTCATGCGCACCCAGACTTCACCTGTTCAGGTCCGTACCATGCAGGCCATGAAGGGCGAAACGCCTGTCAAAATCATCTGTCCCGGCAAGGTATACCGCCGCGATGATGATGACGCGACCCACTCCTTCCAGTTCCATCAGATCGAGGGGCTCGTCATCGGCAGCAAAATCCGCATGAGCGACCTCAAGGGAACGCTCAACCAGTTCGTGAAGGAAATGTTCGGTCCGGCTACAGGCATCCGCCTGCGTCCAAGCTTCTTCCCGTTCACCGAGCCGAGCGTTGAGGTCGATGTCAGCTGCTTCAAATGCGGCGGCAACGGCTGCCGTCTGTGCAAGCAGAGCGGCTGGCTGGAGATCCTTGGTGCGGGTATGGTGCATCCGAACGTGCTTAGAATGGGCGGCTATGACCCTGAGAAATACAGCGGCTTCGCTTTCGGTATGGGTGTGGAGCGGATCGCAATGCTGAAATACGGCATCGACGACATCCGCTACTTCTACACTAACGATATGGGCTTTGTGAAGCAGTTCAAGGGGATTTAGATTTTTGGCGGGGCTGCGGCAGAAGAAGATTGTTTAATTAGATAGGTTGAACTTGAAATTAAAATTAAGGGGAAAGTGGCGGAAGGGAATTTTTGGAACTGGAGGAGCGGATGCGTCCGCCTTTGTCTTCGGATTTCGACCGCGAATAGCGGTTCTAATCAGGAAATCTGAAGACAACAGCGGCCGGAAGTCCAAACATTCTCTGGAGTCACGGCTATCCCGATAATGAATATCACTGGTTCGGGCTATATTTTTAAACATCTTCAGCAAGCAGACCCGGCACGTAGATAAATACATCTGAAACAAAAGGAAGTGAGCGGACATGAAAGTATCAACCGGATGGCTGACCGATTATATATCGTTAGAGGGAGTAACCGCTGTAGAGCTGGCGGACAAAATCACGACCGCAGGCATCGAGATCGACGGCGTCGAGCGCCGCAACAAAGGACTGTCCGGCATCGTAACCGGATATGTGAAATCCAAGGAAAAGCACCCGGATGCCGACAAGCTGAACGTGTGTATCGTTGACGCCGGTCAGGGCGAGGACCTGCAGATCGTCTGCGGAGCAAAAAACGTGGCAGCCGGCCAGAAGGTTCCCGTTGCCCTCGTTGGCGCTAAGCTGCCTGGCCTGGATATTAAGAAAGCCAAGCTGCGCGGCGTGCTGTCGCAAGGCATGATCTGCTCGGCCAAAGAGCTTGGCCTGAACGACAAGCTGCTGCCGAAAGAGCAGCAGGAAGGCATTCTGGTTCTTCCGGAGAACACGGAAGTTGGCCAGGACATTCTCAAGGTGCTCGGCCTGAACGACGAGATCCTAGAATTCGACCTGACTCCGAACCGTTCCGACTGCCTCAGCATGATCGGTGCAGCGTATGAAGTGAGTGCAATCCTCGGCCGCGACCTGAAACTGCCTGACCCGGCAGCTGAGCTGGTTGAAGCCGGAGGCAAAGCTTCCGACTCCATTTCCGTGCAGATTGAGAACGAGGAATTCTGCAGCCACTATGCAGTGCGTTATATTTCCGGAGTGAAGCCTGCCCCTTCGCCGCTATGGATTCAGAACCGCCTGATGGCCGCAGGGGTGCGTCCGATCAACAACATCGTGGATATTACGAACTACGTTATGCTGGAATACGGACAGCCGCTGCATGCCTTTGACGGAGATAAAGTGGAGGGCGGCGTTCTGGGTGTGCGTTTTGCCCGTGAAGGTGAAGTGCTGACTACACTGGACGGACAGGAGCGCAAGCTCGAGCCGCAAATGCTTGTTATTGCCGATGGAGCCAAGGCAGTAGCCCTGGCCGGTGTGATGGGCGGACTGGACACCGAAGTAACAGGAGATACCGTAAATATCGTGCTGGAATCGGCCAGATTCGAAGGCGGTACTGTGCGCAAGACCTCGCGCCAGCTCGGTCTGCGCTCGGAGGCCTCCCTGCGCTTCGAGAAGCAGGTTGATCCGAAGGCTGTCATTCCGGCACTGAACCGTGCCGCAACGCTGATCGCCCGCTATGCAGGCGGTGCAGTGCATGAAGGCATTGTGGAGGCAGGCAGCGATGCTGCGCCTGAGAAGATTCTGACACTCTCGCTGGAGAAGCTGAACAACTACCTGGGTACAGAGCTTTCCCTGCTGGAAGTGAAGACACTGTTCGGACGGCTAAGCTTCAAGTGCGGCGATGCAGCCCAGGGGCTGATTGAAGTCCGTGTGCCGACCCGCCGCGGCGACATCAGCTACGATGTGGACCTGATTGAGGAAGTGGCCCGTCTGTACGGCTACGATAACATTCCGACAACCCTGATTGAAGGCGTTACGACCCCGGGGGCACTGACGGCCCGGCAATCCGTACGCCGTGAGCTGCGCCGTATGCTTGCCCTGGGCGGCTATCAGGAAGTGATGGGCTACTCCTTCATCCAGCCGGAGCAGAGCAAGCTGTTCCCTGCGTTCTCTGCAGGCGAGCAGGCTGTGAAGCTGGCAATGCCGATGAGCGAGGAGCGCAGTGTGCTGCGTACCAGCCTGCTGCCGCAGCTGCTGGATATTGCCCTCTATAATACGAACCGCCGGCAGAGTGATCTGGCGCTGTTCGAGATCGGCAATGTATTCTTCACTGATGAGGAGCAGCTTACCCGCCAGCCGCGCGAGCTGCCGGTGCTGGGGCTGCTGCTTAGCGGAACCCGCACGGCCAAGCAGTGGAATCTGGCTGCTGAGCCTGTTGACTTCTTCGATCTTAAGGGCGCGCTGGAAAGTGTGTTTGCTTACCTGGGTCTGACCGGACGGATTGTGTATGAAGGCAATGCGCCGCAGGATTATCATCCGGGCCGCTCTGCTTCCATTTATCTGCAGGAAGGGGAGCAGCGGACTCTGGTCGGCACGGCAGGCCAGCTTCATCCGGAGTTGCAGCATAAGCTTGATCTGGAGGATACCTATGTGGCTGAGCTGCTGCTGCAGCCGCTGTATGACAATGCCCGGACTAATCTGCAGTACAGTGAGCTGCAGCGCTTCCCGGGTATGGAGCGGGATATTGCCGTAGTTGTTGATGATGCGGTCCCGGCAGGTCATCTGCTGGACGTCATCCGTAACAATGGAGGCACACTGCTGCAGAGTGTACAGGTATTCGACGTTTACACAGGGGGCAAGATGGAGAGCGGCAAGAAGAGCGTAGCGATTTCGCTGCTGTACCGTCATACCGAGCATACCTTGACGGACGAAGAGGTAACAGAAGTGCATGAAGGGGTCGTTGCTGCGCTTCAGCAAACTTTTGGTGCAGAATTAAGAAAGTAGCAGGAATTGTGCAGAGCCGCAGCGAATCCAATTAGAAACCGGGATTCGCGCGGCTTTTCCTATTCTGAATAAGCAGAATATTTAGTGCGGGGTACCGGCAGAACGTTTTCAAAAAGCCGCTGTTTTGCCAAATGTTCAGGAATAACGCTACAATAGGAGCAGGGCAATCAGCTTAGAATCCGCACACATACAAAGGAGGGCACAACTGTGGCTATGGACCGGACCCGTGTCGCCGTGGAGATATATGGAACTTCCTATAAATTAGTCGGAAGCAGCAGTGAATATATGAAGCAAGTCGCCCGTTATGTGGACGAGCATATGCATGCTATTTCAAAATCCCATTCCAGACTGGATACACCGAGAATTGCGGTGCTTGCGGCCGTACACATGGCGGAGCAGGCGATCCAGGTTCAGGACTTCAAAAATGAATTGAATATGCTGACCGGTGAGCGCACGGAGCTGCGGGTAGAGGTATCGCGGCTTCTTGAAGTGCAGCGTGAGCGGCAGGAGGAATATGAGCGGCTGAGCGAATCAGCCAAGGCGGAGGCTGCCCGGCTGGTAGCGGAAGCTGAAGAAGAGCGTAAACGGCATCTGGACGCCCTGGAGCAGGAGCGTAAGGCTCATGCCGAACAGCTGGAGCAGGCTGAGCTGGCAGCGGCTGCTGCCCGTGAGCAGCTTACCGGAGATCTGCAGGCCCGTGAGACGGAGCTGAAGGAGCTGCGAAGCAGCTACGAACAGGAGCAGGCGCTGAGCCGCGACTCGCACAGACAGGAATTGACAGCGCTTGAAGAGAGCCGGCTGCAGCAGCTCGACGAGCTGCGGGCTGCGCATGCACAGGAGCTGGAGCGGCTCCGGGAGACCCTGCTTACGGAGAAGATGGAGACGCTGTCCCAGCTGGAGCAAGAGCTTGCCAGTACGAGAGAATCGCTTGGCGGCGAGGTTGTGGAGATCCGGACTGCACTCAGCAAGGAGCTGGCAGAGACTAAGGCAACGCTTGAGAAAGAGCTGAGCGAAGAGCGGGAAGCACTGCAGAAGGAGCAGGCTAAGAACAAGGAGCTGCGCCAGTCCCAGGGGACGCAGGAGCACAGGCACAAGCAGCAGCTCCAGGAGCTGGACAAGCAGCTTAATGAGCTGCGCGGCGGCAGCGGACAGCTTCAGTCCAGGCTGCGTGCTGCCGAAGCAGGGCTGAAGAGTGAACGCGATGCCCGGCAGAGCCTCCAGGAGCAGTATGAAGCGTTACTGGCCCGGGAAGCGCAGCTTGCTGCTGAACAGCAGGCTGCATCCGAGCAGGTTGCACTCCTGAACGGGCAGCTGGAGGAGCTGAATCAGCGTTACGACGGGACGCAGAATGATGCTGCCGGACTCAGGGATGCACTGCAGGCCGCCGAAGAGCAGCTTAGACGTACTGGTGAGGAGCTGCAGTCAGCGGGTGAGCTTGGGGAGCTGCTCAGTGCTGAGCTGGAGGAACTGCGCGGGCAATACGCGCAGGCACAGCAAGAGTCAGCCGCGCTGCGTGAACACAAGGAGCAGGCAGGCCGGGAAGCAGCAGAGCTGCGCAGCCGGCTGCAGGAGAAGGAAGCAGAGCTGGGCCGGGCGCACAGCGAGCTGGAGTCTGCAGCAGAGCTGGGCACGCTGCTGAATGACGAGCTGGAGGAGCTGCGCGGGCATTACGCGCAGGCACAGCAAGAATCAGCCGCGCTGCGTGAACACAAGGAGCAGGCAGGCCGGGAAGCAGCAGAGCTGCGCAGCCGTCTGCAGGAGAAGGAAGCAGAGCTGGGCCGGGCGCACAGCGAGCTGGAGTCTACAGCAGAGCTGGGCGCGCTGCTGAATGACGAGCTGGAGGAGCTGCGCGGACAGTATGCGCAGGCCCAGCAAGAGTCAGCCGCGCTGCGCGGGCGCTATGAGCAGGCAAGCGGGGAAGCAGCAGAGCTGCGCGGACAATATGCGCAGGCGCAGCAGGATCTGGCCGTGCTGCATGAGCACAGCGAGGAGGCAGCCAAAGATTCAGCAGAGCTGTACAGCCTGCTGGAACAAAAGGAGGCTGCACTAAGCGGAGTGCAGGATGAGCTTACGCGGGCAGAAGCTGATGCGCGGAACTGGCAGGAGCTTGCCGACAAGCATATGGCTGACATAGGCGAGCTGGAGATGAGCCTGCTGGAAGCGCAGGACCAATCCGATGCCCTGAAGCGGGAGCTGGAGTCACTGCGCAGCCAGTCCGGAGAAATGCAGGACAAGCTGGAGCGCGAAGCAAGCCTGCGTGCGGAAGCCGAGCTTCAGTCGGCAGCGCAGCTTGAAGAGTCGGCTGAGGTGCGCAGACAGCTGGCAGCCCTGCGCAGCCGGTATGAGGACCTGATCGCACAGTATGATGAGCTGCTGCAGGATAAGGAGCAGCTGCAGGAAAGATATGAACTGCTGGAGGCTGAGATTGAGGAGTCCGGCCAGCGGCTTGAAGAGCTGTCCGAGGCGGCCCGTGAGGCAGCAGCTGCCGCTGCTGAGCAGCAGGAGGCAATCCGCGAAGCGCACGAGGTTGAAGCGTCCTGGAAGCAGCGTTACGATGAGCTTCAGCAGCGTGAAATGCAGTGGAGCGGGACAGAAGCCGCGCTGCGTGAAGAGATTGAGATCTGGCAGCAGGAGGCCGGGGATGCCGAGGCGCAGGCCAAGCTGCTGAGCGAGACCCGCAGTGAAGCACAGCAGCAGCTGGGCGAGCTTGGGGAGAATTTTGAGCTTGCGCAGAGCCAGCTCAGGCTGCTGCAGGCCCAGTTCGAGCTCCGCGAGGGGGAAATGGACAGGCTGGCCAAGGAACACCGCGAGCTGCAGGCGGAATATGCCAAGCTGCAGAATGAATATAATGAATGGATTCAACTGATCGAACAGGACAGTTGAATGGCGGATGCACGGCAAAGCGGATGCTGCCCCTAAAGGGCGGCATCCGCTTCTGCATGTCTATGTCTATTCCACAATGACCATAGCGCTCATTGTACTATGCCCGGAGCCGCACATGATGGCACAGGTCATTTCATAAGTCCCCGCTTCCTCAGGGATAATGACCTGCGAGGAGGTTTTGGCGTCCAGTCTCAGCTCCAGCTCAGGCACGAGAATGCCGTGGTTGCCGCTCTCGTTTTTATAAATGATTTTTACCGGCACGCCCTTCTTCAAATGATATTCCTTCTGGTCAAAGCTGTAGTTAGCTGCGGTAATCGTAATCTCTGCTTCTGCAGCGGGTTCCGGCGAGCTCCCTGAAGCGGATGGATTTTCTTGTCCGCTCCCGCAGGCAGCCAGGAGTATAAGGCAGATGACAGACAGCAATAAAGCCGTTTTTTTGAACATAAGCATCCTCCCTTAGCGTATATTCAATAGCATAGCTTAGTTTAGTTTTTACTGGAAGTCTTTCATAAACTTTGAAAAAATAGCTGATTAGTAGATAAACGTCGTTGTTTGTCGAAACATGCAAAAAAATGGTGCAAAGATAATTAAAATTTATTATAATATAAGCTACTATACCAGTGCTTAAAAGTAGGGGATTTAGATTTATAGTGCTATTGATAATCAGCAGGCGGAAGTATGGCACCGCAGAATTTTAAACGGATATTGGGTGCTCGTGCTGCTGATGCTCACGGCCCAGTTTATCTTTGTGATGTCCACCCATATGCCTGAGGTGAAGTCGGCTTTCTTGCCCGGTAAAGGCCATTTATTTGTTGCCTGTAATATTATGATTGTCATTGCGATGGTCCTGGCGGAAATGTGGCTGCGCACGGCTGCCCAATATCATAAGCAGGCTGTTGTCTGCTGCGGCTTTATCGTCTCCTATTTGATGTATTTTGTGCTGGAGCCTTTTGTGGACGGGGCACAGATGACGCTGATGATGCCGATTATGATCTCGCTGATTTATTTTGACAGGAAGCTCCTGCATTATCTCGGGGGATTCAGTATTCTTTTTTATGCCGCAGTGTATTTCGGTCTGGAACGCATAGTGCTGGAGAAGCCGCTGCTGGAATTTTTCCTTGTCGAGTGTGTGTTTATTGTGTTTGTTGTAATGTCCCACATGGTTATCATCCGTGCACATGAGGTCCGGGACCATCTGGAGCAGCTGACCAAATCGGAGCAGGAGCTGATGGTGGAGCGGGCAATCTCTGACAAGCTGCTCAAAATTGATGCGTTAACGGGACTGTATAATCATAAAACCTTCCACGAATATCTGGATTCGCTGCTGGAGCAGTGTGAGAGCAACGGTCTGCGCCTGCAGCTGGCCCTGTTTGATATCGATAACTTTAAGCGTGTAAATGATACCTACGGCCACTGGGTCGGCGACCTGGTGCTGAAGGAGGTTGCGGCCCGGGTTAGGGGAATGATCGGACTGAACGATTTTGCTGCCAGGTACGGCGGGGAGGAGTTCGCGGTGATTTTTACGGATAAAAGCTTTCAGGAGGCCAACGCGGCTGTAGAGGAGCTGCGGTCGGCGATCAGCCTGATGGAGCATCCTTATGCGGGCGGCAAGCCGATTACGGTCAGTATCGGATTATGTGCTTATCAGCTCGGTAACGGCAAGGAGCTGCTGTTCCGTAAAACCGACAATGCTCTGTATGCGGCCAAGCACGGCGGCAAAAACATGGTCGTCACCGCGTCGCCTTCTCCCGAGGAGGGAACGGTCTATGCCTGAGCAAACACAATAAACCCCCTGTTTCTGAATGAATCCGGAAACAGGGGGTTTCGTTGTCTGCTTGCTGCAGGAAGCTATTTGCCGGCTTCGAACGGGGTGGATACCGGCAGGAACAGATCAATGATCCCGATGACCAGTGCCGCCAGCAGGGCTCCTAAGATAGTAACGCTTACTCCGCTGACTACGAACTGTGCAATCCAGATGACCAGGGCGCTGACCAGAAAGCCGACGATTCCGCGGCCGAACGGGGTTGCTTTTTTGCCGAAAATCCCTTCAACCACCCAGCCGAGCAGTGCGATAACCAGAGCCAGAATCAGTGCGCTCCAGAATCCGCCGATCGTGAACTGCGGTACAATCCAGCCGACAACCAGCAGCACGAGGGCTGCGACGACGAAACGGACTACATGACCTAAAAATCTCACTGGATAAACCTCCTTTGGCCTTCGCATAAGGATATGTGCAGTTGTTATTGTGGCCTGAGTCCGGCTTTTCTATGCCCCAAATAGCGCAAATGGGCCGAATTAGGTATAATGTAAACATCTATGAAGGGAGCTGTGACTGTAATTGGACGACAAAATTTTGCATACGCTTGAATATCGCAAGATTTTAAATAAATTGATGCAATATACGCAGACCGGGATGGGAAAGCTTGCCGCGGAGGCACTGAAGCCTTCAGGGGACTTTGAAGGTGTGAAGCTGCTGCTCCAGGCCACGGACGAGGCGGTCAATGTGGACCGTCTCAAGGGCATTCCTTCCTTCGGCGGGGTAAGCGATATCCGGCCCGCACTGAAGCGTGCATCAATTGGAGGGATGCTCGGAACGGCTGAGCTGCTCTCCGTAGGCAACACGATCGGCGGTGCGCGCCGGGTCAAGCGTTTCCTCGCTGCTATGCATGAGGAAGAGCACATTCACATGCTGTATGCCTTAAGTGATCTGCTCTCCGAGCAGAAGCATGTAGAGGATGCCATCCGTTCGTGCATTGACGAGGATGCGAATGTGCTTGACTCAGCCAGTCCCGAGCTTGCCAGTATCCGCCGGGAGCTGCGCGGGGGGGAAGCACGGATCCGCGAGAAGCTGGATTCGATGGTCCGCTCTTCCTCTGTAGCCAAGATGCTGCAGGATCAGCTTGTGACGATCCGTGGTGACCGTTTTGTCATTCCGGTCAAGGCGGAATACCGGTCCCATTTTGGCGGAATTGTGCATGACCAGTCCGGTTCGGGGGCGACGCTGTTTATTGAGCCCGAATCGATAGTGGCCATGAATAACAAGCTGCGCGAGACCCGGCTGCGCGAGGAGCGGGAGATTGAGATTATTCTGCACCGGCTGACCGATATGGTGGGCGGTATTGCCGAGGAGATGGCCTACGATGTTGATATTCTCGGCCAGCTGGACTTTATCTTCGCCAAGGCCCGTCTGGCCCGCGAGATGAAGGCAACCCAGCCGCGGATGAATGACCGCGGTTATCTGAAGCTGCGCAAGGGCCGTCATCCGCTGATTCCGGCAGAGCAGGTGGTTCCGCTCGATGTGGAGCTGGGCAACCAGTACAGCTCGATTATCGTGACCGGCCCGAATACCGGCGGTAAGACCGTCACATTGAAGACGGTCGGGCTGCTCAGCCTGATGTCGATGTCCGGCTTATTCGTTCCTGCAGAGGAAGGCAGCCAGATGTGTGTGTTTGATGCGATTTATGCAGACATCGGGGATGAGCAGAGCATTGAGCAGAGCCTCAGTACCTTCTCGAGCCATATGACCAATATTATCTCCATCCTCAAGCGGATGACTCCTAAGAGCCTGATTCTTCTGGATGAGGTGGGTGCCGGAACAGACCCGGCTGAAGGCTCGGCGCTGGCAATCGCCATTCTGGAGCATATTCACCGTACCGAATGCCGGATGATTGCTACAACGCACTACAGTGAGCTGAAGGCATATGCCTATGAACGCAAAGGCGTTATCAACGCCAGTATGGAATTTGATGTACAGACCCTAAGCCCGACCTACCGTCTGCTGATCGGGGTGCCTGGACGAAGCAACGCCTTCGCGATTGCCGAGCGGCTGGGACTGCCGGGTGCCATTCTGGAGCATGCCCGCGGAGAAGTGAAGGAAGAGGATCTGCGCGTGGAGCATATGATTGCTTCCCTGGAGGAGAACCGGCTTACCGCCGAGCAGGAGCGTGAGCGGGCCGAGGTTATCCGCCGTGAGGCGGAGGAATTCCGCAAGCGGCAGCAGCTTGAGCTGGAGAAGCTCGAAAGCCAGCGCGACAAGCGGCTGGAGAAGGCAGAGAAGGATGCCAGCGAAATTCTCGGCAAGGCACGCAAGGAGGCTGAAGAGATCATCAGCGATCTGCGCCGCCTGGCCATGGAGGAAGGGGCTTCCGTCAAGGAGCATAAGCTGATTGAAGCACGCCGCCGTCTGGATGAGGCGGAGCCGGCACCGCGCAAGAAGGCGGTAACCCGCACCACAAAGGCACCGCGCAAGCTGCAGCCGGGTGACGAGGTGAAGCTGCCGAGCGTCAACCAGAAGGGATATATTGTTGAGCTTAGCGGAACAAAAGAGGCGGTTGTCCAGTTCGGCATCATGAAGATGAAGGTCAATGTGAGCGATCTTGAGTTCCTGTCCTCCGCACCGGATCAGCCGGCGCCTGCGCTGCGCAAGGCCACGACTGTCAAGCGCACCCGTGATGAGAACATCCGCAGTGAGCTGGATCTGCGCGGAGCGAACCTTGAGGAAGCGATCATGGAGACGGACCGTTTTATTGATGAAGCGTTCCTGGGCAATCTCGGCCAGATTTACATTATCCACGGTAAAGGAACCGGCGTCCTGCGGACCGGTATTCAGGAATATCTGCGCAAGCACAGGCATGTCAAAAGCTACCGGCTTGGAAATTACAACGAAGGCGGCGCGGGTGTTACCGTGGCTGAGCTTGAGTAGCGGGGAAGGCCGGCGGAAAGAGGGGAATTATGCAAGGAAATATTGATCTTTTGCTGGATCATCCGCTGGGCGCGCTGCTCGGTTATTTCGCTGTAGCCATTCTGGGCCTGGTAGTCTTCCTGTCCTTCTTTGAAATGGTGACCAAGTATAACTGCTGGGATGAAATCCGCAAGGGGAATTTATCGGTGGCCATGGCAACCGGCGGCAAAATATTCGGGATCTGCAACATTTTGCGCTTCAGCATTCAATCGGGAGATTCCATTTACGAGACAATGAAATGGTCACTGGTCGGATTTTTACTGCTGCTGCTCGCTTATTTCCTGTTTGAATTTATGACTCCGGTTTTTTCAATTGATGATGAAATTGCTGCGGACAACCGGGCTGTCGGGTTTACAGCATTGCTGATCTCGGTATCGCTGTCCTACGTGATCGGAGCCGCGATATCCTGAATTAGGAGTATAGCCGATGAAAATTCTGATCCGGGTGCTGTTTATCTCAGCTGTAGCATTCTTAGCCGCAGGAATTCTTTATCTTGTAATGAACTAGGGAATAAACTGTTATGTATATGTGAAGTAAGAAGGGGATCAAAATAATGGAAACAACTGTATGCCCGTGGTGCCATACTGAGATTGTATGGGACGAGGAGTTCGGGCCTGAAGAAACCTGTCCGCATTGCAACAATGAGCTTAGCGGCTACCGGACGATAACTGTAGGTGTGGATGATCTTGAAGACGAGGAGCCGGAGGCTGCTGAGGAAGCGGATGACGAAGAGATCAGTAATGACAGCCTGTGGGATGACGACGACAAGGAAGGCGTAGTCCCGATATATAATACGCTGAGCCAATTTGGAGAAGAGTATGATCTGCAGCAATACGAGCAGAGCGTGGCTGCAGTTCTGGCCGCACAGCTTGAAGCGCCGGAATGTCCGCAGTGCCATGAGCTGCTCGTACTCGCCGGCAGCCAGCCGGTCGCACAGTTTGAGCCGGCAGCATCCGAGGCGCTGGACCGGCCCATGCTGAAGGCTCCGTTTTCGCTGAATCTGTATGTATGCCCGTCCTGCTTCCATGTACAGCAGAGCCTGGCGCAGGAAGACCGCATTTCGTTTGTACGCAACCTGAGCACCGGGAAATAGCTGCAAATGTTTATAATCCGCCCTTCTGCCGGACAAGCTAAACTAGGCTTGGCAGTTCCAGATGGCAGGAGGGCGTTACGATTTGAACAAATCAACGGGTAATCAGGCAGCTCTGCTGCTTGCGGTGAACGGATTGTATCTGCTGGCGAGTGTGCTGGCAGGTACTTTTTTGAATGTTTATTTGTGGAAAGCGCGCCAGGATTACAGCATGATCGGCTGGTTTGCATTCAGCCAGCAGGTGGCGGTGGGGCTGAGCTTCTGGCTGGCCGGCAAATGGGTTAAAGAGCATAACAAAATGAATGCCCTGCGGCTGGGAATTGCCGTTTCGGGCATTTTTTATTTGCTGGTGCTGTGGATCGGAGATCATGCCTCCCGTTATATCTGGCCGCTTGGCCTGACACTCGGCGTATCGATTGGTTTGTTCTGGCTGGCCTTCAATATTATCTATTTCGAAATCACAGATGCGCGAAGCCGCGATCATTACAACGGCTGGATGGGGCTTCTCGGTTCGCTGACCGGCATAGTCGGGCCCTTTATGTCCGGCTGGCTGATTTCCAGGCTGGAAGGGCAGCGCGGGTACAGGGTGGTATTCATGGTCTCGCTCAGTATTTACGCTGCAGCTGCTGTACTGAGCTTTTGGCTGAATAAAAGAAAAAGCGAAGGGGCCTATCTCTGGCTGGAGCCGTGGAAGGAGCTGCGGCGGGACGGCAGCGGCTGGCGGCCGGTGGCTGGCGCACTGCTGTTTCAGGGCGTAAGGGAGGGCGTATTCTCCTTCCTCATCGGCCTGCTGGTATACATTGCAGCGCAGGAGGAGAGCAGGCTCGGACAGTTTGCCCTGATTACTTCGGCTGTATCTTTGCTTAGCTATTACGCCGCGGGAAAATGGTTCAAGCCGCGTTACCGTTCTGCGGGCATGCTCGCGGGCGGTATTCTGCTGGTGGCTGTGATGATTCCGCTGCTCTGGAAATTCAGCTACGGCACGCTGCTGCTGATGGGGATCGGCACCTCGCTCGTTATCCCGCTGTATATGCTGCCGATGACCTCAACCAGCTTTGACCTGATGGGTGAGTCGGCGGAGAGTGCCAGCAAGCGGGTGGAGTATGTGGTGCTGCGTGAGCTGAGCCTGATGAGCGGGCGGCTGCTTGGTATGCTCGTGTTCATCGGCGTGCTGTCAGTCAGCAGCTCCACCAAGGTCATTATTATACTCCTGCTTTGCTTGGGAGCGTCTCCGCTGGGCAGCTGGCTGATGCTCCGCCGCCGGCTTCGTCGCGCGGAGGCCGGCAATATGCCATAATGGAAGCAGGATAAGCCGGAGAGGACTTTTAAAGGAATGGCCAGAAAACATTTAATCGGTTTACGGACCAAGGTTGCCATAATGGTGTCAGCTGTTGTACTGCTGGTGCTGCTGGTGCTTTATTTTATTTTCAGAAATCAGATTATTCCCCAGACCCGTCATGCACTTGAGGATAAAGCATATGCGATAGCCCGTACCATTGCTATGATTCCGCTAATCTCCGACGGCTTGAATTCGGGTAGCAGTAAGGAAATCCAGGCCTATACCTCCAGAATTGCCCGCCGCAATGATATTATGTTTGTTGTTGTTATTGATATGAAGAGTATCCGTTATTCGCATCCGGACTCTGCGCTGATCGGCAAGACGTTTGCCGGCGGCGGCCAGCAGGCTGCACTGCGCGGTGAGGAGAGCATCTCGGAAGGGGAGGGCATGCTGGGGCGCTCGCTTCGGGCTTTTGTCCCCGTGTATGCGGGCCAGGGACATCAGGTTGGCGTTGTTGTTGTAGGGCTTTCAATGGAGAGGGTACAGAAGCTGGTCAGACAAAATGAATGGACACTGATTGCCATCCTCCTGTCGGGTGCGCTGCTCGGGGCGGGCGGTGCTTTTATTCTTGGCCTCAAAATAAAGCGGATGATGTTCGGCATGGAGCCTGCAGACATATCCAGGCTGCTGCAGGAGCGCAGTGCGATGCTGCAGTCCATACGCGAAGGCATTATCGCTGTGGATGATAAGGCCGTTATTACAATGGTCAATGTGGAGGCTGAGCGGCTTCTGGCCAGAGCCGGCATTGCCGGAAACGGAATGACGCGCAGCATCAGTGAATTCTGGCCGGAGCTCAGGCTGGAGCAGGTGCTGACCAGCGGTGAAGCCCGGCAGGACCGGGAGCTTGAGCTGAACGGGATCACCATACTTGTAAGCTGTGTCCCGGTCCGGGTAGGCGGTGAAATGGCCGGAGCAATCGCCACCTTCCGCGACAAAACCGAGCTGGTTGTCCTGGCGGAACGCCTGTCCGGTATCTCGGTGTATGCAGATGCCCTGCGTGCCGGGGCACATGAGTTCATGAATAAGCTGCATGTGATCATGGGCATGACGCATATGGGGCTTTATGAGGAGCTGCAGCAGTATATCTCAGGAACGGTCAGTAATTACCAGAAGGAGGTTGGCTCCATCACCAGGCAGATCAAGGACCCGGTCATGGCCGGCTTCCTGCTGGGGAAGCTCAGCAGAGCACGGGAAACAGGGACGGAGCTTATGCTGGACGGAGACAGCTATCTCCCCGAGGCCGCAGATCCGCAGACCATTCACGAGCTTATTACGATTGCCGGCAATCTGCTGGATAATGCGATGGATGCGCTGGAAGGGCAGGAGGCCAAGGAGATTAGGCTTGCTTTTCATTATGACGGCGGAATTCTGCGCTGCGTTGTACAGGATAACGGTCCCGGTATTCCGGAGCAGCTGCAGGAGCAGATTTACACTCAGGGCTTCTCCACCAAAGGGGAAGGCCGGGGCTTTGGCCTGTATCTGGTGCATAAAAGCGTGGAAAAGCTGGGGGGACGGCTGGAGATGATCTCCGGAAGGGCTAAGGGAGCCGAATTTACCGCAGAAGTACCTTATGCAGTAAAGGATGGGGAAATAATATGAACATTAAAGTGCTGATCGTCGAGGATGACCCGATGGTCGCTAAATTTAACCGCCATTATCTGGAGCAGGTGGAGGGCTTTGAATTTGCAGGCTGGGTAGCCTCGAGCGGCGACGCCGCCAAGGTGCTTGCCGGGCAGGAAATTGATCTGGTGCTGCTGGATATCTACATGCCGGGAACGAGCGGCCTGGAGCTGCTGTCGGCCTTGCGCGAGCAGGGCGGCACAGCCGACATTATCATTATCTCGGCCGCCAGCGACAATGCCAGCATCCGTAAGGCATTGCAGCTCGGTGCCGTCGATTATCTGATCAAGCCGTTTGAATTTGCCCGCTTCCAGGCGGCACTGACTGCCTACAGGGAGGACTATTACGCCTTGATGAAGCAGGAGGAGCCGCTCAGTCAGGAGCAGCTGGATAAGCTTCTGCGGCATACTGCGGGGCCAGAAGACGAGAAGGCCGCAGCACTGCTGCCCAAAGGGCTGTCGGAGGGAACGCTGCTCAGCATCTGGAATGCAATCCTTCAGCTGCAGCATCCCGTATTCTCTACAGAGGATATTACTGCCGGAGCACCGATATCGCGAATCTCCGTGCGCAAATATCTGGCTTTTCTGAAAGACGCAGGTGTGCTTGAGATGGAGATCAGCTACGGCGCGGTCGGCCGCCCGGTGTATATGTACACTGTGACTGCTGACGGGCATGACATTATAAGTAAATATATCAGCAGCCGGTAAAAGCAAAAAATGAAAAACCGAAAAGGACCCCCGCGGGTCCTTTTTAGGCTGTATATTTTCTGTCATTGCAATGAAGGTCCTTTAGACGGGCAGCACGCCTAAGCCCCGCGGACTACAGCCAGTCTCTCACCCGGCCGTACTATTCAGCGTAACCTTAATTTTGCGGATGCGGCGCTGGCCTACCTCCTGCACGGTAAAAGTGTATCGGCCATAGGTGAACTCAGGCTTTTCCTGCGAGGAGGGGATCCAGCCGATCTGCCCGATTACAAAACCGCTGATTGTATCGTAATCCTCCACCGGCAATTTGGCGGTAAGCACCTGCTGCACCTCACGCAGATTCATCGTACCGTTGAACAGGTATGACTGGTCATCAAGCACCGTATATTCTTCCTCGTGCTCATCATATTCATCGTAAATATTGCCGACAATCTCTTCAAGCAGGTCCTCCAGCGTAACAATCCCGGCTGTGCCTCCATACTCATCAACCACTACGGCAAAATGCACACGGTTCTGCTGCAGCTCCTCAAACAGCTCATGCGTCTTTTTGGATGTAGAGACAAAATAGGGGCGACGTGCCAATTCCCGTAAGTTCCATGAGCCGCCGCTGCCCCCGTTAACAAACCGGATCAAATCCTTACTGTGCAGAATTCCCACAATATTGTCTATATGATTCTCATACAGCGGAAAACGGCTGTAGCCTTCCTTCTCCGCCCTCCGGGCCACCTCTTCAGGTGTATCATGCACTGACAGCGCAGTAATGTCGGTCCGGTGGGTCATAATATCCGACACCTGCTTGTTGTCAAAGTCAAAAATATTGTTGATCATCAGCTTCTCGGCAGCCTGGATCGTTCCCAGCTGGGTTCCGCTGTCGAGCATCATCCGGATTTCTTCCTCGGATACCTCTTCATCCTTCTCATTAGGGTCCACACCGAATAACCGGACGAGGAGATTAGTGGACGCGGTTAACAATTTTACAAAAGGGGCCGCTATCTTTGACAGCAGGTTAAGCGGTGACGCAACGAACATGGCAATGGTATCGGCTTTTTTCATAGCCACTCGTTTGGGGACAAGCTCGCCTAGCACAAGTGTCACATAGGACAGAATCAGGGTGATGAAAATCAAGGAAATAGTATCAAGAATGTTATCCGCGATGGGAACACCAAGGGAAACGAGCAGGGCAGACAGGTCACCGGCAAAATTCTCGGCAGCAAAGGCGCTGGCCATAAAACCGGCAAGGGTAATCCCGATCTGGATCGTCGCCAGAAAACGGCTCGGCTCCTCGAGCAATCCCTGAAGCAGCTTGGCTTTCGCGTTGCCTTCCTGGGCCATCAGTCTAATCTTGTTGTCGTTCAGTGAGATTAAAGCCATTTCTGAAGCTGCAAAAAAAGCGTTAACAAGGATCAGCACTAAAACAACGACTAGCTCAATCAAATTACACGCACCTCCCGATAATGTGGAACAACAATCCGGCGGATGTTATCCCATACTATATACTTAACCTAAATATCCTGCGTACATTCCTACACTTATATACAGTTCATTTAGTATTTTAAAATAAATGTCACGCCTCAAGCTGCCCAAGTGTTATATCTATAAGAAACAGAAAAAAAAGAAGAAAGGAGACCAGCGTGGATTCCATAGAAGAGAAGATCAGGAGGATACAGGCCGGGGAAGGCAGCCTGTTCTCAGATGTGATTAGGCTGTACCAGCAGCAGATCTATCTTTACTGCTTCCGGCTGTTGAACAGCAGGGTAGAGGCGGAGGATGCGGTGCAGGATATCCTGATTAAGGCTTATCAGAATATTGGGCAATACAAGCCGCAGGCGGGCTTCGTATCATGGCTTTACACAATCGCTTACCATCATTGTCTGAACCAGCTGAGGCGGCAGAAATTTCAGCTTCAGCTGCGCAAGCTTCTCCGGCAGGAGGTTAAAGTGAGCAGCGCAGAACAAGTAGTCGAGAACAGTCTGTTCAGTGAACCGGTTTCAACCTCTCTGGGGAAGCTGAGTGCGGAAGACCGGAATTTGCTGATACTGCGTATTTATGAAGAAAAATCGTTTGCGGAAATCGGCGAAATTCTGGGCGTCAGCACGGCTACTGCACGCAAAAGATATGAACGGACCAGAACCAAGCTGAAAAAGGTGCTGGAGAGAAAGGAGATACAACTGTGGACAAGATTCAATTGACCCCGGAGGAGCGGTTTCTGAAGGACGGGGACCGGTCTGCCGGTTTGATCCCCGTTGATGTTCATGAACCGGTAATGAAAGCGCTCGGTCTTGGCGCAGACTTGCCCGCTGCAGAAGAGCAGATCTCTCCGCCAACCGGAGAGACTCCTAACATTATGCGCAGGCTGGAGGCAGAAGCCGGAACGATGCAGCGCCGGAAGCGAATCCTGCGGATTCCCATTCAGGGCTGGGCAGCGGCACTTTTTATAATAGTCCTGCTGGGTGGCGGCTATACCCGGTATTCCGGTGAACTCCGGCAGGGAAGCCAATTTCAGTACAAGGTGCTGCCCTATAAGCCTATTCCGGCAACGAACTCAGGCGGTATGATAATGAAGCCGGATGAACCTCTGATCCCCTGGCCGGCCCAGGCGCAGACGAGCAAGGAAGATGAACTTTATAAGATGAAATATTCACAGGGCTACAGTGCCATAGAGACGCTGCTGCATTCCGGTGAGTTCGCCACTTATGTTATCAAACGTGAAGACAGGGATGAACAAGCTCATCTTGGCTTGTACTGCCCTCCGATTATAGTCAAGGACTATTCTGCTTATATGGCCAGTGTAGAGAAGTACCATGCTCCGGAAGTGAAGCAGCCGGGAGATATGCCGGAAGGGTATACCTTGGATGAGGCGGTAATCAAGCCTTCACTTATAAAGGTTGAAGATGATAAGCAGTTTGAAGGCGAAGGCGAGATTGACCTGGGAGACGGCTTCCGGCTGACCTGGAAACGGGAGAAGGCGGAAAACATTGCTTATGATTCTTCTACACTGGTATACAAGAAGGGGAAGAACCAGGTGAGAATCAGTGCCTCGCGTGTTGATGAAAATACTGACCTTGCAGAAAGCCTGCTGTGGACCGAAACGACAAAAGTGGAGAATATTGATATCGGCGGCAAGCAGCTCATTTATCTCGAACCCTCCGGCAATGAAAAGATTGATCTGGGCTATAAGTATAGAATGGTCTGGTCTGATCCCGAAGAACAAATCATCTATAATATGTCGGTTCGTCAGGAGAAGGCTGAGCTGACAAAGGATGAGGTTATCCACATTGCAGCCGGTATGATAAATTAACTAAGTTCAGTTACTTTAGTTACAAAACGTTTTCTTTAATTACGTAAGCTTCCAAAGCCCCTGTACACAGGCTATGATAATTGTGAAAATATGCACAAGGGGGCAACGGTTATACATGAAAAAGAAAACAGCAGCCGCTCTTCTTCTCATTCTCTCCGTTATTCTGGTTATCGCGGGCTGCGGTAACGGAAACAGCAACAGCACTAATACGGAAAATAACGCAAGCGGGAATAAGAGCACTAACAGCGCGGCAGCCGCAACGGAGGCACCGAACGGGGCAGAAGCCGTTTCCGGGGCATCAGTTGCCAGCTATACACCACTGGATCAGTTACAAGACAGCTACGACATTATCATTGTCGGTGCCGGCGGAGCAGGGATGACCGCTGCGCTGGAAGCAAAGGCGAAGGGCCTGAGCCCGGTTATTTTGGAGAAAATGCCGGTTGCCGGCGGGAATACAACAAAATCCTCCTCCGGGATGAACGCATCCGAGACCAAGTTCCAGAAGGAGCAGGGCATCGAGGACAAAAACGATCTGTTCTATGAGCAGACTCTGAAGGGCGGGCATGATACCAATGATACAGAAATGCTCCGTTTCTTCGTGGACAATTCCGCTGCAGCAATTGACTGGCTCGATTCCATCGGAATCCGGCTGAACAATATTACCATCACCGGGGGCATGAACGAGAAGCGCACCCACCGTCCGGAAGACGGCTCGGCCATTGGCCAGTATCTGGTTAAAGGTCTGGTGCAGAATGTCCAGGAGCAGGGAATCCCGCTGTTCGTCAATGCTGACGTGCAGGAAATTACTCAGCAGGACGGCAAGGCTAACGGTGTAAAGGTTCTGTTCAACCAGGCGGACGAAAAAATCATTACAGGCAAAGCGGTCGTTGTAACTACAGGCGGCTTCGGCTCCAATATGGATATGATTACAGAAGTAAGACCGGATCTTGAGGGTTATGTGACCACTAACCAGATTGGCAGCACCGGCGACGGCATCAAGATGATTCTGGCACTGGGCGGAACGACCGTTGATATGGAGCAGATCCAGGTTCACCCGACAGTACAGCAGGACAAATCCTATCTGATCGGCGAAGCTGTCCGCGGTGAAGGCGGTCTGCTCGTCTCAAATGAAGGCACACGGTTCACCAATGAGCTGGATACACGCGATAAAGTAACAGCAGCCATTAATGCCCTTCCTGAAAAAGCAGCTTATCTCGTCTTTGATTCCGGTGTGAAAACCCGTGTTAAGGCAATTGAGCAGTATGAAAAGATGGGCTTTGTCATCCAGGGCGATTCGGTCCAGGCTTTGGCTGAAGCAATGCAGGTGCCTGCTGACAAGCTACAGGCCACACTTGATACCTGGAACGCCGCAGTTGCCGGTAAACAGGATACCGAATTTGGCAGAAAGACCGGGATGGATCATGATCTGTCCGCAGGACCGTTCTATGCCATCAAAATCGCTCCGGGGATTCACTATACCATGGGCGGTGTGAAGATCAACACGAATACTGAAGTACTGGATAAAGACGGCCAGCCGATTGCCGGTTTGTTCGCTGCAGGTGAAGTAACGGGCGGACTGCACGGCGAGAACCGCATAGGCGGTAACTCTGTTGCCGAGATTATTATCTTCGGCCGCCAGGCTGGTATTAAATCTGCAGAGTTTGTACAGGCCCAGTAAGAGATCCGGCTTTCTGCTGCCGTATCTTTACAGCACAAAAAACAAACAGCAGGAGTTCCGGCTCATATGAGCGTGGCTCCTGCTGTTTTTATGTTTTTTAAGACGGTAGCAGATGTAAGAATAACTTATTGCTAAGCCTCCACGGCAGGCTCCGGCACCGGCTTGGAGCTCCGGGTCAGCGAGAACAGCTCAAGCTCCGGCCGGTGGCGGCCGGCCAGCGTATCCGCCAGCAGCTCGGCTGCAATTAAGCTGTAGACCGTTCCGTTGCCGCCGTAGCCTTCAATGAAATAGGAATGCGGATAATCCGGGTGCGGGCCTATCAACGGGAGTCCGTCCCGCGTGGTGCCAAAAAGAGCACCCCAGGCATACTCAGTCTCAACACCCTTAGCCTCCGGAAAGAGCGCCGCAACCTCCTCCAGCAGCTGCCGGCACTGGGAGAGCACCCGGACCTCGCGCCGCTCGGGGTCAGTAAGCTGCTCATCCTTGCCGCCGGCAATAATACAGCCGTCAGGTGTGGTCCGGAAATAAAGATAGGGCCGGGCCGTTTCCCAGATCAGGCTCTGCTCATGCCATTTAGGCAGCTTGGCCAGCGGGCGGGTCTTAATGGCATACGTGTTGATCAGCTCTGCACCGCGGTCCTTTTTCATCTCCTGGGTCTCATAGCCCATAGCGAATACGACTTTTTTGGCAAAAATTCTGCCCCGGTCTGTATAGCAGGTAACCCCGTCAGCGTGGTATTCATAACGAACAGCACGGGTATGCTCATAAATACGGACACCGCCGGAATGTGCCTTGTCAATCAGACTGTGGACCATCCGGAACGGGTTCGTTTCGGCATCACCCTTGGAATACAAGGCTGCAGGTTTGGAGAAGGAGTAATGGGCCCCGATCATGTCTGCATCCCAGAACTCCGAATGAAATCCGTGGGTGGTCAGCGTTTCGTGCTCCTGCCGGAGCAGCGGAACATCCTCCGGCGTGCTGGCGTAGAGCAGGCTGCTGCGCGGAATGATCTGGGTATCGATATCAAGCTTGCCAGGCAGGTCCAGAATTTTATCCAAAGCTTCCCGGCATAATTTATAGAACAGTACACCGCTAGCTTCACCAAATGTATTGATGCATGAAGTCAGCGTTTTATCATTGGCGATCTGCAGCAGGCCGGTATTGGCGTGGGAGCTTCCGCCGGCGACCGCTCTTTTATCAATCAGGACGGTTGAAGCTCCGCTGAGCGACAAGCGGTAGGCCATCATGGCCCCGCCCATGCCTCCGCCGACGATCAGGCAGTCGCAGGATAGGTCCTCCTCCAGTGAAGGATAAACCGGACAGCCGCTTAAAGTGGCTTCCCATGGCATCTTTCCGCTGTTAAGTCTCATATGTCTCTCTCCTTAGTGAGATTCCGATAGGGTAGTATTGGCAGTCCTGTTTGTACTGATGCACAGGAGGCAGGACCATTTTATTTTGATGACGGGTAAGGTACGGCTGCTACATAAACTTGAAGCACCAGCGGCATAATAAGGACTGCTTGTACATTAAGAAGGAGGGAATTACAGAATGCACTCAAACCAAATGCAGGCGTTAAGCGGCAAGGAACTGGAATACATCGCTGACTCCATCTCCAATGAGGATTTGCTCATCAAGCAGCTGGCTGCCACCGCAGGTACAACCCAGAACCAGACGGTGCAGCAGATTTGCGTTCAGCAGATCCAGAGCCATTCCCAGCACATGAATACGCTGATTCAGCTGATGCAGCAGCACCAGCAATACGCGCCGGCACAGCCGCAATAATGACATGAATTTCTTTTAGTACGGAATCTATATCCAAAAAACAGGAGGTAATGCTAGTGTACGCACAAAACGGAACCGCATTTATGGCAGATGAGGACTTGCTGAATACTGTGCTGGCGGATTTGAAGCGCACAGTGCGCGAATATACAACCGCTGCAACCGAATCGAATTGTCCGACTGTCCGCCGGACCTTTAATGATTTGACCATGGACACGCTGCGGCTGCAGGGAGAGCTCTATACCCAGATGTCTCAGCTGAACATGTACACTGCACCGGGTAAAGCGCTGCGCCAGGATGTGGATAAGCAGATCCAGACCGCCCATCAGACGCAGGCGAAATGCCAGCAGTTTGTACAGCAGAAAACAGGCGGCGCGGGAGCATACAACCAGGCGGGAATACCTGCGCATCAGCCGAATGTTCAGAATCACAACCCTTACTATATGTAAACCTGCCCGGCGGCCGGTGAAGCATAGTAAATACTGCTGCTTTTAAGAGCTGTACAGAGTCCGTTCATACCGGGAATCCCGGCAGAACGGGCTTTTTCTGCTGCTGAGGATAGTGGCGGAGCCCATGTATGAATAAGCTGTACGGTCAGCAGCGGGACTCACGCAAGGTGATTTTGTTTGCAGAAGCGACATTTTCGTGTCATATTAGTATTAAACTCTTTTCGCTGGTGCCGCGCTGAAGATGTAAGGCGGCAGGCGAACTATCCGGGGGGAAGGCATGAAGGAAATGGACGAATTAAAGAGGAAAGTGCTGGAACTGCTTAAGGAGGACGCCCGGAGCTCTGCGGCGCTGATGGCGACCCTGCTTGGAGCGGAGGAAGAAGATGTTAAGACGGCGATTGAGCAGATGGAAAAGGATCATGTTATCGTAAAATATGCGACTGTCGTCAACTGGGATAAAGTGAGCGATGAGCGGGTTACTGCGCTGATTGAAGTGCAGATTACACCTGAGCGCGGACGCGGCTTTGAAGGCATAGCGGAGCGCATCTATCTGTACCCGCAGGTGAAATCGGTCTATCTGATGTCCGGCGCCTATGACCTGCTGGTCGAAGTCGAAGGACGCAATCTCCGTGAGGTCGCCAATTTCGTATCCGAGAAGCTGTCGCCGATTGATTCGGTGCTATCCACCAAAACCAACTTTACGCTCAAAAAATACAAACAGGACGGTATCATCTTTGAAGAGCATGAAGAGGACAACCGTCTGCTGATATCTCCGTAAAGGAAGTAATCATATGATCACGAATAATCAGAAGCAGACCGGAGAATCAGGCAAATCCATGAATTCCTATCTGGCGCCGCTGGTGCAGCAGATCCAGCCGTCAGGTATCCGCAAATTCTTTGATCTGGCCGCAGGCAGCAAGGATATCATCTCACTCGGTGTCGGCGAGCCCGACTTCAAGACGCCTTGGCATGTCAGGGAAGCCTGCGTTTATTCACTGGAAAGAGGCTTTACCGGCTACACCTCGAATGCGGGGATGCCGGAGCTGCGCGAAGGAATCGCCAATTACCTGCATTCCCGGTTTGCCGTTACCTATAACCCTGCCGACCAGATTATTGCAACGGTAGGCGGCAGTGAAGCAATCGACCTGGCGCTCCGCGCGTTGATCTCGCCCGGAGACGAAATTCTGATTCCTGAGCCGTGTTATATTTCCTATTCCCCGATTACAGCCATCGGCGGAGGAATTCCGGTCGGAATCGAAACCTTTGGCGAGAATAACTTCAAATTAACGGCTGCAGATCTGGAAGCCAAGATTACACCGCGCTCGAAGATCCTGATCCTGTGTTATCCGAGCAATCCGACCGGGGCCATCATGACCCGTGAGGACTGGGAGCCGATTGCCAAGGTAGTCGAGAAGCATGATCTAATCGTCATTTCCGATGAGATTTACGCCGAGCTGACCTACGGCAGCAATCATGTAAGTTTCCCGTCGCTGCCCGGCATGATGGACCGGACGATTCTGGTCAGCGGCTTCTCCAAAGCCTTTGCCATGACCGGCTGGCGGATGGGCTATGCCTGCGGGCATCCTGATCTGATCTCCGCGATGCTGAAGATCCACCAGTACACCGTGATGTGCGCCCCATCCATGGGCCAGGTAGCTGCTCTCGAGGCGCTTACTAACGGGATGGAGGAGAAGGACCGGATGACGGATTCCTATAACCAGCGCCGCCGCCTGATCGTCAAGGGCCTGCGCGAGGCCGGCCTGGATTGCCATGAGCCGCAGGGCGCTTTCTACGCATTCCCGAGCGTCCAGCGGACCGGCCTTACTTCAGACCAGTTTGCCCAGCGCCTGCTGATGGAGTACAAAGTTGCGGCAGTACCGGGCAGTGTGTTCGGTCTCGGCGGCGAAGGCTATCTCCGCTGCTCCTATGCGACATCCGTAGCACAGCTGAATGAGGCCATCGAGCGGATCGGTGCTTTTGTCCAGCAGCTGGAACGGGAGCGGACGGAATAGGACAGCTGTTATTGCGGTGAGCCGGAGGATAGCAATCAATGGCACTTCTTCTTAGTATATGGTATTATTTTACTATTCCATTTCATTAGGGGGAACGAATGATGCTCATAGGCGATTGTTACCTGTCTCCCTACGGCGGGGGAAGCTATCCGCAGAGCGGGCATTCTGCTGTTGATGCTGCTGCGCGCAAGCGGACACTGGAAGATGAAATTCTGGTTCTCCGCAGCAGAATGGAGCAGATATTTGTCCAGGAGAAATCCTTTACCTCCGAGCTTGTCATTGAGATCAGCTGTCTGCTGGACCGCAAAATTAATGAATATATGAGGGGAGCCTACCACTAAGCCTGGCTTATGTGGAAATCCCCTTTATAGGGAGAGCCTTCGGGCTCTTTTTTTATGACTAACTTAACCGAAGGGCGGAATGGTCATGGTCAAGGTATTCAAAAGCGAGGCCGGTAAAATACAGGTGCTGCAGTCCTATGATGAGCTTTTAGGACAGTGGGGGGTGGATTTTCAGGAGCTTGATATTGCTACGCCATACGGGACAACCCATATCATCACGGCTGGTGATGCCGCTTTGCCGCCGCTGCTGCTGTTTCACGGTGTAGGTGATAATTCGGCGGTGATGTGGCTGCTGAATATGAAGGCGCTGTCACAGCATTTTTACTGTATTGCGGTCGATACACTGGGCGGTCCCGGCAAAAGTATGCCGGATGCCAGCTTCACTAAACAGGCCTTTAATCAGGTGGACTGGATCAGCAGGGTGGCTGACGGACTGGGACTGGAGCAATTTTATGCGGCAGGCGTGTCAAACGGGGCGTATATGGCCTTTAACTACACGGTTAACGAGCCAGATAGGGTGCTGAAGGCTGTCTGTATGGAAGGCGGGATGGTCACTGCACCGTTAAAAAGCATGCTGCAGACGCTTACGATGATGTTCCCGGAGCTCCTTGTGCCGACCCGTAAAAATCTGCTTAGGGTGGTGGGCAAGCTCAGTTCACCGGAATCCCGCCTGTCCGAAAAGCATCCAGAAGTGGCTGAGCATATAGTCCTTCTAATGAAGAATCACAACCAGCAGGCGATGTTTGTACATAAGCTGCAGTTATATGACCAGGCCAAGGCAGCCGGTGTGCGGGAGAGGCTGTATTTTGTGCTCGGGGATTACAAGCTGGACCGGAAAAAGGACTTCACAAGCGTACTGGACGCCGGCAATTTCCGTTACAAGGTCATTCAGGGCTCAGGTCACGGTGTTAATCATGAGCAGCCGGAGCGCGTGCACCGGGAAATGATTGATTTTCTCAAAAGAGACCTATTGTAACCGCTCAAGCCCTGAAGCTTATTGTCCGTTCCTGCGTGCAGCCCTGCGTCTTCCGGTATAAATCGCCACCCCGGAGCTCACAAGCGTCAGGATAAAGAACAGAAAATAATCAACCAGCTCCCGTTCCGGGTTGCTGTAATAATTAAAAATATTGGCCGCGATAAATAGCAGCACCAGAAGCACGTCATTCCTCCGCTGTTTGCGCCGGTTATCGCCGGATATTTTGTCGCTAAAGCTCTTATAGCCGTTATAATCCTCAATGAAGGCCGCGTCCGCCCGCGAGGTGTTCTCTTCACTGTGCTTGTACAAAAGGGAGTGCAGCAGCGTTGCATTCCTGTATTGGCTGCCTATGATAATTCGCGAATGCTGGGGGCTGTATACGAAAAATGCGCCTTCGTTCAGCTCCACATAGATTCGGTCAAGATCAAGCGTAACGATTTTTTTGTATTCCCTGTAACGCATTGTCTTGTTGTCCAGTTCCACAAAGGAATTGCTGATCTGAAAAATATAAGCCAGGCTGAGCAGCAGAAACAGGGCGCCGAGGCTGACCAGCAGTAATAATGCTCCGGTTTCAGCCTGATATAAGCCGTACCCGATAAAAAATAATGACATAAGAATGGTACAGGCGGCAATTACATAATGATAGCGCGACATACGGAAAACTAACGGATAAGGCTGATTTCCCGTTTCGGCAGGCTCAATCCTCGGATTTATTCGTACACGCATCACTATCAGCCTCCCTGGGAGCTTGTTTACCGCTATATTAACCAAATAATTCCTTGCTAATCTGGATTGGATACTGAACGGGCGTACAAGCAAAAATGCTGAGGCAGTTATTTACATGGCAGAAATGCCGCGCTTTATTTGCCTAATCTGTACAGATGCGATTACACTATAATTATGTGATTTATTGTGCTGAGGGGGAGGAAGAACACTATGGCGATTTATACGCGTACGGGGGATAAAGGAGAGACTTCGGTGATCGGCGGCCGGGTCGGCAAGGATGATGTCCGTGTTGAGGCCTATGGAACGATAGATGAGCTGAACTGCTTTGTCGGGCAGGCCCGGAGCCTGATGGAGGATGAGAAATTCAGTGATGTGCGGGAGCAGCTGCTGGAGATTCAGCACGAGCTGTTCGACTGCGGCTCGGATCTGGCCTTTGTGAAGCTGAGCGAGAATAAGTATAAGGTGAAAAGCGAGATGGCTGTCCGCCTGGAAGGCTGGATTGACCAGTTGCAGGCGGAGAATCCGGTGCTGGAGCGCTTCATCCTGCCGGGAGGCAGCCAGCTGTCCTCAGTGCTGCATGTCTGCCGCACAGTCTGCCGGCGGGCGGAGCGGCGCGCGGTTACGCTTGGGCGCAGCGCAGACATTAATCCGGAGGCGGTTATCTATCTGAACCGGCTGTCGGATTATTTCTTCGCGCTGGCGCGGGCGGCAAATACAAGGCTGGGAATTGCTGATGTGGAATATGTGCGCAGCAAAAAGGTGTTCCGTAAATAAAATGAGCAGCTACTACCCGCCGATAACCTATATTGTGCCGCAGTCCGAGGACGGCTGGCTGCTCAAAACCATTCTGCAGAAGCGGATGGATGTCTCCCGCAAGCTGCTGTCCAGGCTCAAAATGACCGAGCAGGGCATTATGCTGAACGGTGAACGTGTCTACATCAGTGTTAAGGTTGCCGGCGGTGACCGGGTGGAGATCCGGATGGAGCAGGAGACGTCCGTCGACATCCTGCCGCAGGACATCCCCTTTGATATCCTCTATGAGGATGAGCACCTGCTGGTAGTCAACAAAGCCGCAGGGATTATTGTACACCCGACGCACGGGCATTACACAGATACACTGGCTAACGGAGTAGTTCACTACTGGGCGGCAAAAGGGGAACAGTACCGCTTCCGGCCGGTTCACCGGCTGGATCAGGAGACCTCCGGCGTGCTGGTAATTGCAAAGAACCCTTACAGCCACCAGCATATCTCCGAGCAGATGATCGCCGGCACGGTGGACAAGCGTTATGCCGCTTTTGTGCACGGAGTGCCTGCTTCGCCTGCCGGCGATATCGATGGTCCCATCGACCGGGACCCGGCAGAGCCGCACCGGCGGATTGTGACGCCGGACGGCTATCCCTCCTTGACCCGCTATGAGGTCAAGGAGGTCTATGGAGACCGCGCGGCACGGGTCGAGCTGAAGCTGGAGACCGGCCGCACCCACCAGATCCGGGTGCATATGAGCTCGGTCGGCTGCCCGCTGATCGGCGACGGCATGTACCGGCACCCGCTGTACGGGCGGGGCCCGGGCGGGGAGCGGCTGGAGGGCGCCGCCGGTGAGGCAGACGCTGTGCTGCCGGCCGCAGCACATGAGCCGGCTGAACCGGAGCTGCCTGCCGCGCAGCAGCTGACGGCAGAGGAAGCAGGGCAGCTCGCGGGCATAGCGGAGCTGGATGCGGCGATTCCGCGCCAGGCGCTGCATGCGGTGCGGCTGTCGTTCCGGCATCCGGTCGGGCTGGCCGGGCTGGTGTTTGAAGCACCGCTGCCGCCGGATATGGCCTTGCTGGAGCAGAGGCTGCGCCAGGATGCCGGCGGCGAGTAGCCTCGAGGCTGGCGCGTATGGTGTATGGCCGAAGAGTGCATCCTCACTCAGCTGAGGCCGGATTAGTTGGATTATCGACCACTAATTTGAGTTTTTACAGCTGCTATTGCTGATTAGGTGGAAAAAGGTAACCTAACTGCGCCGTTTAGGCCATTTATAGAGCTAGCGCCGGAATTAAGTAACAAATTTCCACCTAATTTCGTTTTGGCGTGGATTTTTGGAGAAATAGATGACTATTTTTCAACTAAATTTCGTTAAAGAGGGACGGTTCGTTGTAAGATGAACGATCCAGTCCCGGACATAACATTTACCTAAGGAGTAAGTCATGAGTCACTTAAAAGTCTATCAATACCCGAAATGCAGTACCTGCCGCAGTGCGGTGAAATGGCTGAAGGAGCAGGGGCATGAGCTTGACCTGCAGCATATTGCCGAGCAGCCTCCTACAGTAGAAGAGCTTCGTGTGCTGGTGGCGAACAGCGGCCTGCCGCTGAAGAAGTTTTTTAATACGAGCGGTGAAGTGTACAAGGAGCTGGGCCTCAAGGACAAGCTGGCCGGCCTCAGTGAGGATGAGCAGCTTGAGCTGCTGACAGGTCATGGAATGCTGATCAAGCGTCCTGTGGTCACAGACGGTAAAAAGGTCACTGTAGGCTACAAAGAAGAGCAATATGCGGATGCCTGGAGCAGCACCGAATAATAGCATTAGAGCAAAATCAGCATTAATCCAGACTAATTAAACAGACAATAAGGAGAGGTTACACATGAGTTCAGAAACAACGGGCCGGGTAATGATCGTCGATGGAATGGCTCTGCTGTTCCGGGCCTTTTATGCGACCTCTTATGGAGGATATATCCGCAAAACGAAGGCCGGGCTTCCGACCAATGCGGTGTACGGATTCTTGCAGTATTTTTTCGACGCGGTAAGCACGTTTGAGCCTTCCCATGTGGTCTGCTGCTGGGATATGGGCAAGGGGACCTTCCGTACGGAGAAGTATGACGGCTACAAGTCGAACCGGATTGAAGCGCCGCTGGAGCTGATTCCGCAGTTTGATCTGGTAAAAGAAGTGGTAGCGGAGCTTGGCGTTCCCAATATCGGGCTGGCCGGCTATGAGGCGGATGACTGCATCGGCACACTGGCTGCCTGCTACGGCGGGGAGTCCGAGGTCTACATTCTCACCGGTGATCATGATATGCTGCAGCTGGTTACAGACAACGTCAAGGTTATTATTATGAAAAAAGGCCGCTCCAACTATAAGGTGTATGATCCGGCGGAGCTGTTGGAGGAAAAGGGCCTTACGCCAAGGCAGGTCATCGATCTCAAGGGCTTCATGGGGGATACGAGTGACAATTATCCGGGAGTCAAAGGCATCGGCGAAAAAACAGCCTTGAAGCTGCTGACCGAATACGGCAGCGTGGAGGGCGTAATCGAGAATCTGGAGGCACTGCCTAAGGGCGTACGCTCCAAAATCGAAGCCGATCTGGACATGCTGCATCTGTCCCGCGAGCTGGCGGAAATCCGCTGTGATGTGCCGGTGGTCTGCACTTTGGCAGAGTGCCTGTGGGAGCTGCAGCGCGACACGGCAGCCCGCAAATTCCAGGAGCTGGAGTTCGGCAGCCTGATGCATCTGATCGGGGGCATCGCCGAGGCCCGTGATGAGCGCGGGATCGTACAGATTGAGCTTGGGGATCTGGGTTAAATTGCTCTAATAAAAAAGCGCCTCTGGACCGTTTGCGGTCCGGAGGCGTTTTTGTGATCATACCCGTCTCAAATAATAATGCCCTCGCAGTGATC
Source organism: Paenibacillus sp. FSL R7-0273 (assembly GCF_000758625.1). Lineage (NCBI taxonomy): Bacteria > Bacillati > Bacillota > Bacilli > Caryophanales > Paenibacillaceae > Paenibacillus > Paenibacillus sp. FSL R7-0273. The sequence continues at coordinate 2,115,797 of NZ_CP009283.1, forward strand.
AACCTCATGCTGGATAATCTGGGCTGTGAAGTCGCTGAAGACCTGCTTCTGCTGCTTAAAATTGCGGTCCAGAAATGCTACCTCAATGGACTTATAGCGTGTAGCGGGCCGAACGCCTTCCAGTGAGAGGCAGCCTTCCTCTGCTTCATAGGCGCCGCTACGTTTGGTGATAACCGGATTAATCATGCCTACGTGAACCGGTCCGATGCTGAAGGCAATGATGCGTTTATTTACACCGATCATGTTAGCTGCCAAGCCCACACACCGCTCAGCATTTGCCCGCAGCGTGTCCAGCAGGTCATCCAGCACCTGGAGGTCCTCCTTAGTTGCCGGAACGGACTTCTGGCTCAGGATAATCATATCTTTACAAATGGGTCTGATCATAATTTTTCTCCATGTCTGCTTTATTTGGCTGTAAGCCGTCACTGCTATAATAGCACTTCGAGATTAGCCGGAACAATGTGAGCCATGATTTAAAGATTGACGGAAGGAACTGGCAATGCTTATAATATTAATATATAAGTTTAATAATTAATATTTATATTAACTAATGAGAGGTGGCATTTTTTTATGACTCAGCGAGCAGTACTGAATGCAGACATCCGCAAAGGCACGATTAACCGCAATATTTACGGTCATTTTTCCGAGCATCTGGGACGCTGTATTTACGAAGGGATCTGGGTGGGAGAGGATTCCCCGATTCCAAATACAAAGGGTATCCGCAACGATGTTGTGGAAGCGCTTAAGGAAATCAAAATTCCGGTGCTCCGCTGGCCGGGGGGCTGTTTTGCCGACGAGTATCACTGGAAGGACGGCATCGGTCCGCGCGAAGGCCGCAAACGGATGATTAATACGCACTGGGGCGGCACGGTGGAGAACAACCATTTTGGCACCCATGAATTTATGGAGCTGTGCGCCATGCTGGAATGTGAGCCTTACATCAACGGCAATGTGGGCAGCGGCACTGTTCAGGAAATGTCCGAGTGGGTGGAGTATCTAACCTTTAACGGCGTGTCCCCGATGGCTGAGCTGCGTACAGAGAACGGCCGCGAGGAGCCGTGGAACGTATCCTATTTTGGCGTGGGGAATGAGAACTGGGGCTGCGGCGGCAACATGCGTCCGGAATATTATGCCGATCTGTACCGGCGTTACCAGACTTATGTGCGCAACTACGGTGACAACAAGATTCACCGGATTGCATGCGGCGCGAATGTGGACGACTATAACTGGACGGAAGTGCTCATGCGTGAGGCAACCCGGTTTATGGATTCACTGACTCTGCATTACTACACTATTCCGACCGGTGTATGGAATAATAAGGGTGCAGCTACAGGCTTTGAGGCCAAGGAGTGGTTCTCTACTCTGGAAGCGGCACTCCGCATGGATGAGCTGGTTACCCGCCACAGTGTCATTATGGATAAATACGATCCGGAGAAGCGCGTCGGCCTGATCGTTGACGAATGGGGTACCTGGTATGATGTAGAGCCGGGAACGAACCCTGGCTTCCTGTACCAGCAGAACTCGGTCCGCGATGCGCTGGTGGCCGGACTTACGCTGAATATTTTCCACAAGCACAGCGACCGGGTACGGATGGCGAACATCGCCCAGACGATCAACGTGCTGCAGGCTGTCATTCTTACCGAAGGCGAGAAAATGCTTCTGACTCCTACGTATCATGTGTTCAACATGTACAAGGTGCATCAGGATGCGCAGCTGCTGGATCTGGCAGTGGAGAGCGGTGCCTACAGCTTCGAGGGCCGTGAGATTCCTGAGGTATCGGCTTCTGCTTCCGTGGATGCGGAGGGCGTCATTCATGTGAGCCTGTGTAACCTGAACCACGCTGCAGCGGCCAAGCTGCCGCTGGAGCTGCGCGGACTGGCTGGTGAGGACGTTGAAGTTACAGGCACAACGCTGGCTGCTTCGGCAATGGATGCCCATAATACCTTTAGTGAGCCTGAAGCGGTAGCTCCACAGCCGTTTACTTCCTTCCAGCTGGATAAAGGTATTCTTAGCCTGGAGCTTCCTCCAATGTCGGTTACGGTGCTGGCCATCAAGCAGAAGGCTTAAGGCGGGGATTCAGAGATGAGCACAGCTTCCGCCTGCAAAGGCTGCCGGGAAGAATACAAGGTAACGGAGGCGCAGATTGCCCGGATTCTGGCCTCCTCCATGTTCAATCCGGACAACACCGCTCCGGAGGAGGTATATGCTGCCCGTTATGCCCTCTGTTCGGCATGTCCCAAGCTGCAGGACGGTGTGACCTGCACAGCCTGCGGCTGCATCATTCCGGTCGTCGCGCGGCTCAAAGCGCGCGGTTGTCCGCTGCCGGGAGGCGGGCTGTGGCAGCCGATGCCTGCGGAGGGTTAAGTGTCCGGACAGGTCAGGGTTCACTTAAACAGTCGGGCTGACAGCCCGCATTATACAGCAAAGCGGCAGTCATGGACGGGAAATAACCTCCATGGCTGCCGCTTTTTTGTGCTGCTGATTGTGTTACGGGTCTTATTGTTACTCCGCCGGCTCCGCAGCTGCGCTGCCGTCTGTATAGAACAGCTCGATGACCAGGTCATCGTTGTAATTGCCGAAGCCTTTGCCGAACAGGGTAAGCCCGCCGATATGCTCGGCGTTCTCCTCGACGGAGAGCCGGAAGGTCCATTGCTTGTCACGGATCCCGACCTGGCCGAGTGTGACATCGGAGAGCTTAAGGCCGTCCATAAAGGTTCCCTTCGGCGTGACACGCAGCTGCTTGAGCAGCCCGTACTGGTTGGTCAGCGCCGGCCACCAGGCGGGAGTATACTTGCCGCGGCTGTCTCCGTAATCACCGGGACTTGTCCAGAAGCCGAGTACGGTGCCGTTCAGGGTAAAGGTGATGTCTGAAGGCCAGTTGTTATTGATCGACGGCGCCTCAGAGGCGATCTCCATCGTAATGATGAGCTCCTCCGGCTGCTGGCTGGATAAGAGGAAATTGGGGATTTTGTATTCGACGAAGCCCTTGCCGAACCAGAGAATACCGGCATTCATCCGCTCCATATCCCAGAAATACCGCGGATCGTCGAAGCTGCCGATCACCTGCGCAGTGGTTGCAAGCCCGCAGGTCGGTTCAATCTGGAAGTCTGAATAATGCCCGACGGGAATCTCCTTGCGGTGTGCTTTGCGCTGCTCAATGTCCGGTGCAGGAAAGAGGATTTCTGCCCGCTCGGCGGCCAGCGAGCAAATCTTCTGCAGCCCGCTTTTGCCGGGAGCCATATGGGTGCGGATCAGTCCGGCGGCCTCCAGCTTGCGGACGTGCATGGTCATGATGGCGCTGCTCAGATTAACGGCACCGGCCAGCTCTTTAACGTTCATCGGCTGAACGGCAAGCAGCCGGAGCATATGCAGCCGCACAGAGCTGGACAACGCCTCATAGACCGGCAGAGACTCTTCGGTAAGATCAAGTTTCATGGTAAACCTCCGATACATATTAACTAATTAATAATTATATTAGTTAAATGGAATTAATACAAGTTAAATCCGGCTTCACTTTTATCACAGACAAGTCCGGCTCAGGCTTAATATAATGTACACGACAAAATAGCCAGCGAACAAGGTGCCCTTGCTGCAGCAAGGGGTAACAGGGAATCGGGTGCAACTCCCGAGCGGTCCCGCCACTGTAAGAAAGAGCCGGGCTCCAGCATGTCACTCGGGTAAGGACCGGGGAAGACGGGGCAGGGCGTTTGTATTTCGAGCCAGGAGACCTACCTTGCGAGCGGACACCATGACTCTACGCGGATAGGAGCGGTGTACGAATAGGCTGTAGAAATGAAGGCACCAGCTGCCGCTGGGTTGAAGTCCTGCTATTGGCGCGGGAGGCCTCTTTTTTGCATGCCTGATGACGTACATATCACTCCCGACCCATGAGGGGCGGGAGTTTTTGGTTTGCAGCTGTACCAATCATGAAAACTTGGGAGGAAAAGAAATGAAGAAACGAGGAGCTTGGAGCTTTGCGGTCCTGGTTGCCGTATTTACCGTCTATTTTTTGCTGAATGAACCGGGGACGGCTGCGGCGATGCACATTATGGAGGGATTTTTGCCGGTCGGCTGGGCTGTTTTCTGGTGGGCGGCGTTTATCCCGTTCTTTATTCTGGGCATTATCAAATTGAAAAAAATGACCAAGGACAACCCGGAGCTGAAGCTGCTGCTCGGCTTGTCCGGAGCCTTTACCTTCGTGCTGTCAGCGCTCAAAATGCCTTCCGTTACCGGCAGCAGCTCCCATCCGACCGGAACCGGGCTCGGCGCCATTATGCTGGGACCGCTGCCGATGAGTGTGGTCGGCTCGGTGGTGCTGCTGTTCCAGGCGCTGCTGCTGGCGCACGGCGGGATAACGACGCTTGGGGCGAACGCTTTTTCAATGGCGGTGGCCGGACCGTTTGCCGGGTATGCGGTGTATAGGCTGATCATGAAATCCGGTAACCGTGAAAAGCTGGCTGTATTCTGTGCCGCAGCGGTCGCGGATCTGACGACCTATGCAGTGACTTCATTTCAGCTGGCTGTTGCTTTCCCGTCGGCGGATGGCGGGGTGCTGGGTTCACTGATGAAGTTCGGCGGGATTTTTGCTGTAACCCAGATTCCGCTTGCGGTAAGTGAAGGGCTGCTGACAGTGCTGCTGTGGAACTGGCTGAAGTCGTACAGTCCGAATGAGCTGTCGCTGTTAAAGCGGCAAGCCAAGGGGGGAAGCCTGTAATGAAAACCATGTGGAAAAACGGTCTGATGCTGCTCGCGGTCGTACTGCTGGTCGTGCTGCCGCTGCTGTTTGTAAACGGGGAGTTCGGCGGGGCCGATGATGCTGCGGAGGGTGTGATCAGCGAGATTGACCCCAGCTATGAGCCCTGGTTCAAGCCGCTGACCGAGCTGCCCGGTGAAACCGAAAGCATGCTGTTTGCGCTGCAGGCAGCAATCGGAGCCGGAGTGATCGGATATTCTATCGGGCTGCTGCGGGGCAGGCAGGATAAGCAGAAGCTGAATGATCAGAAGAATTGATGCCTTGTCCGGAAGTAACGCGCTGCGTGCACTTTCTCCAATGTGGAAAAGCTCCTTCGCTGCAGTGATGTTCATCCTGTCCTATACGCTGCATCCGGCGCTGCAGGGCATCATTGCCGCCTGGATGGTTGTATGGTGCACCGTATATGCCCGGATTCCGCTGCGTGCTTACGGGCTGCTGGCCGGTACGGCGCTGCTGTTCTACATTCTGGGCATGCCGGCGCTCCTGCTGGAGCTCGGTCATCCGGCAGCCGGAGCTGCGGCCGGGGTGTATCAGCTCCCGGCTCTGCCCCTTTATATTACGGCTGAAGGCCTGCAGCGCGCAGGGTACTTGCTGGTTAGAATTGCGGCTTGTATGAGCTGTTTTTTGTTCATTATTTTTACAATACCTTTTACTGAGCTGCTGCAGGTGCTCCGCAGGCTGCGGCTGCCGCAGATTGTACTGGAGCTGATGCTGATTATGTACCGGTTCCTGTTTATTCTCAGCGATACCGCCCATGGTATGCTGCTGGCCCGGAGACTGCGCGGCGGGAAAAGGAGCTTCAGGGATAAGCTGGGTGAGACGGCAGCCATGGCCGGAACGCTCTTTGCCGGTACCATGCACCGTTATTACGGGCTGGCGCAGGGGCTGATGACCCGCGGATATACGGGGGAGATTATGCTGCCGCCCTATCAGCCGCGGCCGGTACCGCGCAAATTCACTATCCGGGCGTATACCGGGATAGCGCTGCTGCTGCTTGCGCAGTGGTGGATAGTCAGCCACTAGAGGATATCCGGCCGGAGAAGGCACGGAATGAAGGAGATTACATTAACGATGGAATACAATCTGGCTTTTGACGGTGTCTTATTCTGTTATCCGGATACAGCTGAGCCGGCGCTACGGGGGCTGAGCTGTACAGTGCCGAAGGGCAGCCGGACAGCAGTGCTCGGCCGTAACGGCTCAGGCAAATCCACGCTGCTGCTGCATGCGGTCGGCGTTCTGCGCCCGCAGGAGGGCAGCATTACGGTTGCGGGAGGACGGCTGGCTTATAGCCGGAAGGAGCTGGCGGCGCTGCGCCGCAGGGCCGGCCTTGTGTTCCAGGACCCGGAGCAGCAGCTGATTCTGAGCACCCCGCAGGATGATATATCCTTCGGCCTGCGCGGCACCGGAATGGGCGAGGCAGAGATCCGGCAGCGCTGTAATGAGGTGCTCGGACTGCTGAATCTGGAGGAGATCAGAGACAAGCCCGTCCATCAGCTCAGTCTGGGACAGAAAAAGCGCACGGCGCTTGCAGGTGTGCTGGCAATGGAGCCGGAGCTGATCCTGCTGGATGAGCCGACATCCTACCTGGACCCGCAGTCTGAAGCGCAGCTGCTCTCGGGTCTGGAGAGGATACATGCAGCCGGGGCAACCGTTGTGATGGCGACGCATGATATGAACCTGGCATACAGCTGGGCGGACTGGGTCATTGTGCTGGACCGGGGCAGCTGCCGGGCGGCAGGGACGCCGGAGGAGATTTTTGCCGGCGGGGATGTTCTGCGGGACGCCGGCCTGGGGCTGCCGCTGCTGGCAGAGCTGTGGTACAGCCTGCCCGGACAGCTGACAGCAAGACAGCCGGCCCCAAGGAATGCCGGGGATTTCAAGGCTGCACTGGCCCGGCTGCTTGGCAGCTGAACGGAGCGGCATTACGAATAATTTTAGAACGGAGAGATAGGAATGGAGAAACAAGGGAAGCTGCTGATTATCGGCTTTGGGCCTGGTGCTCTGGAGCAGATTACCGGGCGTGCGCTGGCTGCAATTGAGGAGAGCGAGGCGGTTATCGGCTACAACACCTATGTAGAGCTGATCAAGCCGCTGCTGACGCATCAGGAGATTGTCGGCACCGGGATGACCGAGGAGGTCAGCCGTGCCCAGGAGGCGGTGCGCCGGGCCGAAGCGGGGCAGACCATCGCTGTGATCTCCAGCGGAGATGCCGGTGTGTACGGGATGGCCGGTCTGGTCTATGAGGTATTGATGGAGCACGGCTGGAACCGTGAAAGCGGTGTGGCAGTTGAGGTGATTCCCGGAATCTCGGCGATCCAGTCCTGTGCCTCACTGCTGGGGGCGCCGGTGATGCACGACTCCTGCACCATCAGCCTGAGCGATCATCTGACGCCCTGGGACAGCATCGCGGCACGGGTGGAAGCAGCGGCAGCGGCGGATTTCGTTATCGCCTTCTACAATCCGCGCAGCGGCCGGCGGACGCAGCAGATTGAGGAAGCACGCAGCATTCTGCTGCGCTACCGTGAGCCCTCTACACCGGTGGGCATCGTCAAGAACGCTTACCGGGACCGCCAGAAGATCATTGTAACAACGCTGGAGGAAATGCCTATGGAGGAAATCGGTATGCTCTCCACGGTTATTGTCGGCAACTCGGCCACTACGGTCTATGACGGACTGATGGTCACGCCGCGCGGCTATGAACGAAAGTACGATCTTGGCGCACAGACACAGGCGCTGAAGCCGCATGAGCGGCTGCGTCCGGCAGCTGAGCCCTGGTCGCTCGCGGCAGGCCGCAGAACCGGCGGGGTCGGCAGCATCAGTAAAAAAACAATTCTGCTCGTAGGCCACGGCAGCCGGGTTGAAGCCGGTAATGAGGAATTACGCGGTTTTACTGCCCGTCTTGCGGCCCGCAGGCCCGGGCTGAATATCGAAACCTGCTTTATTGAGCTGTCGGCCCCTTCAATAGCTGAAGGGATTGAACGCTGTGTAGCAGGTGGAGCTGCGGAGATTTATGTAGTGCCGATTATTCTGTTCGCTGCCGGACATTCCAAGCTTGATATCCCGATGGCGATCGACCGGGCCAAAATGAAATATCCTGAGGTGCAGTTTGCATACGGCCGTCCGGTCGGGGTACAGGAGAGGGCGGCGGATATTGTGCTGGACCGGATTAATGAGGCAGTCCCGGCAGGCCCGGAGAATACGCTCCGGAGCGCTCCGGTCCCGGCTGAGGATACTGTCGTACTAATGATGGGCCGCGGGGGAAGTGATCCTGACGCCAACAGTGATTTCTATAAGCTGTCCAGGCTGCTGTGGGAACGGACGGCATATAAAAGTGTGGAAAGCTGCTTCATCGCCATCACTAAGCCTTCGCTGGATGAAGGACTGGAGCGTTGTCTGGCGCTTGGGGCACGTAAAATCATTGTGCAGCCGTACCTGCTGTTCACCGGCGTACTGATGCAGCAGTTTACCGAGCGGGTCACTGCCTTTGCCGCAGCTCACCCGGGAATTGAGGTGGAGCTGGGCAGCTATATCGGCAATCATCCGCTGCTGGAAGACATGCTGACAGACCGGATGGATGAAGTGCTGAACGGCCAAAGCTTTGCCAATTGTGATAACTGCAGATACCGTGATGAAGCCGCTGAGCACCATCATCATCACCATCATCACGGTCACGGTGAAGCCGGGCATGACCACCATCACCATGGAGAAGGCGGGCATAGCCATCACGGGCATTCACACGGTCATCACCACGGCCATCATCATGATCATGAGTCCGCTGCACAGATCACGGACAATCTGGAGCACGCTGGAACCGCAGCGGCAGAGACAGCTGCGGCAGGCAGCCCGAAGGAGCTGTAGCTGCGGTGATTCTAATGCTGTGCGGGACGGGCGATGCGCGGGAGCTGGCGGTGTCGCTGAAGAGCCGCGGCCTTCCGCTGACGGCTTCGGTGGTGACGGAGAGCGCAGCGGAGCGGCTTAGGGAAGCCGGGATCAGCACGAGAACCGGGCGGCTGGACCGGGAGGGAATGAGCTTGCTTTTGCAGGGGGAGGGTTATCATGCCGTAGTGGATGCCAGTCATCCCTTTGCGCTTGAAGCCCATGCCAATGCAATGCAGGCTGCGGCAGCGCTTGGCCTGCCGTACTTCCGCTACGAGCGTCCGGGACTTGAATTTGCCTCTCATCCGCGGCTTGTGATTGTGCATTCCTATGAGGAGGCGGCAAGTGCGGCGAAGGAGATTAAGGGCTCTGTTATGCTGACTACCGGAGGCAAAACGCTGGAGATATTTGCGGGGCAGCTGCTGGGTGATCCTGATATCCGGCTGACCGTCAGGCTGCTGCCCTGTCTGGAGAATATGGAGAAATGCCTCAGGCTGGGGATAGAGCAGCGCAACATTATTGCTATGCAGGGGCCTTTTTCACAGGAAATGAATGAGGCTTTGTTCCGGCAATACGGAACACAGGTGATGATTACCAAGGAGAGCGGGGCTGAGGGCTCTGTCGAAGAAAAGCTGCGGGCTGCGCTGGATATGGGGCTGTATGTCATTCTCATTGTGCGGCCTAAGCTTGATTTTAGCGGTAACGGGGGAGTCTATCATTCCTTTGCAGGGCTTGCAGAGGCAGTGGAGGCCGCTCTGGCAGTGGTTAATGGAGGATTCGGCGGCAGCCAGTCAAGAAATGGGAGGGATAACAGTGGATTTCGGAACAGAGTTTAAGCCCCTGACGGTACAGCCGCAGGAGATTGAAGGCCTTAGCTTTCAGATGATTACAGAGGAGCTCGGCAGCCACGATTTCACTGCAGAGCAGTATCCGGTGGTGCAGCGGATTATCCATGCTTCGGCTGATTTTGAGCTGGGACGCAGCCTGGTGTTCCATCCGCAGGCAGTTGAGGCCGGGATTAAGGCGATCCTGGACGGAATGCCGGTTATCGCCGATGTGCGGATGGTGGAGGCAGGAATTGCCAAGGAGCGGCTTCAGCGTTACGGCGGTGAGGTCCGTGTCCATATTTCCGATCCGGATGTGGTTGAGGCAGCCGGGGCCCAGGGTCTTACCCGGGCGATTATGGCGACACGCAAAGCCTGTGCGGAAGCTCCGGGCGCAATTTACGTCATCGGCAACGCACCGACTGCCCTGCTCGAGCTGATCCGTTTGATCAAGGCTGGTGAGGCCAAGCCGGGCCTGGTAATCGGTATGCCGGTCGGCTTCGTATCTGCTGCTGAATCTAAAGATGAGCTGCGCAAGCTGGATATTCCCTACATTACGAATATCGGGCGTAAAGGCGGCAGTACGATCGTGGTTGCTGCGGTCAATGCGCTAAGTCTGCTGGCAGTCCGCCGGGCTGCTGAGACGGAAGCCTCCCTTGGGCAGCGATGACCGGGAGCAGGGAAGCTGCCGGAAGCCAGAGGCCGCTGCGCCGGGGATACACCACCGGCGCCTGCGCGGCAGCCGCAGCCAAGGGGGCAGCGCATCTGCTCATCACAGGCGAGGAGCTGGCAAGTGTGGAGCTTCTGCTGCCGGCCGGCTTCAGCCACAGCTTTGAGCTGACCGGCTGGCAGCGCAGCGGTGCGGACGGCACAGCAGTCTGCGCCACCATAAAGGACGCCGGGGACGATCCTGACGCGACGCACCGTGCCAGAATTGAAGCGGCGGTCAGCTGGCTTGACCAGCCGGGTGTAGAGATTGACGGCGGGCACGGCGTCGGCCGGGTAACCAAGCCGGGGCTGCCTGTCCCGGTAGGTGAAGCCGCAATTAATCCGGTGCCCCGGCGGATGATCCGCGAAGCGGTATCGGAGGTGCTCGAGGAGCATGGCGCAGCGCGCGGGCTGCGGGTGGTCATCAGCGTACCGGAAGGCGAAGCCATTGCGCTGAAGACGCTGAATCCGCGCCTCGGCATCCTCGGCGGCATATCCATCCTCGGCACGCGGGGTGTGGTAACCCCGTTCTCGACCGAGGCTTATCAGGCCAGCATCGTCCAGGCGATTTCGGTCGCCGCGGCTGCCGGGAACCGCCAGCTGGTTCTGACCACAGGCGGCAGCAGTGAAAAGTATGCGATAGCGATGTTCCCGGAGCTTCCGGAGGAAGCTTTTATCCAGATGGGGGAGTATGTGGGCTTCTCGCTTGGCCATGCCAAGGCCTACGGCTTTCAGAAGGTGACGCTTGTGGGCATGGCCGGCAAATACTCCAAGGTTGCGCAGGGGGCGATGCTGATTCATTCCAAAAATGCGCCGGTGGATTTCGGCTTCCTTGCAGCCGTTGCCCTGGAGGCGGGGGCAGATGAAGAGACAGTACAGCAGATTGCCGGTGCAAATACCGCTTCACAGGTGGTGGATTTGATGACGGAGGCTGGAAATGAAATGTTTTTTGAGCTGCTATGCCGTTATGGCTGTCTGCAGTGCCTCAAGCAGGTGGAGGGAGGCATGACAGCGGAAATGGTGCTGATTACGATGAAGGGCCGGAGGCTGGGAAGGGCGGAAATCCGTGGATAATGTTATCTACGTCATAGGCATCGGGGAAGACGGCGCCGGGGGACTGACAACGCAGAGTCTGCGCATCATTGAGGAATGCGGGGTGCTCTGCGGCGGGGAGCGGCAGCTGTCGTTTTTCCCCCGCTTCACAGGAGAAACCATCACTCTGCAGGGCGGGCTGGAGCGGTTCGTCGAAAGACTGGACGGAGTATACCGGAAGCGTACGACGGTAGTGCTGGCTTCGGGCGATCCGCTGTTTTTTGGCATTGCCGGCTATCTGGTACGCCGGTTCGGGCCGCAGCAGGTGGAGGTTATCCCGCATTACAGCAGCGTACAGCTTGCATTTGCCCGGCTGGGTGACAGCTGGCAGGATGCGGAGCTGATCAGTCTGCACGGGCGTCCAATCAAGGGGCTGGCCCAGCGGATCGATGGCAGGTCCAAGATGGCGCTGCTGACGGATGAGGTGAACACCCCGGCGCGGATTGCCGCTTATCTGCTGGAATTCGGCATGAAGGAATATGAGGCCTTCGTCTGCGAGCGGCTGGGCGGTCCGGATGAGCGCTGCAGCTTCTGGGAGCTGGAGGACATGTCCCGGCATAAGTTTGTAGCGCTTAATGTGGTTATTCTGCGCAGACAGCCGGGGAGCGGCGGCAGCAGGCGCGGCTTTGCTTATCCCGATGAAGCCTTTGCCCAGCGCAAGCCGGAAAAAGGGCTGATCACGAAGCGTGAGGTCCGCGCGCTGGTGCTGTCCGAGCTGAATCTGGCGGAGAACGCGGTGGTGTGGGATATCGGCTCCGGTTCGGGGGCAGTTGCCGCGGAATGTGCGCGGATTGCCCGTCTCGGGAAAGTGTATGCAGTGGAAAAAGACATCATTAACCTGCCGAATATGGAGGCGAACCGGCGTAAATTCCGTGCCGACTATACCATTGTTCACAGCAGGGCTCCGAAGGGGCTTGAGCAGCTCCCGGCCCCGGATGCGGTATTTATCGGGGGCAGCGGCGGCGAGCTTGCAGATATTATTGCCCATGCGGCTGAGCGGCTGCGGCCGGGCGGAGTTATCGTTATTTCGGCGATCACCATTGAGACGCTGCACGGGAGTATGACGGCGCTGGCAGCAGCGGGGCTCAGGGCGGAGGTTACACAGCTGCAGGCGTCGCGGGGCAGGCCGATTCTCGGCATGACCCGGTTTGAAGGATTGAACCCTGTCTTTGTGGTCAGTGCGTCAAAGCCTGAATGAAAGAGCCAGTGAGACCGGTATTTTAATATAAGGAGGATGTGTGAATGGGCAACAACGAAGTGGAGGGACTGGAGCAGGCTGCTGGCGCTGAAGATTGGTTTTTGGACCTGGAGGAGGAGCTGCCGGCCGGGGAGGAACCCGGCTTACTTACTGTAGGTACACTTTATGGGGTTGGTGTGGGCCCGGGAGACCCGGAGCTGATTACAGTCAAGGCCTGCCGCCTGCTTAAGGAATGTCCGGTTATCGCCTATCCTGCGGCACGGAAGGGCGGGAAATCCTACGCCCACGAAATCGTGGACATGTATGTAAATGCGGAGGAGAAAACGATGCTGGGCCTTGTTTTTCCGATGACCAGGGACCCGGTACAGCTGGAGAACGGATGGCGCTGGACGGTGGAGCTGTGCTGGAATGAGCTGCGGCACGGCAATGATGTGGCTTTTGTAACGGAGGGCGACCCTAATCTCTACAGCACCTTCATCCATCTGGCCCGGCTTATGCAGGAGCTGCATCCCGGAGTGCGCATTGTGTCTGTGCCCGGAATCTCCTCAGTGCTTGGTGCTGCCGCTGCCCTTGAACAGCCGCTCGCCGACGGCGACCAGCGGGTGGGCATTATTCCGGCGACGGATGACCGCGAGGCGCTTAAGGAGGCACTGCTGCAGCATGATACGGTGGTATTTCTGAAGGTGGCCAAGGTGCTGGATACCGTGCTTGATGTGCTGGATGAGCTGGGTCTCAGCGGAAAAGCCTCTGTAGTGACCAAAGTAACCTCGCCGCATGAAAAGGTATGGCGGGATGCCCGCGAGCTGCGCGGCCGGGAGCTGGAATACCTGAGCTTAATGGTGGTGAGCAAATGAGCGGACTTCAGCTGGAGCCTAAGGTATACATTGTCGGTGCCGGGCCGGGCGACCCCGAGCTGATTACTGTCAAAGGCAGCCGGATTCTCCGCTCGGCGGATCTGGTTCTCTATGCGGATTCTCTGGTCAGCGAAGTGCTGGTGAGCAGTGCGAAGCCCGGCGCGGAGGTGGTGCAGAGCTCCGGACTTGATCTGGAGCAGCAGGTGGAGCTGATGGCCGGGGCTGTGAAGGAAGGCCGGAGCGTGGCGCGCGTGCACACCGGTGATCCGGCTATGTACGGCGCCATTCTGGAGCAGATGTCGCTGCTTAAGCTGTGCGGCATCCGCTATGAGATTATTCCCGGCGTCAGCTCCGTCTTTGCATCAGCGGCGGCGCTCGGGGCCGAGCTGACCGTGCCGGAGCTGACGCAGACGGTGATTCTGACCCGTGCCGGAGGACGTACGCCTGTGCCTGAGCGGGAGCAGCTCCGTACTCTGGCCGCTCACCATTGCACGGTGGCGCTGTTTCTCAGCGCGGCGCTGGCCGGGCATGCAGCCGGCGAATTTCTCGCTGCCGGCTGGAGCCCGGATACCCCTGTAGCCGTCGTCAAGCGGGCGACCTGGCCGGATCAGCAGATCGTGCGGACGACCGTGCAGCATCTGGAGCGGGACCTGCAGGAGGCCGGCATTACCATGCATGCCATGATTCTGGCCGGCTGGGCGCTTGACCCGGAGCTGGTGAACCGGGATGCCCACCGCTCGAAGCTGTATGACCGCGCCTTTACCCACGGCTTCCGGCAGGGGAGCAGCCAGGATGGCTAAGCGGTATGCGGCTGTAGCTATTACCCGTAACGGCATCGGGCTGGCGCTGAAGCTGGGCGGGCTGCTTGCGGATACCGAGGTCTATTGCTATGCCAAATACAGCGGAGAGCTGGAGGAGATTCCGGGGGAGCGGCGGATATTTGACGGTCCGGTGAAGGAGCTGCTGCCTGGTCTGTTCCGCCGGTACGAGGCGGTTATTCTGTTCTTCTCCCTCGGAGCTGCTGTCCGGCTGATGGCTCCGCTCCTGGAGAGCAAGCGGACCGACCCTGCCGTCCTTGTGATTGACGAGGGCGGGGAGCATGTTATCAGCGTGCTGTCCGGCCATCTGGGCGGGGCGAACCGGCTGACGCTGGAGATTGCCGGGCTGCTGCACAGCCATCCCGTCATTACGACGGCCTCCGATGTGCAGGGCGTGTTTGCGGCCGATCTGCTGGGCCGCGAATTCGGCTGGCGGCTGGAGGATTTCGCCCCGGTAAAGGGCGTAAGCGCCGCGCTGGTCAACGGCGAGCCGGTTGCTGTGCTGCAGGAAGCCGGAGAGTCCGGCTGGCTGCCTCCGGGAGCCGCACTGCCGGAGCATGTCAGGCGCTGCGGCGACATGGCAGAGCTTCTTCGGCTGCCTTTGCGCGCGGCGGTCATCATTACGGACCGGCTGCTGCAGCCCGCTGAAGCAGCAGCGCTCAGCGGGCTGCCGGCCGCAGTGTACCGGCCGCGCAGCCTGGTGCTTGGCCTCGGCTGCAACCGCGGGACAGCGGCCGCCGAGCTTGAAGCGGCCGTTCTGGAGACGCTGGAGGAGCTGCAGCTGTCGCCTTTAAGCGTCCGGGGTGCAGCTACCATTACGATCAAGGGCGATGAGGCCGGTCTGCTGGAGCTGTGCGGCAAATATGGCTGGGAGCTTGATCTCTATACAGTGGAGCAGCTGAATACAGTGCCGCTGGAGCAGCCTTCGGCGGTTGTGTTCAAGGCAACCGGGGCCTATGGCGTCTGCGAGCCTGCTGCCATCCTGTCTGCAGGCGGCGGGAAGCTGCTGCAGCCGAAGAAAAAGAGCGGCAATGTAACCATTGCCGTTGCCAGAGTGGCCTATGGCGGCAGGGAGGAGCAAGCAGATGAAAGAACGCAGTGAATTCACCGTTCAGGAGATAAGCCCCTGTGAACCGCAGTGCCGCCCGCGTCTGATTATCGCGGGAACAGGCAGCGGATCGGGCAAGACCACGGTGACGCTTGGGCTGATGCGGGCCTTTGCCCGGCGGGGCCTGAAGGTGCAAGGCTTCAAATGCGGCCCGGATTATATTGATCCGGCCTACCACGCTGCAGTAACCGGACGTCCTGCCCGTAATCTCGACTCGTGGATGACCCCCCGCTCCTATCTGCAGGAGTATTTTCTGCGTTCTTCCGCAGATGCAGAGCTATCCATAGCGGAAGGGGTCATGGGGCTGTACGACGGAAAAGAAGCGGCAGAGCTTACAGGCTCTACTGCCGAAATAGCGCTTCTCACCGCCAGCCCCGTGCTGCTGGTGGTGGATGTTCGCAGCATGGGCCGCAGCGCGGCTGCAGTCGTGCTCGGCTTCCGGCAGCTGGAGCCGCGGGTACAGATTGCAGCGGTCATCGTGAACCGCTGCGGCAGCCCCTCTCATTACCGGACCGTTAAGGCGGCCATAGAAGCCGCCTGCGGCATCCCGGTAATCGGCGGACTGATGCGTGATGCCGCACTGGACATCCCGGAGCGGCATCTGGGTCTGCTGCCCGCGCTGGAACGGGGCGAGCTGGAGCCGTTGTTCAGGCATGCCGCCGATATGCTGGAGGCAGGCGTGAATCTGGACCAGCTGCTGGAAATCGCGCAAGCTGCTCCTCCGCTGCAGTACATAGAGGCAGAAGGATCACCTTCTGTCCCGGCTGTTACAGTCCGGCAGGTTAACGGAGCTTCTCCCGTCATAGCGGTTGCCAAAGACGCAGCATTCAATTTCTATTATGCCGACAATCTGGAGCTGCTGGCGTGTGCCGGGGCCCGGCTGCTTGAATTCAGCCCGCTGTGCGGAGAGCCGGTACCGCCGGAGGCAGACGGTATCTATCTCGGCGGCGGCTTCCCCGAGGAGTTCGCTGCGGTCATCTCCGCGAATGCCGGATTCCTTGACGGCTTGAGAGCAGCCGCGGCACAGGGCATGCCGCTGTATGCGGAATGCGGCGGCTACATGGTGCTGGCCCGCTCCATCACCGACCGGGCTGGAGCCGAGCACCGGATGGCCGGTATTATCCCGGCTCATGCCGTTATGCAGCCGCGGCGGGCCGCGCTGGGCTATCGTGAGGTAACGGCGCTTCACGACTGCCTGCTGCTGAAGCAGGGTGAACAGCTGCGCGGCCATGAGTTTCATTATTCCGTGATGCATTATGATGCACTGGAACAGCAGCCGTATGCCTATGAGAGCAAGGGGCGCAGCGGCAGCCAGCCGGAGGGCTATCTCAAGGGAAATGTTATGGCCGCGTATGCCCATATTCATCTGGCATCTTATCCAGCGGCAGCAGAGCGGTTCATTACTGCCTGCCGCTCATTCCGGAGCCGGAAAGCAGAGGGCTTCAGCCTATAGAACGCTCAAACAGCAGGGGCATTATGTCCCTGCTCCGCTTATATGTCAACCGCTTGTCATATGGGCTGCAGGCACGTATAATCATCTTAAGAGAGCGTTTTATTTTAGAGGGGAGAATGCTGCTGTGAGAGTGCTTGGAGCAATTGAAGCCGGGGGAACAAAGTTTGTATGCGGAATCGGACATGAGGATGGGACGGTCACTGACCGGGTCAGCTTCCCGACAACAACCCCTGAGGAGACAATGGGACTGGTGCTGGATTATTTTTCAGGCAAGAACGTGGAAGCGCTCGGAATTGGCTCATTCGGACCGATTGACCCTATACCCGGCAGCCCTACCTACGGCCATATTACCACTACGCCTAAGCCTCACTGGGGAGGCTATAATCTGGTGGGTGCGGTGGCAGAGCATTTCAATGTGCCTATCGGCTTCGATACCGATGTGAACGGGGCTGCTCTAGGCGAGTATACCTGGGGGGCTGCGCAGGGTCTGGACAGCTGCCTGTATATTACTGTAGGCACTGGTATCGGTGCGGGTGCTGTTGTCGGCGGACAGCTGATTCACGGCCTGTCCCATCCGGAAATGGGACATATTCTGGTTCCCCGCCATCCTGAGGATACCTACAGCGGCTTCTGCCCGTACCATGGGGATTGCCTAGAAGGCCTGGCGGCCGGACCAGCCATCGGCAGCCGCTGGGGCAGACCTGCCGGCGAGCTGGCTGCCGATCATCCGGCCTGGGCGATGGAAGCCCACTATCTGGCCCATGCACTGATGAATTATGTGCTGGTGCTGTCGCCGCAGAAGATCGTGATGGGCGGCGGCGTCATGAAGCAGAGCCAATTATTCCCGCTGATTCATGCTAAGCTGCAGGAGCTGCTTGGCGGATATGTCCAGCATCCTGCACTGAATCAGGAGATCGGCAGCTACATCGTGCCGCCGCAGCTGGGCGACAATGCCGGTCTGGCCGGAGCGCTCGGCCTGGCTAAACTGGCGCTTGCCGGAGCCTGATTCAAAAAGGGATTGACTGTACGGAAATATATGGTATTGTAGTTTCTAACAGCATAGCATTTATGAGGAAGCACCTCTTTCACGATTTTCGTGGGAGAGGTGCTTTTTTTTGCGTAAAGATAAGAAAGGATAGGTTTCATCAATCCTTTATCCTTATCTTTCTCGCAGAACCGGATACCGTCCTGTTTAGGACGGCGCAGCCGGTTCTACTTGTGTGCCTGCTGTAAGATGACGAAAGTAGGGATTCATATGCAGATTGTATTTTTAAACAGGCTGTCCAGAATATCGGGAGCAGATCAGGAGGCCTATGCCCAGCTCTGGATCGGTGAAGAGGAGGGCGTCTGGCAGATCGGCTGGCGGGACTTTTCCGGCACCAGTGAGACCGATGAGCATATCTGGTATGAAGGCGGCTCGTGGAATGAAATGCTCTGCGTCTACAGGCATGAGCTGGCAGTGAAGATGGGCGACGGCTACCGGCCGCTGATTGACGGCGCGTTTCATGAAGAAGAGACGCTTGCCCAGCGCAGCCGGGAGCAGCTTAAGCTGCAGTATTACAGCGAGCGGCACGGAAATGAAGCCGTTTATGAAGCGTTGTGCGCCTGGCGCAGGGGCAAGGCCTCCAGTGAACGGAAGGCACCGTATATTCTCGCCAGCAACCGCCTGCTGCGGATGCTCAGCACCTTTCTGCCGCGCACGGAAGAGGAGCTGCTGCAGATTCCGGGCGTCGGAGAAGGCAAGGCTTCGCAGTATGGCGGCGACTGGCTGGGCATTACCGCCGATATTCCGCGGGAGCACAGCTATCCGCTGAACTGGGTGAATGAGGCTGTAGAGGAGGAGGCCTTCTCTTCCTGGCTTTACAAGCAGAAGGAGCTCAAATACAAGAAGCAGCTTGAACGGCTGCGGCTGCGGCGGATTCTGCTGCAGGGAATTGAGAACGGGCTTGGCATGGAGCAGCTGCAGGCTGCCGGCGGAATCAGCCGGCGTGAGGTGCTGGAGGCGGTCGAAGAGCTGGAGAAGGAGGGCTACTCCGTAGAGAAGCTGATTGAGCATGAACTGAAGGAGGTTACAGCGGAAGAGCAAGCCGCCATCTGGACAGCGTATGAGCTGATGGGGGATTCCTTTCTGAAGCCTGCATTGTATAAGGCCTACGGGGACAGCTTTTCTCCGGCAGAGGGGCTGGACCTCTATTATGAGCGTCTGCGGCTGATCCGCATCCGTTACCGGCGGGCCCAGCAGCTGCAGGCTGCAGGAGAAGTCGCAAGCTATTAGAAATAGCAAAGGCGAAGGTTCCCCATACTTTGCAGTAGCGGTAGCCTTCGCCTTAGCGTATTCGTCCGTTATCGTTCATAGCCAATCCTTTTTGCGGAAAATCACGAGCATTCCGCAGCCGAGCGTAACCATCACGGCAATTACGCCATAGTAGCCGTATTCCGAATGGGTTTCTGGTATATTGTCAAAGTTCATCCCGTAAATACCGGTAATCACGGTCAGCGGCATGAATATCGTTGTAATGGCGGTAAACACCCTCATAATTTCATTGGCGCGGTTAGCGATACTCGACTGGTAAGCTTCACGCAAGTTGCCCATGAGGTCGCGGTAGGTTTCAAAGGTTTCAGAGATCTTGACCGCATTTTCATAAATATCGCTGAAATACTTCTGTAATTGGTCATCGATCAGACGCAGGTCCTTTTTGTTCAGGGTGTTGATAACTTCCTTTTGCGGTCCAAGCATCTTCTTCAGCCACAAGATTTCACTGCGCAGACCGATGATCTCACTCAGGTGCGATTTCTTGGTGTGCATCAGAATATCTTCCTCAAGCTTCTCAATCCGCGCTTCAATCCGGTCACCGACAGAGAAGTAGTTGTCTACAACGATGTCAATCAGATGGTAAAGGAAGCGGTCAGGCCCGCTGACCTCCTGCTCCCACAGGATGGGCTTAAGGACACGCAGCTCATGAATTTTCTGTTTGGTGACAGTTATAATGTAATGTCTGCCCAGGAATACGTTAAGCGCCCGGAGGAAAATTTCCTCATCATCAAACCGGATGCTGTTAACTACAATAAAATAATGGCTCTCATAAATTTCGATCTTCGGCCGCTGCTCCTCTTCGCTGAGGCAGTCCTCCACGGCAAGATCATGCAGATTGAACAGGGGCTGGAGCAGCTCCAGGTCCTCATCATCAGCATCGATCCAGTAAAACCCTTCTGCGGGCGGGGTCAGTGTTGCTTCAATGTCATCAATCGGGGTAAAAACCCCAGCGTTCACCAGCCGGATTTTCATCTGATTCACTCCTTATGTCCCCGGTCTTCTCCAGGGGTATGCTAATTAAAGCACACGGAAAAAATCAGCTTGGCCGGCAGTACAATCCGTGCTTAAGGCCGGGATGACGTTTCGAGGGCATGAAGAAGTGGTGCTCCCGCCGCCGGCAAGCTGATGTTAATCCTGTGTGGTTGCTCACTTTGCACGCATAACTGCGTACCCGGGTCGCCTTCCATTCTTCTCTCACCTCTGCTCCTCGTCAATTGTGCCTTTTGAAACACTTGTCTAGTATAACGCCGGGGTATGCCTCTTTCAAGCAAAATTCTTTTCATTTCAAGGGCTCTTCAGCATTGTATGGACTTGACGAAAAGCAGGTTCATGATTTAAAGTGAATTTTAAGAAAAAAATTGAATACAGCTAAATCTTATCAAGAGCAGGTGGAGGGACTGGCCCGATGAAACCCGGCAACCGGCGTGTAAACGCACGGTGCTAATTCTTGCGGAAGCTAACAGGGGATACATACCCGTTGTTGGTTCTGGCAGATGAGAGAGGCGCATATGACTGAACCCTATATGACCTTTCTCATGCGAGAAAGGTCATTTTTGCATGGAAATCAGTTCAAGCTCGGTACTAATTCGATTAAGGAGTGGACACAGCAATGCCAATCAAAATTCCCGACAGTTTACCGGCCAAAGAAA
This sequence comes from Paenibacillus sp. FSL R7-0273, assembly GCF_000758625.1. NCBI lineage: Bacteria > Bacillati > Bacillota > Bacilli > Caryophanales > Paenibacillaceae > Paenibacillus > Paenibacillus sp. FSL R7-0273. The sequence continues at coordinate 2,136,444 of NZ_CP009283.1, forward strand.
TATTATCCGGAGAAAATATCTTTGTAATGGATGAGAGCCAGGCCTTTCATCAGGACATCCGTCCGCTCAGGATCGCAATCCTGAATCTGATGCCGACGAAGGAAACAACCGAAACGCAGCTGCTGCGTCTGATCGGAAACTCTCCGCTGCAGGTCGATGTAGTCCTGCTTCACCCGAGCTCCCATACCTCCAAGAATACTTCTGCGGAGCACCTGAAGAGCTTTTATACAACCTTTGATGAGATCAGCCACCGCCGGTTCGACGGCCTGATTGTGACCGGAGCTCCGGTTGAGCAGCTGGAGTTCGAGGATGTGAACTACTGGGAAGAGCTGCAGAAGATTTTTGAATGGAGCAAGCACAACGTTACATCGACTATGCATATCTGTTGGGCGGCCCAGGCCGGCCTGTATCACCACTTCGGCGTTCAGAAGGTCAGCCTTGCCGAAAAATGCTTTGGAGTGTTCCCGCACACGGTGAGCCATAATAATGTTAAGCTACTGCGCGGCTTTGATGAAGTGTTCCATGTTCCGCATTCCCGCCATACCGATGTATCGCGTGAGGATATTGAGGCTAATCCGGAGCTGCAGATTCTGGCTGAATCAGAGGAAGCCGGGGTATATCTCGTGGCAACCCATGACGGCAAACAGATTTTTGTAACCGGGCATTCCGAATATGACCCGTTCTCGCTAAAATGGGAATATGACCGTGACATCGCGAAGGGTATGGAAGTCGCTTTACCGAAGCATTATTATCCTAAGGATGATCCGCAGCGTACACCGCCGGCCGTATGGCGCGCCCATGCTAACTTATTGTTCGCCAATTGGCTCAATTACTATGTATACCAGGAGACACCCTACGACATTGGCCCTATTATTTAATAAATAGAAGCAACTCTACAATTAACACCACATTAGGAGGCGTACCGATGGACGAGAAACTCAGGATTGAAAGCAGACTTGCGCAAATAGGCTCACAGGAAGATCCCGCAACCGGGGCAGTTAATTATCCGATTTATAATGCAACGGCATTCCGCCACCCGCAGCTTGGACAAAGCACCGGCTTTGACTATATCCGCACCAAAAACCCGACCCGTTCTGTGCTGGAGACGGCTGCGGCTGAGCTGGAGTCCGGCGATGCGGGCTTTGCCTGCAGCTCCGGCATGGCGGCCCTGACCACTGTGTTCGCTTTGTTCGGACAAGGTGATCACCTGGTTGTTTCTCTTGACCTGTATGGCGGAACCTACCGTCTGCTGGAACGGATTCTGTCCAAGTACGGCATTACAGCCTCCTATGTGGATACCAATGACCTTGACGGACTGGAAGCGGCCCGCCGTCCGGAGACGAAGGCCGTCTTTATCGAGACGCCGACCAATCCGCTGATGATGATTACGGATATTGAGGCCGTGTGTACATGGGCCCGCGGTAACGGGCTGCTGACCATCGTTGATAATACGCTGCTTACCCCGTTCTTTCAGCGCCCGCTTGAACTTGGCGCAGACGTTATCGTCCACAGTGCCACCAAGTATTTGGGGGGACACAATGATGTGCTTGCAGGCCTGATTGTAACTAAGGGAGCGGAGCTGTCTGCGGAAATGGCGGTTCTGCACAATTCCCTCGGCGCCGTGCTTGCGCCTAATGACAGCTATCAGCTGATGAAGGGCATGAAGACGCTGGCACTGCGCATGGAACGTCATGAGAGCAACGCCCTGGCCCTTGCCCGTTATCTGCTGGAGCATCCGGCTGTTGCTGAAGTATTCCATCCGGGGCTGCCGGATCATCCGGGTTATGAAATTCAGAACCGCCAGTCCTCAGGCAACACCGGGATCTTCTCCTTTAAGGTAAAAGATGCCCGTTACGTCGAGCCGCTGCTCCGTCATATCCGGCTGATCGCCTTTGCCGAAAGCCTGGGTGGTGTTGAATCCCTGATGACCTATCCTGCCGTGCAGACCCATGCCGATATTCCGGTGGAAATCCGTGATGCTGTAGGGGTAGATGACCGGCTGCTGCGCTTCTCTGTTGGTATCGAGCATGCGGACGACCTGATTGCAGATCTGGGCCAGGCGCTGGAAGCAGCCCGCGTGGAGCTGGAGCAGGCTGTATCCGCTGAATAAATATACAGTAGAGACGGTGGCGCTGCTGATGCGCCGCTGTCTTTTTTTTGCCGCCGTCCGGATGGCCGAAATCAAATATTTCTCAACCCGCCGGGATTATGTTAGGATGGAAGGACGAATGCTTTTATATGTTTATTTTTAAAATTTAATCAACCATAATATATGGAACCTGAAGGAGGCTGCGAACGGTGAGTGCGATAGATCTTATTCTGGATAAGACGCTGAAAGGCGAACGCCTCGGGCTGGAAGATACAATCCGGCTGTTCGAGAGCAACGAAATTGAAAAAATGGGCGCGGCCGCAGATGTGATTATGAAGCGCTGGCATCCCGATCCGCTGGCTACCTTTGTCATTGGACGCAATATCAACTATACCAACGTATGTGATGTGTACTGCCGCTTTTGCGCATTCTACCGCAGACCGGGATCAGAGGAAGGGTACGTGCTCCCGGATGAAACCATCTATCAGAAGATCGCCGAGACAATTGCTGTAAACGGTACGGAAATTCTGATGCAGGGCGGAACCAACCCGAATCTGCCGTTCAGCTACTATACGGATATTCTCCGCGGAATCAAACAGCGTTTCCCGGATATCACCATGCACTCCTTCTCCCCGGCGGAGATTATGAAGATGGTCGAAGTTTCCGGCCTGCCGCTGGAGCAGGTAATGCGCGAGATTCATGCGGCCGGCCTGGATTCCCTTCCCGGCGGGGGAGCAGAGATTCTGGATGACCGCACCCGACGCAAGATCAGCCGGCTTAAGGGCTCATGGCGGGAGTGGATGGATGTCATGCAGACCGCACACCGGATCGGTATGAACACTACAGCTACCATGGTTATCGGACTCGGGGAGAGTATGGAGGAGCGTGCGCTGCATCTGCTGCGGGTACGTGAAGCACAGGATGAATGTATTGCTAATAAATACGATTCCGAAGGCTTCCTGGCCTTCATCTCCTGGACCTTCCAGCCGGACAACACGAACCTTAAGCTGGACCGGCAGACTCCGGAGGAGTACCTGAAGACGGTAGCAATCAGCCGGCTGGTGCTTGATAACATCAAGAACTTCCAGTCCTCATGGGTCACAATGGGTCCTGAGGTAGGCAAGCTGTCCCTGCAGTACGGCTGTAACGACTTCGGCAGCACGATGATTGAGGAGAACGTTGTCTCTTCAGCCGGTGCGACTTACAAGGTTAACATTGAGTCGATTACCCAGCTGATCCGTGAAGCAGGCAAGATCCCGGCACAGCGCAACACGCGTTATGACATTCTGCGTACCTTTGAGGACGCGAATACGAAGATTGACAATGATTTTGTAATGCAGAACTAATCATTAATTATTAAATTCAGGATGTAACCAATCCCCGTTAAGCAGCGGCAGCGCTGTCTGGCGGGGATTCTTTTCTGTATGAATGCTTTACAAAGAGAGCGGTGAGAAGCCAAGGTCATGTCAGTATTTCTTCCTGTTTTTCGTCTGTGATGGAATGAGTACTCATGAATTATTTTGAATAAAAATAGAATTATGTAGTTTAACGTAGTGCACATTAGAGGCGGACACGGAAAGTACCGGATTTTTTAATATGTTACGTCATCGTGTTTCTAAAACTGACATGGATTTATGTTAATTAATGTATTGTTTTTAATATTTTAGATTTAAAATTTGGAACATTGACCAAATTTACACTGGAATATAAGTTATTTTGCACAACTATTAACTCTATATGTGGTTACTTGCTAGATTCATATAATAGCTTGTGATACAATCGTCCTCGGTCACAAAAAGAGAGAAACTGGGAGGATTAATCACTTATGGGAGAAAGACGATGGAACAAGCCAGTAGCATCATTTCTGGCAACCACAGTTCTGACTGCACAGGTTTTTGGGGGTGTGCTGGCAGGTTCAGTTATTGCAGCTGATACGGCAGAGGCCGCTCCGGCAGCCGGAGTGACAGTAGATCTGCGTCTGATGAGCACCACCGACGTGCACACCAACGTCTATGGCTGGGATTATTACAAGGATTCCGGATCATCGACTGTGGGCATCAACAAAACATCAACCTTGGTTAATGAAGCCAGAAAGCAGAATGGAAACAATCTTTTGCTTGATAATGGTGATTTGATTCAGGGTACCCCGCTTGGCACGTACATGGCAATTGAAAGTGACCTTGAGATTAATGACGAGCGGATTCATCCTCTCATTGCTGCTATGAATGTGATGCGATACGATGCGGCGACCTTTGGTAATCATGAGTTTAACTACGGTTTGGACTACCTCGAGCGCACTATTAACGGCAGTGCCACACACAAAACAGATACTGATGCAGATTTCAAGTATGTCAATGCAAATATTTATAACATTGATGGCTCCAATAAATACAAACCTTACGTAATTATTGATAAAGAAGTTGAAGGATCTGACGGAGAAACTCATATCGTCAAGGTCGGATTGATTGGTCTCGTTACACCACAGATTATGGAGTGGGATAAGGCTAAGCTCGACGGAAAAGTGAAGGTTGAGGATATCAGCGAAACTGCTGCAAAATTTGTTCCTATGATGCAAGATGAAGGTGCGGATGTCATTGTAGCTATGGCTCACACCGGGTTTGATGCTTCGGCTGCATCATCTGATCCGGGTGCAGAAAACGACATTAACCAACTGAGTAAAGTGCAAGGCATCGACGCCATCACATTCTCTCATACACATAAAGTTTTCCCGACTGTAAAAGAAAGTGACCTGGATGCTTCCTTCAAGGATCCCACCACTAAACTTCCGTATAATACAGCCGACATTAAAATTGACAACACCAAAGGTCAGATTAACGGTACTCCGGCTGTACAAGCTGGTTACGGCGGCGGATACCTTGGTCTAATTGATCTTAAAATTGTACACAGTGCTGACGGCTGGGCAGTTGATAAGGCGAGCTCTGTATCCTCCACGCGTTCAATTGCTGGTGTTGCTGCAGACCCGGCAATTGACGCTGTTACTTCAGCAGACCATGAAGCAACTAAAGTTTACGTAAATCAGCCGCTTGGAAAAACAACTGCTCCAATGAACAGCTTCTTCGCCATGGTGCAGGATGATCCTACTGTCCAGATCGTAACTTATGCGCAGCAGCGTTATGTGTCTGATTTGATCCATTCTGATACAAATTTAGCTAAGTACAGAAATACCCCGATTCTTAGTGTTGGTGCTCCTTTCAAGGCCGGACGCAACGGCCCGTCAGAATACACTGAAATTAAAGCGGGGAATCTAACAATTGCCAGCGCCAGTGACCTGTACCTGTACGACAACACGCTGAAGGCAATTGTTGTTGACGGTGAGACTGTGAAGAACTGGATTGAGATGAGCGCAGGTGCGTTCAACCGGATTAAACCGGGGATCTCAACCGCCCAGCCTTTGCTAAATCCCCAGTTCCAGGTGTTTAACTTTGACGTCATTGACGGTGTCCAGTACACCATCGATGTAACCAAAAATGCTAAATATAAGCCAGACGGTACTGTTAATGATGCAGCGTCCAGCCGTGTAACCAGCATTACTTACGGTGGTACGGAAATTCTGCCGGAGCAGGAATTTATCGTTGTTACCAACAACTACCGTGCAAGCGGCGGCGGTAACTTCCCTGGCGTTAAGGGCTCCACAATGATTATCGATTCCCAGATGGAGAACCGTCAGGTGCTGATGGATTACATCAGTGAAGCGGGAACGGTTGATCCTACAGCAGACGGTAACTGGTCCATTGCTCCAATCAAGGGGAATGTAAATGTAACCTTCACTTCTTCTCCTAATGCGGCAGCGGTATTGCCGGGCAACATGAAGGATACAGGAGTTAAAGATTCCAAGGGCTTCTCTGTTTACAGTATGGATCTGAAGGCAGTAACGCCAAAGCCTACTGCGGATGTTGAAGTTCACCTGATCGGAATCAACGACTTCCACGGCCAGCTGGATACTACCTCTGTAGTAAGCGGCAAAAATGCAGGTACTGCTGCTGTTCTCGCAACGTATCTGAAGCAGGCGCGTGCCAAATACGAACATTCCCTGCTCTTCCATAACGGTGACTCTGTGGGTGCATCCGCTCCGGTATCCTCACTCGAACGTGATGAGCCGACCCATGAATGGATGAACCTGATGAAATTCGATGTCGGAACACTGGGCAACCATGAATTTGACCAGGGCGTTGCGGCACTCAAAACACAAATTTTCGGCGGTGTTGATCCTAAGAATACCAGTGTAAATCATGCCGGTGCTGATTTTGATTACATCAACGCCAACGTGGTTGACAGTGTGTACAAGAATCCGATCATCAACCCTTATGTAATTAAAGAAGTAGGCGGCGTAAAAATCGGATTTATCGGTGTGGTAACAAAAGCGACGCCTGACAAGGTAGCTCCATCCGGTCTTGTCGGTGTGCAGTTCCTGACTGCTGCTGAAGAAGTAGCGGCTATCGAGAAGTATGCCAAAGAGCTTCAAGATAAAGGCGTAGAAACAATCATCGTGCTGGCTCATGACCCTGCAACTACAAAGGGAGATGCGGCAAGCGGTTTTGTAACAACGGGTGAAGCTGCTGATCTGGCAAAAGCTCTGCCTGCGAACTCGCCGGTTGACGTTATCGTGGCCGGAGACAATCACGGCTATGCTAATGATATCGTAAACGGTAAGCTGGTTGTTCAGGCTTACTCCTACGGAACAGCGTTCGAGGATATCAAGCTCGTTATCGACCACACAACAGGTGATGTGAAATCGATGTCTGCAACGGTAACCTCCACCTTCCAGGACGGCGTAACACCAGACCCTGAAACAGTAGCTCTGGTAAATAAATATCTGGCTAAGCACCCTGAATTGACTCAGCCTGTAGGTACAACTGACGGTACAATTACCCGTACAGATGTCTACAACAATGAAGCTCCGCTGGGCAACCTGATTGCGGATGCTATGCGTGCGGCTGATTTCGGTGACGGCGCAGCAGCGGATTTCGCGTTCATGAATCCGGGCGGTATCCGTGCTGATCTTCCTAAGGGCAATGTATCCTTTGGTGATCTGGCCAAAATCCAGCCGTTCGGCAATACGCTGGTGAAGCTGACCCTTACCGGTGAGCAGATCAAAACCCTGCTCCAGCAGCAATGGGCAGTGAAGGCTGACGGAAGTGCTGATGTTAAAACACTGCAGATTTCCGGCCTGAAATACTCGGCTGAAATGTATCTGCCGGTAAAAGACCGTATTTCCAGTCTGACCAAAGCAGACGGTACACCGATTGAAATGAGCACGAGCTATACTGCGGTGGTAAATAACTTTATGGCCGCAGGCGGTGATAACTACACTGTACTTACCAAAGCCAGTAAGCAAGTACCTGGTCCGATCGATCTGGATGTATTCTATGATTACATTGTAGACACATTCAAGGGCGGGGCGATTACAGCTAAGGTGGATGGCCGTATTACCAACAACAAGGCTCCGGCCGCAATTCCGGGCGGTATTCCGGCACCGGCTGCAACCCCTGTCCCATCGGCAACGCCTGCACCATCGGCAACCCCGGCTCCATCTGCAGCACCAGGCACATTCAGTGATCTGGGCAAGGTAGTATGGGCACAGGAAGCGATCAGCTCCCTGGCTGCAAAGGGTATTGTAAAGGGTCTGGAGAATGGACAGTTCGCACCGGCCAAAACAGTAACCCGTGCTGAGTTTGTAACGATGCTGGTACGTGCATTGAACCTGAATGCTCCTGTATCAGGCATAGCGTTTAACGATGTGAAGCAAGGAGTATGGTACACAGATTCTATCGCAGCTGCTGTAAGCGCAGGTATTGTTAAGGGCACCGGCAACGGCAAGTTCGAGCCGGGACGCGGAATTACCCGTGAAGAAATGGCAATTATGATCGTCAATGCCCTTGCGGAGCAATTGGAGCCGGTGGATGCTTCAGCGGCTCTTGGGGGATTTGCCGACAAGACCTCGATTGCCCCTTACGCTCAGGAAGCTGTAGCACAGCTGACTCAGCTGGGAATCGTTAACGGGGTAGACGGCGGTAAGTTTGCACCGAAGGACATGGCGAACCGTGCCCAGGCTGCAGTAATTATCTACCGTATGCTTAATAACCAAGCGTCTTAATAAAGCAGTTATATAATAGAAGAAGCCCCCTGCCATTTGAGGATGACAGGGGGCTTCTTTCATTGATACGTTTTATTCTCCGGATGGATCAGGCCCATGCGCATAACGCATGGGCCTGTCCTGTATACCGGTTATTTATTTCACAGCAGCTTCCCACTTGCAGCGCACGGGGGACACAATGGCATTGTCCTTCTTAAGCTCAGTAAAGGCCTTGTCAACGGCTTTGCGCTCCAGGCCGGAGAGCTTTTCTACCTCACCTGCACTGAGTGGGGTTGCTGCTGCTTTGATAATGTCCAGTACCTGTTCTTTTACGCTCATGAAGGTCACGTCCTTATTTCATATTTTATATAGAAGAATGACTTCTTAGATTTGTAGTATAGAAGAGGCAGGGAGGAAGCGCAGTGATTTTTATCGAATTGGGCGATTATTTTATAGAAAAATGATTTACAGTTACATCCAAAAGTGATATCATAATTATATCAAATACATATCTTTTGGAGGTGCTGTTTATGAAGGAGAAAGTATTACGTCCGGTAAGCGGGTTCTGGGTTATTGCACTGATTGTGGTCTGTCTGGCAGGTGGGATATACGGGGCGTCTCAGGAATATGTGGCGGTACCGCTCATTCTGTTCATAGCTGCAGGAATCTTGTGCACAAGCATCACAATCGTACAGCCGAATAAATCGGTGGTGGTCACCTTCTTCGGACAGTATGTCGGAACCATCGTGAAGAGCGGGATGTGGGCGGTTATTCCGTTCAGTATCCGCAAGACTGTCTCGCTGCGGGTGCGTAACTTCAACAGCGTCAAGCTGAAGGTAAATGATGTGGAAGGAAATCCGATTGAAATTGCGGCGGTGATTGTGTTCAAGGTTATCAATTCTGCAAAGGCTTTGTTTGATGTGGATAAATATATGGCTTTTGTGGAAATTCAGAGTGAGACGGCGCTCCGTCATGTAGCGAGCAAATATCCGTATGATAACTTTACTGAATCGGGAATGTCACTGCGGGCCAATGCAGACGAGATTGCCAAGGAGCTTGCTGTGGAATTACAGGAGCGCCTGTCCTTATCCGGGGTAGAGGTAATTGAAGCGCGGCTGACGCATCTGGCGTACTCTACGGAAATTGCCAGCACGATGCTGCAGCGTCAGCAGGCTTCGGCTATTCTCTCGGCGCGGCAGATTATTGTTGAAGGTGCTGTCGGCATGGTGGATATGGCAATCCGTCAGCTTAGAGAGAGCGGTGTGGTTGAGCTTGATGAAGAGCGCAAGGCTGCGATGATTAATAACCTGATGGTGGCCATTGTGTCGGAACGCGGAGCGAGCCCGGTCATTAATGCCGGTTCGTTGTACTAGGGGATGATAAATCATGGCGGCCAAGAAGAGCTTTCCGCTGCGGATTGATCCGGAGCTGTATGAAGCACTGGAGCGCTGGGCGGGAGAGGAATTTCGCAGCGTAAACGGGCATATTGAATATTTGCTGCGTGAGTCTTTGAAGCGCGCGGGCCGCTTGCCGGGGAAGAAACGCCGGGAAGAGGAGTAAGCGGAGAAGCGGATTATGCTATGGCTGCGCTAACTCAGGCGCAATATAAGGCTGTTTCTGTCAGCTCCTGCTGAAGGCTGGCGGTTCCCGGGCAGATACAGGCTTGACTGATGCTGCGGACAGCTTTATAATTACTGCATAATTCACGTTAATAGCTTCGACAAAGACATGGATCGTTGATTCAGGACCGCTACAGAGAGAGGGCACCAAGGCTGCAAGTCCCTCCGGTATCCGGCTTCCGGTCTACCCCTTTGTAGCTGCGGTTATGAACTTCCGGCCGGCCGGTGCGCCTGCTGCGGGATAGTAAGAACCGCCGGTTCATGGCCGTTATTCCCATGCTGACGAAGGATTCTGGTACAGAATCGAATTTGGGTGGAACCACGGGTGCAATCACTCGTCCCTGCGCGGGACGGGTGTTTTTTGTATGCGTGGATGGCTTCGTGCCGCAGTATTCAGCTGCCCCTGAGGGCTTTCGTTAACCAACCATTAGGAGGAACAACAATGTCAGTTAGTATCAAGCTGCCGGACGGATCGGTCCGGGAATATGAAAACGGCAGCAGTATCGAGGATGTAGCCGCCTCGATCAGCAGCGGCCTGCGTAAGAATGCGGCTGCAGGCAAGCTCAATGGAATAGTCGTTGACCTGTCGACACCGCTTGAGGAAGGCGCTCTTGTAGAGATTGTTACACTGGATTCACCAGAAGGCCTGGAGGTTGTCCGTCATAGTACAGCTCACCTGATGGCTCAGGCAACCAGACGCCTGTTCGGTGCAAAGGAAGTTAAGCTTGGTGTGGGTCCGGTTATTGAAGACGGCTTCTACTATGATATGGATCTGGAGCATCCGCTTAATCCGGAGGATCTGCTGAAGATCGAGAAGGAAATGGAACGGATTGTCAACGAGAATCTGCCGATTGTACGCAAGGAAGTCAGCCGCAAGGAAGCGCTTGACATTTTCGGTGAGCTGGGTGACCCCTACAAGCTGGAGCTGATTGAGGCTCTGCCTGAAGACAGTGTTATTTCGATCTATGAGCAGGGTGAATTCTTTGACCTGTGCCGTGGCCCGCACGTGCCGTCCACTTCCAAGATCAAAGTATTCAAGCTGATGAACGTAGCCGGCGCTTACTGGCGCGGAGACAGCAAGAACAAGATGCTGCAGCGCGTATACGGTACTGCCTGGAACAAGAAGGCACAGCTTGATGAGTATTTGCACCTGCTGGAGGAAGCCAAGAAGCGTGACCACCGCAAGCTGGGTAAAGAGCTTGAAATCTTCACCTTCAATCAGCTGGTCGGACAGGGTCTGCCAATCTGGCTGCCTAAGGGCGCCAAGCTGCGCAGCATTCTGGAGCGCTATATTGTAGATTTGGAAGCAAGCCTCGGTTACCAGCATGTATACACCCCTGTTCTCGGTAATGTTGAGCTCTATAAAACCTCGGGTCACTGGGAGCACTATCAGGAGGATATGTTCCCTAAGATGGTTATCGATACCGAGGAGTTCGTGCTCCGTCCGATGAACTGTCCGCATCACATGATGATCTATAAGAGCTCCATGCACAGCTACCGTGATCTGCCGATCCGGCTTGCCGAGCTCGGCACGATGCACCGCTATGAAATGTCCGGCGCTTTGACCGGTCTGCACCGCGTGCGCTCCATGACGCTGAATGACTCCCATATCTTCTGCCGTCTGGACCAGATCAAGAGCGAATTCAAACGCGTGCTTGAGCTGATCAAGCAGGTATACAGCGATTTCGGTATTCACGATTACCGCTTCCGCCTGTCCTACCGTGATCCGCAGGATACTGAAAAGTACTTCCAGAACGATGAAATGTGGGAGACTGCACAGCGCATGCTGCGCGAGGTAGCAGAAGAAGCCGGACTGCCGTTCTTTGAAGCGGAAGGCGAAGCTGCTTTCTACGGACCGAAGCTGGATGTGCAGATCCGGACTGCCCTGGGCAAGGAAGAGACCCTGTCCACTGTGCAAATCGACTTCCTGCTGCCTGAACGCTTTGAGCTGGAATATGTGGGAGACGACGGCAACAAGCACCGTCCTGTTGTCCTGCACCGCGGTATTCTGGGGACAATGGAGCGTTTTGTAGCCTTCCTGCTGGAGAACTTTGCCGGCTCCCTTCCGCTGTGGCTGTCGCCGCAGCAGGTCAAGATTATCCCCGTATCGTCAGCTTTTGACGATTACGCCAAGGATGTGGAAGCGAAGCTGCAGAGAAGCGGCATCCGTGCTGAAGTGGATCTGCGCAATGAGAAGCTTGGCTACAAAATCCGTGAAGCCCAGCTGGAGAAGCTTCCGTATATGTTCGTTGTCGGTGAGAACGAAATGAATGCCGGCACAGTCTCCATCCGCAAGCGCGGAGAAGGCGATATCGGCGCCAAGCCGCTGGATGAAGTCATTGCAGCTCTGAGCAAGGATATTTCAGAACGCGTTATTTAAGATCACACAGGGCCTGTTAGCTGGCTCATAGCTATACATTGAACAGCCTCTGTCATAAGCCGCATAAAGCCGCCTTACAGCGCTTTATGTATAAAATTTTGTGAAACGGGAAACCTTCGCTAATAGGGGGAGGTTTATCAAATGAACAAAATGGGCTTATGCCAGAGGCTTTGGTGTGTAATGGTTACAGCAGTGCTAATATCAGCTGTTGCGGGTATCTATCCGGATTACGGTCAGAAACCCGCTGAGGCCAGAGGGACCGCGGATATTACAGACCGGCTGAGCTACGGCACAATAAAAGCAGATGATTTTCAAAATACACAGGGTTCGCCCTTCTTTACAAGCATTAACGGGAAGGCTCAGCAGGAGGAACGGACCACCGGACGTGCCATTGAGCATTCACAGGAGGCTTTCTTTACAGGAGCTTCACAGCTCGGAGGGACTTCGCGGGTGAAGCCGGCTGCAACAGCAGCCCCGCAGCCGACAGCAGCCCCGCAGCCGACAGCAGCCCCGCAGCCAACTGCGGCCCCAGCCGCCAAGCAGCCGGATACCGCAGCCAAGCAGCAGCCGGCTTCAGTTCCTGTAGCCGCACCGGCGCCAGAGCAGATTATTACTTCGCTGAAGGTTACGGCTACCGGATATACGGCAGGCTACGAGTCTACGGGCAAAACCTCTAAGCATCCGCAATACGGTATTACTTATTCCGGAGTCAAGGTGCGCCGTGACAAAAATGCGGTTTCGACCATTGCTGCCGATCCGAAGGTTCTGCCGCTAGGCAGCATTCTCTACATTCCGGATTACGGTTATGCGGTTGTTGCCGATACCGGTTCAGCGATCAAGGGGCGGAAGATTGACCTGTATTTTGCCACCACCAAGCAGGTGTATAAGGAATGGGGTAAAAAGACGGTTGTCGTTCAGCTGATCAAACGCGGTAACGGAAAATGCACGGAGAGCATGATCAAGGATCTCGGCAAGGCAATCAAGACTTATAAGACAGTCCCGCAGGACCTGCTTGAAGAAATTATTTAGAAGCTGTGAGGTTGCTGCACAATTGAAATTTATTTCACTTGCAGATGCATAATACGTACCTGGACTCCCCATAATACTGACTGGGGCACAGGTAGTGCCCTTGACGAAAACACTCAGGGGGTGAATTCCAGTGGCTAAAAAACCAAAGGTAACAGAGAACTATCAAACACCGAATGAAAAATACAATGCTGAGTTTGCTGTTGAAAACGACGGCGCAACTAAGCAGGGTACATTTGCTAAGCCGGTGCAAAAACCGCAGCAGTAATGCTGTGACCGCTTAGAAAACACCGATATGCTAAAACTGGACTGTTCCGGTCCGCTCCAATCATGGGCGGCGGAGCAGTCCTTTTTCATTTTCAATACATATTCCTTAAAATCCCAGAAGGCTCGGTCCCGAGACTGAGACAGTATTCCTTCTCACGCCGCTGTTCCCCAACCTCTTAATACTGTAGACTGGGATTATAAGTTACGCATGAAGGCGAATATGACAGCATAAAGGGGAAATGCAGGATGAAAAGAAGATTTACCAGCCAGATTCTTGGAGGACTGATCCTGATCGGACTCGGCGGGATGTTTCTGCTGAGACAGATGGGCTATACCGATTTCAGCATAGGCTCTCTGATCTCCGACTATTGGCCGCTGGTTCTGATTTGGATGGGGCTGCAAAATTTCCTGTCTACGAATGACAACGGCTCAAAGGGCTCATCGGCATTTTGGGGATTCTTTTTCCTGGCGCTCGGGGTGTATTTCCTTGGACGGAATCTGGAGTGGTTCAATGTCTCTCCCGGTGATTTCTTCAAGCTTCTCTTCCCGGTGATGCTAATCGGAGGAGGCTTGTATGTAATTTTCAGACCGCGCGGACGCAATATACCGCCTGTACCGCCGGCACCTTCCTCGCCACCGGATTTCTATCCGCCCGGACCCGGGACACATGAGCAGGCCCCGCCTCCGAAGCCGCTGGAATCCACACTGGATGAGCAGTTCGAGCAGAAATTCGGCAAGCCTGCCGGAGAACGTGATTGGAAGGGTTATCTGTCCAAGGAAGATCAGGAAGAGCCGGACGGCGATGAGAGCCGGAAGGGGTATTTCCAGTCGGGTCCGGAAGCCCGCTGGAAGGAGAACCGGGAACGCCATGAGCAGCGGCGCCAGGAGCGTCATGCCCGCAGACACGGTGAATGGCATGAGGAGTTCCATGAAGAGCATAACCATAAGGATACAACCAACCGTTCGGCGTTTATCGGCGACGTGCATATGGGCAAGGAGTATTTTCAACTGAAGCACACGAACATCTCACAGTTCATCGGAGACACAGTGCTTGATCTCACCAATGCACAGATTCCTTATGGCGAGACCAAAATCAACATTTCAGCGATCGTTGGCGACATCAAGGTGTATATTCCCGATGATATGGACCTGGGTGTTTCGGTAAACAGCAGCTCCTTCATCGGTGACATGCAGGTGCTGGAGCAGACGCGCAGCGGTTTTATGAGCAGTGTGCAGTGCAAGACCCCATATTATAAGGAAGCGGGTAAAAAGATCCGGATTAACGTCAGCGCTTTCATCGGTGACATCAAGGTTAAGACGGTGGGCTGATGATGGGGACTATCTTCAGTAATACCAAATGGCTGCTGCTGCTTTATTTCCTCCTCGGCGGCGGCGTTGCTGCCGGTCTGGTCTATGCAGGGACATGCCTGGGCTATATTGAGGTCGTGGATTACCGGATGTGGCTGTACCTTATTATCGGGATCGTGCTGTTTAATATTATTGTCGGCTACATGGCCGGACAGCGGATCCAGCGGCGGATTGATCATCTCGACCTGAACATGCTTCAGGTAGCCAAAGGCAATCTGTCTGTACGGATGCCGGAGAGTGACGACCAGAGCTTTGCCAGAGTGTACCACGAGTTCAATATCATGATGGATACGGTTGAGAATAAAATGCAGATTCTGCAGCGGCTTGGCGAGCAGGAAGTGATTGAGAAGGAAAAGGCGGCAGAGAGTGCGGTACTGGAGGAACGGCGGCGGATGGCCCGTGACTTGCATGACACGGTGAGCCAGCAGCTGTTCGCGATCCATATGTCCGCCTCTTCGCTGCCTAAAGTGCTTGAACGCAATGAACAGCAGGGTATCATAGTCATGGACCAGCTGATCACCATGTCGCAGATGGCGCAAAAGCAGATGAGGGCGCTGATTGCCCAGCTGCGTCCGGTGGAGCTGGAGGGCCGCAATCTGTTTGAGGCGCTGGAGAAATGGTTCCCGGACTATTGCCGCCAGAACGGGCTTAAAGGTGTCAAGGAGCTTGAACTGCAGGGCGAGCTGTCGGAGGCGATTGAACACCAGCTGTTTCTGATTATTCAGGAATCCATGGCTAACATTGTCAAGCATGCCGGAGCACGTGTAGTCAGCCTGTCGCTGCGTGAGACGCCAAGGCAGGTCGTGCTGAGCATCAGTGATGACGGCCGGGGGTTTGAGCATGTGCAGCATAAGCAGGGCTCGTACGGACTGACCACCATGCGCGAGCGTGCAGAGAAGCTGGGCGGACAAGCGGAGATCATCAGCCGCAAAGGAGCGGGGACGACGATCCGCGTACATATACCAAAGTTTGTACAGGGCAATCAGGAACAGGAGGAGCAGATATGAGTGTCATAAAGGTGCTGCTGGTGGATGATCATGACATGGTGCGGATGGGGCTCAAAACCTATCTGATGCTTGACCCGAAGTTTGAAGTGATAGGTGAAGCTGGAGACGGTCAAGAGGCCCTGAATACGCTGCGCGGCTGGGGACAGGAGAATCTGCCGGATCTGGTGCTGATGGATCTGATGATGCCGGTGATGAACGGAGCCGAGACCACCCGGGCTGTACTGGCTGAATTTCCCGGCCTCAAAATCGTTATTCTAACCAGCTTCCTTGAGGATGATCTTGTAGTCGATGCTATTGAAGCCGGAGCTGTCAGCTATGTGCTTAAAACAGTTTCGGCTGAAGAGCTGATCTACGCGCTGCAGGGCGCATACCGCGGCATGCCGGTTATGACCGGCGATGTGTCGCAGGCTTTAACCCGCGGCATCCGCCAGCGGACGGTTCAGGGGGACTCATCCGGCCTGACCGAACGTGAGAAGGAGGTGCTGCTGCTTATTGCCGAAGGCAAGACCAACAAGGACATTGGTGAGGAGCTGCACATCAGCATCAAGACGGTCAAGACGCATGTCAGCAACCTGCTGATGAAATGCGAGCTGGATGACCGCACCCAGCTGGCGATTTATGCCCACCGTAAAGGATGGGCACAGGGTTAGAGAAGCATATACTTTTAGAAGATATCCGCGAAAAAGTCCCGGTGCAGCTGCGCACCGGGACTTTTTTTGTATCTTTTTTACGTTCAGGCATAAAATTCGGTCATCTTTTATCTCTGATTAAATTGTTTTTAATGTAGAGTTAAGGTTTAAAGTACAAAATAAGAACAAGAAGAAAACACAATACTCCTTGTCAGACAGACAAGGCACGGGAGGAAAGTAAACATGGACAACAACAAAAACAGCTTCAATAACTTTAATCGTGATAACGAACCGACGCCAAGCCGGGAATGGGATCATTCAAATACTTCTAATAACAGCACTAATAATGATAATGCGGCCGACCACGGCCAGTCTCAGCCAACTGACTCCGGCTCATCCTACTATTACTCGTACGGACCTTTTAAATCGATTAACAATGAAGAAGCTAACCAGGATAACGGACAGCATTACAACCGCCGTGAGCCTGAACGCGTAGAGGTCAATGCGCCTCAGCCGGTCAAGCAGCTTCCTTACAGCACCTCGCTCCGCACGAACGGATATGACGGTAACGGCGGACGGGGAAATGGCGGGAACGGTTCGGATGGCGGAAACGGCTGGCAGTACAAC
This sequence comes from Paenibacillus sp. FSL R7-0273, assembly GCF_000758625.1. Taxonomy (NCBI): domain Bacteria; kingdom Bacillati; phylum Bacillota; class Bacilli; order Caryophanales; family Paenibacillaceae; genus Paenibacillus; species Paenibacillus sp. FSL R7-0273. Next base: position 2,153,550 of record NZ_CP009283.1, read on the forward strand.
CGCAAGCCTAAGAAGCCGATAAAAGCAGTGCTGGTATCCTTCCTGGCCGGGATGGTTGTATTATCCGGCTCGATGTTTATGGCAGACCGGGGCAACTGGTTCACGGGTGATCAGGCAGCTACAGCAACGGTAGCAAGCACTACAGCTAAATCAGCTGTCGGCAGCGCAGGTGTGACACCATCCTCATCTACAACCTCGCTGCTTACCGGAACAAGAGATGTTTCCAATGTAGTAGATGCAGTAGGACCGGCTGTGGTGAAAATTGATACACTAGTGAAAAGCTCCAGCAGAAGCTCCTCTAATCCGAACATGAGCGATCCGTTCTCGCAATTTTTCTTCGGTGACCAGTTTGGAGGCGGTTCTTCCGGAACGGACCGCAACTCGCAGTCACAGTCTGAGAATAATTCGGATTCCCAGCTGACTCCTTACGGTATCGGAACAGGCTTTATCTACGAATCTTCAGGCTACATTCTTACGAACCAGCATGTTATTGACGGTGCCGATGTAATCCAGGTTACTGTTGACGGAACCACCAAGCCTTATGAGGCTAAGCTGCTCGGCTCCAGCAAAGACCTGGATCTTGCAGTTCTGAAAATTGAAGGTGCAGATTTCCCTACAGTAGCGCTTGGTGATTCTGACAGCCTCAAGGTCGGCTCCGAGGTTGTGGCGATCGGTAACCCGCAGGGCTTTGATCATACGGTTACAGCAGGTGTGCTGAGTGCGAAAGGACGCAGCATCGATATTAACGAGGAAGACGGCAGCGGTACACGCAATTACAAAAACCTGCTGCAGACTGATGCATCGATCAACCCGGGGAACTCCGGTGGACCGCTGCTTAACCTGAACGGCGAAGTAATCGGGATGAACGTGGCCGTGAGTACAGAATCGCAGGGTATCGGTTTTGCGATTGCCGTCAACACCATTAAAGAGGTTGTAGACAAACTGGAGGCTAACCAGGAAATTCCTAAGGAGCCGGTTCCGTTCATCGGCGCATCATTGATGACCATTACGGATCAGGTTGCACAGCAGATGGGTACAGATATTACTGAAGGATCGGTAGTAGCGGAGATTGTATTCAAATCGCCTGCCTATACTGCAGACCTGCGCCCTTACGATATCATTACAGGCGTGAACGGCACAAAGTATGCGACCAGCCAGGAGCTGATTACCTATATCCAGTCCCTGAAGGTCGGGGACCAGGTTACACTTAATGTTGTCCGTGACGGTAAAACACTGGAGCTTCCAGTTACTATCGGCAACAAAAATGATTTTGATACCACCCAAACCCAGACTCAGGAGCAGTAATCACACCGGACGGTATGCAGGCGGAAGGGGCAACCCTTCCGTTTGTGCTGCTGCTGGACGTGAATCCGGACGATTCATGCTACAATAGAAAGATAACGAACTGGACAATGGGGGCTGTTTGATGCGACCGAATATATTGATTATTGATGACGATGAAAAGATTACTTCCATGCTGCGGCGCGGCCTTGCCTTTGAAGGCTATGATGTCAAAACCGCATCCAACGGTGCGGACGGGCTGCGTGAAATTTTGAACGGTGACCCGGATGTGGTTGTTCTGGATGTGATGATGCCGCAGGTGGACGGCTTCGAGGTGTGCCGGCGACTGCGCGAGGGAGGCAGCAATGTTCCTGTGCTGATGCTGACCGCGAAGGATGAAATCGAACACCGTGTCAAGGGACTGGACCTGGGAGCAGATGATTATCTGGTAAAGCCCTTTGCACTGGAAGAGCTCCTGGCCCGTGTGCGTGCGCTGCTCCGCCGCAAGAGTGAGCAGAATGGAACGCCGGATCAGACGGTGGCCTACGAGGACATTACGCTGGATGTGGATTCACGTGAGGTGACCCGCGCCGGCAAACGTCTGGAGCTGACGGCCAAGGAGTTTGAGCTGCTGCACCTGTTCATGCAGAATCCGAAGCGCGTGCTGTCCCGGGACCTGATTATGGACAAGATCTGGGGCTATGATTACAGCGGGGAATCTAATGTGCTTGAGGTATATATCGCGATGCTGCGCCAGAAGACGGAGGAGCATGGCGGCAAACGGTTAATTCAGACCATCCGGGGAGCCGGTTATATTTTAAGAGGTGACAATTAATGTCGATCAAATTGCGGCTGACAGCCTGGTATTCAGGAATTTTGGCCGTTATGCTGCTGGCCTTGTCAGCCGCAATTTACGGTTTTGTCTATTTCAACACGTATGGGGATTTGAAGGACCGGCTGAGGGAGCAGGCGACAAAGGTTCAGCCCAAGTCGGTCTGGAATTACAATAATGGAACGCTTGATCTGGTGCTGGGCGGCCCTGCAGGGCAGAGCCTGTTCGCCCAGGTATATATTTATGATGTGGATAAATTGATCCCAAGCCCGAATATGACAGAGATTGATCTGCAGTTTAAAATCCCCTCTAAGGCAGAGCTAAGCAGCCACCAGGGGTTTCTGCAGGCATCGTATGGCGGCGATCCGTTTCTGATTTATCAGATTGCTGCCGAGATCAACGTTAACAATGCGGCTATGCCTGGTGTGCTTCAGGTGGCGGTATATACAGGGGAACAGGTCACGATGCTGAACCGGCTTCAGAATATTCTGCTTGTGGGCTCCTTTGCCACGCTGATTGCCGCGTTTACCTTCGGCCTCTTCCTGGCACGCAAATCGATGAGTCCGATCGGGATGGTCATCGAGGCAGCCAACGGGATTCAGACCGGCAACGACCTCAGCTCCCGGATTGAATATAACGGGCCTCCGGATGAAATCGGACGGCTGATTGAGACGGTTAACAGCATGCTTGGGCGTATGGAGGGCTTTTACAGGGAGCTTGAGGATTCCTATGCCACCCAGCGCAGATTCGTATCGGATGCTTCGCATGAATTGCGGACACCGCTTACAACGATCCGCGGCAATATCGACCTGCTGCAGAAGGTGTGGGAGATGGACCCGGATCAGAGCCGGATGAGCGAGGCGGAAATCCGCCAGCTGTCCATTGAATCCGTCAAGGATATTGCCGATGAGTCGAAGCGGATGAGCCGGCTGGTAGGCGATATGCTCTCGCTGGCACGGGCGGATACCGGGCGTACTTTTGACAAGGAGCCGGTTGCACTGGAGCCGCTCATGACGGAGGTAGCACGCCGGGCCTCGTTCCTGCCGCGCCAGTCTGACTGGTCCATCGGTGACCTGAGCCAGATGAACGGCAAATACATTGTCGGCAATAAGGATTACCTGCAGCAGATGCTGTTCATTTTTATCGACAATGCATTTAAGTATACGCCTTCCGGCGAGGTTATGATGGATGCTGTATTCTACCAGAATCAGGTGGGCATCCGGATCAAGGATACCGGTATCGGGATGGATAAGGATGAGGTCCCGCATATCTTTGACCGCTTCTACCGGGCGGATGAATCACGGGGAATGACGGAAGGAATCGGGCTAGGCCTGTCCATTGCCAAATGGATTATCGATGAGCACGGAGGCTCCGTCGAGGTAGTTACCCGCCAGGGTGAGGGGACCACCTTTATCATCTGGCTGCCGCTTCTCTTTGCTCCGCCGCTGGAATAGGGTATAATAGACTGGTCCTATTACAGCCGTCATTGACAGCAGAAAGCCGGTGAACATATATGGAAGTCATCAAAATTTCTCCCCGGGGCTATTGCTATGGTGTCGTAGATGCCATGGTAATGGCAAGGCAGGCTGCCCAGAATCTCGATCTGCCCCGGCCGATTTATATACTTGGCATGATTGTACATAACAGTCATGTTACGAATTCCTTTGAGGACGATGGAATTATTACGCTTGACGGTCATAACCGTCTGGATATTCTTGATAAGGTGGACAGCGGCACAGTGATCTTTACTGCACACGGGGTTTCGCCTGAAGTGCGCCGTCTTGCCCGCGCCAAAGGGCTGACTACAGTCGACGCGACTTGTCCGGATGTGACGAAGACGCATGACCTGATCAAGGAGAAGGTAGACGAAGGCTGCGAGATTATCTATATCGGCAAGAAGGGGCATCCGGAGCCGGAAGGCGCCGTCGGTATTGCACCGGAGCATGTCCATCTGATTGAGAAGGAAGAAGAGATTGCAGGCCTCAATGTGACTTCCTCGCGGATTGTGATCACGAACCAGACCACAATGAGCCAGTGGGATATCAAGCATATTATGAAAAAGTTGCTGGAAACCTACCCCGGCGCTGAGGTGCATAATGAGATCTGTATGGCGACACAGGTACGCCAAGAGGCTGTGGCTGAGCAGGCCGGGCAGTGCGACCTGGTGATCGTCGTAGGGGATCCGCGCAGCAATAACTCCAACCGTCTGGCACAGGTGTCGGAAGAGATTGCAGGTACGCCTGCCCACCGGATTGCAGATGTGTCCGAGCTGAATATCGAATGGCTGCGGGGAGTTAACAAGGTAGGGGTAACCTCAGGAGCCTCAACACCTACACCGATTACCAAGGAGCTTATTAACTATCTGGAGCAGTATGATCCGCAGAAGCCTGAGACCTGGGAGATCAAGCGTACGGTGAACATGGCGAAGCTGCTGCCGCCGGTCAAGAATAAAACGACAAGTACTACCTGATCAAGCCATATCCGGCTTTGAACTTATTCGTTCTCTATTTCACATGTATACAGCCGCACCCGGCCTCCTTTATTTGGGAGACGGGTGTTTTTGTGCAGAACGGATTTAGACGGGGCATTTAACAATAATCTCCATACATAGAGCGCTAGTATAGTAATAAATGGAACAGCCGACGATTTGGGCTGGAAAAAAGTTGACGTAAGCGGCAATTTGCGCTAAAATTACTTTAGTGCTTAAAAGCGCACACGCGTCGTAGCGAAATAGTATTTTTACATCAAGAGAACATCCATAATTATAATATCCTAAAAGGGGAGCTATCATATGATCGTTATTACTTCTAACCAGACACCGCAGGAGCAGGTAAATGATATTATTGCCGTTATCGAAAAGCAAGGGCTGCAGGTTCACCTGTCACGCGGAGCAGACCATACGGTAATCGGGCTGATCGGCGGGGTTACGCCGAGTCTTGCCGAGCATCTGCGCCAGATGAAGGGCGTGCAGAATGTTGTTAAGATTACCAAATCCTACAAGCTGGCCAGCCGCGATTTCCATCCGGAGGATACCATAATTGATATCCGCGGCGTAAAGATCGGCGGCGAGAATCTCGTTGTTATGGGCGGCCCGTGTGCAGTGGAGTCACCTGAGCAGATTGATGAAATTGCGCGTCTTGTTAAGGCGTCCGGCGGCCAGGTGCTGCGCGGCGGAGCCTTCAAGCCCCGTACGGGTCCTTACAGCTTCCAGGGTGTTGGCGTTGAAGGACTGACTATGATGGCCGAGGCCGGCAAAAAGCACGGCCTGCTGACCATTACCGAGGTTATGACGCCGGAGTATGTTGACATTTGTGCGGAGCATGCCGACATTCTGCAGGTGGGCACGCGCAACATGCAGAACTTTGATCTGCTGCGCAAGCTGGGCACCTGCGGCCGCCCTGTGCTGCTTAAACGCGGCTTCAGTGCAACCTATGATGAGCTTTTGAATGCAGCGGAATATATTCTTGCCGGCGGTAACCGTGATGTTATGCTCTGCGAGCGCGGTATCCGGACCTTTGAAACCTACACCCGCAATACGCTCGACCTGTCTGCAATCCCTGTTCTTCAGAGCCTGAGCCATCTGCCTGTTATTTCCGACCCGAGCCACGGAACCGGCCGCCGCGAGCTGGTAGAGCCGATGGCGAAGGCATCCGTCGCTGCCGGCGCTAATGGTCTGATTATCGAAATGCATACAGATCCTGATAATTCCATGACAGGTGACGGGGTTCAATCCCTGTTCCCGGATCAGTTTGATAAGCTGCTGAGAGATTTGGAGAAGCTTGCTCCGCTTGTGGGGCGTAAGTTCTCTGAATCGCTCGAAGCTGCTCCGATTGCCTGATTAACCCGGCAGCACCTGCTGTCGGCAAGGCCGTCTTTCCCGCTTTCCCGGCGGGCTGGACGGCTGTTTTGCATTCAGCGGGATAGCTTATGCTGCTGTTTAAGACAAGCTGAGAGATATTCACCAAAGCGTCAGAATATCTTACATTGTTATTAAAAATACCTGACATAAGCATTGACGATGTAAGGTATCGGTTTTATAATGACGACAGTTAAAAAAATAAAAACAAGAACATTTGATACTGAGAGCGGGTTAATGTTCGGAACTTGGGGAGGAATTATTCATGTCGGTTGAAAAAGTGTTGCAGACGATCAAGGAAAACAATATCGAGTGGGTGGATTTTCGCTTTGTAGATTTAGGTGGGCGTGCTCATCATATCTCATTGCCGGCATCCGCAGTTGAGGAAGAAACATTTGTTAATGGTGTAGCGTTTGATGGTTCTTCCATCAAGGGGTTCCGCGGTATTGAAGAATCGGACATGGTTATGATGCCTGATCCAAGTACTGTATACATTGATCCTTTTACAGCTCACCCGACGCTGAATATCATGTGTGACATCTTCACTCCTGATGGCGAACGTTATGAGCGCGACCCGCGTGGTATCGCAGTAAAGGCTGAAGAATTCCTGCAGTCAAGCGGTGTCGGTACAGCAGCATTCTTCGCACCTGAGTCCGAGTTCTTCATCTTTGATGATGTCCGTTACGAGACTACAATGCACAGCTCTTCCTTCTCCGTAGATTCCGAAGAAGCAGCATGGAACACGAACCGCAAGGAAGAAGGCGGTAACCTGGGCTTCAAGATTGGCGTCAAAGGCGGATATGTTCCGGTAGCGCCAGTAGATTCCCAGCAGGATATCCGCAGTGAAATGTGTCGTCTGCTTGCTGAAGCAGGCCTTGAAATCGAACGTCACCACCACGAAGTGGCGACTGCGGGACAAGCGGAAATCAACTTCCGTTTTGACACCCTGAAGAAAACAGCTGACAATCTCCTGACTTACAAATATATTGTACAAAACACTGCACGCCAGTATGGCAAGGTTGCAACCTTCATGCCAAAACCGCTGTTCGGTGATAACGGAAGCGGCATGCACGTTCACCAGTCGATCTTCAACGGCAGCGAGCCTTTGTTCTACGAAAAAGGCGCTTATGCCAACCTGAGTGAAATGGCGCTGCACTACATCGGCGGTATCCTGTATCATGCTCCGGCACTGATCGCACTGACTAACCCGAGCACCAACTCTTTCAAGCGTCTGGTTCCTGGTTACGAAGCACCGGTTAACCTGGTTTACTCCAAAGGTAACCGTTCGGCCGCTGTCCGCATCCCGGTAGCTGCTGTAACACCTAAGGGCTGTCGTATTGAGTTCCGTACACCTGACTCCACTGCCAACCCTTACCTGGCATTCTCCGCAATGCTGATGGCTGGTCTGGACGGAATCAAGAAGAAGATCAACCCTGAGGAAATGGGTTACGGCCCGCTGGACAAGAACATCTACGAATTGTCCGATGCCGACAAAGAGAAGATCCGCAGCGTACCAGGCAGCCTGAACGAAGCGCTTGACGCTCTGGAAGCTGACTACGAATTCCTTACAGAAGGCGGCGTATTCACTAAGGACTTCATCGATAACTATATCGCTCTGAAGCGTGGTGAAGCACAAGAGGTTGCCATTCGCGTTCACCCGCACGAATATGCCCTGTACTTCGACGTATAGGATCAGCTGAATAATAATATCAGTGTTTTATCCAGAAGCCCCCGGGAACTTTCCCGGGGGCTTCTTTCTTCTATTATGCTGTTAAGCATCAGATCTATCGAAAATTTTCGTGAATACATACCGGCATGAATACTAATTCTTTTATATATAGAAATGAATGCGATTTATAATTAAAGGGCTACTTCCTTATTCTGTAGAAAACCGGAGCATAGAAGCGAAATCGTTTCACATTTTAATAAATCTTTATGTTTTCGAAACGTATTTTCGTAAAATGGGGAGCTTTATGCTCATAATAAGAGTGAATAAAATAACACTGAAACCTTGATTTAACGCCAGTTATTGAGGTTTTTCAGTTTGTGATATATATAATATGGACTAAGGCTCAGAAAAAACTTTACAAGCTTTGATGGCAGTGCAATAATAATACCGAAAACGGTTTCGTTAATTGATATTGAGAGGATGAACACATTGGCACATACACAGGGATCAAACTGGCAGTTCACCGGCCGGAATGGGGATTTCCGTCTTGAGCAGCCTGACCGGAGCAGCTTTCTGTATTTTCCGCTGGTCAATGAAGGGGGAATGATGTCTTCTGTTACACCGCAGCTTCACGGGCAGGTGACTTCCGGGCATAATACCTTTCTTACACCGCCGCTGTCTGCCGAGGATCTGCACAATTCGCGGGCATCGCGTAATTTCTGGGTCTACATAGAGGGAAAAGGGGCCTGGTCAGCGGCCGGAAACTCAGCCCGCCAGCATGCACAGTGCTATTCAGGGGAGGCGGATAAGTCTGTCCTGGAAGCCGGGCTGCTGTGGCACAAGGTTACCCGGGAGAATGAGCAGCTCGGTATTAAGGCGGAGGTAACCAGCTTTGTGCCGGGCGGAACGGATAAGGCTGAGCTGATGAAGGTTGTGCTCACAAATACAGGGCCGGAAGCCATCCGGATTACGCCGACAGCGGCTATTCCGCTTTACGCGCGGTCGGCAGACGATCTGCGGGATCACCGGCATGTCACTTCATTGCTTAACCGGATATACATTTCAGCCTATGGTGTTGAAGTTCAACCGGCGCTGTCCTTTGACGAGCGGGGGCACCGGGTTAATCATACGTCCTATGGTGTATTTGGCGCGGAAGCGGATGGGGCTCCGCCTGCGGGCTTTTTCCCTGTACAGGAGGAATTTATAGGGGAGGGCGGCAGCCTGGACTGGCCGGAGGCGGTAGTGTTAAATGCCGGGCCGCAAGCCGGACAGGATGGAGCTATGCACAATGAGGGCTATGAAGCGCTGGGCGGAATAAGGTTCGCTGCCGCAGAGCTGCAGCCCGGACAGAGCTGTTCCTATGTTGTGGTTATGGCTATTGCGGAGGATCGGATGGATATTTCCGGGCTTATATCCAAATATGGCTCATCAGCAGCATTTGACGCTCACCTGGAAGCCAATAAGCAGTTCTGGGCGGACAAAGTAAACACAGTGTCCTTTCATACAGGGGATGACAATGCAGACCAGTGGATGAAGTGGGTCACCCTGCAGCCGGTGCTGCGCAGGCTGTACGGGAACTCGTTCCTCCCCTATCATGATTACGGCCGCGGCGGCCGCGGCTGGCGGGATCTGTGGCAGGATTGCCTGGCCCTGCTGATCATGGAGCCGGAGGATGTACGCAGCCTGCTGCTGAATAATTATGCCGGTGTGAGAATAGATGGCAGTAATGCAACAATAATCGGGCAGCAGCCGGGGGAGTTCATTGCTGACCGCAATAACATCCCGCGGGTGTGGATGGATCATGGGGCCTGGCCGTTCATGACCACCCTGCTGTATCTGAATCAGAGCGGTGATCTGGACTTCCTGCTGCAGGAGCAGACGTATTTCCGTGATTCATTCATGAGCCGGTGCCGTGAACGCGACGGCTCCTGGGAGCCTGCTGCAGGAAGCAGCCTGCTGACCAGTGCCGGAGAGGTGTATAAGGGTACGATTCTGGAGCATATTCTGCTGCAGAATCTGGTCCCGTTCTTCAATGTGGGCGAGCATAATAACATTCTGCTGGAGGGTGCAGACTGGAATGACGGGCTGGATATGGCGGCACAGCGGGGAGAGAGTGTGACCTTCACCGCCTTTTACGGGGATAATCTCTATGAGCTTTCTAAGCTGCTGCGCACATTGAAGGAGTACACCGGAAACAGCACGCTGGAGCTGGCAGAAGAAATAGTGCTGCTGCTGGATTCCCTAGGCGAAAGTGTAGATTATGCATCGGTAGCCGCCAAGCAGGAGCGGCTGAACCGCTATTATGCAGCTGCCCCGAACACGGTTAGCGGCTCACGCACAGTGCTGGAGCTTGCGCAGGTAGCGGATGACCTGGCTCGAAAGGCAGAGTGGATCTTCAGCCATTTGCGCAGCAATGAATGGGTGGAAGGTGCTCACGGGGGCGGATGGTTCAACGGCTATTATAATAATGATGGTGAACGGGTTGAAGGGGAGACGGCAGAAGGAGTGCGTATGACGCTTACCGGACAGGTATTTCCGCTTCTCGGCCACGCAGCAGCAGCGGAGCAGATCCCTCATATGATCGCCTCTGTGGAAAGAAACCTGTTCGACGCTAAAATCGGCTACCGGCTGAACTCAGACTTTGGCGGGATCCAGCAGAATCTGGGCCGCGCCTTCGGCTTTGCTTTTGGCCACAAAGAAAACGGGGCGATGTTCAGCCATATGACCATAATGTACGGAAATGCGCTGTACAAACGCGGATTTGTCCGTGAAGGCTATAAGGTGCTTGACTCGCTCTACAGCCTGAGTGTAAATTTTGAGGTGAGCCGGATGTATCCGGGGATTCCGGAGTATATCAATGAAAAAGGCAGAGGGATGTATACGTATCTGACCGGCTCGGCCAGCTGGCTGCTGCTGACGATGGTTACCGAAGTATTTGGCATCAAGGGCCGGCTTGGTGACCTGCTGCTGGAGCCGAAGCTCGTTAAGGAGCAGTTCGGCGATTCCGGTAAGGTCTCCATCAAGACACTGTTTGCCGGCCGTGAGCTAGAAGTCGTCTACACGTCCGCAGGAAGCTTGGAATACGGGGAGTATCAAATACACGGGGTTACGCTGAACGGCGCTGTGGTGACGCTTCAGCGCGTCTCAGAGGGCGTGCTGATTCCGCGTGCTGTCCTGGAGAAATTGCCTGAAGGAAAGCTGCATCAGCTGGAGGTCCGTCTGGCCTGATTTCTTTTGAATAATGAGGAGTGCCTGCGCTGCCTGACAAGGTGCCGCAGGCGCTTTTTGATAAGCGTGAGGGTATAAGAACCGGTTATACAGAAAGGGAGGGACTAGAAATGGCGCATCAGCTCTCAAATGGTATTTTGACTGTAGATATTGCGAGCCCTGGTGATTACAGCGGCACCCGGTTTGACTGGACCGGCTTCATTACCCAAGTCACTCTGGAGGAAGGGAAGCATACCTTTTGTGTTCCGGAGAGCCTGCATCCAGGACAAGGAAGCGGAGGGATCGGGCTGTGCAACGAATTCGGAATTTCCCGGGCAATCGGCTATGCGGAAGCAGCTGCAGGGGAGTGGTTTCCTAAGCCTGGGGTGGGTCTGCTGCAGAAGCTGGATAATACCCCGTATGATTTTACAGCAGAATATCCGCTGATTCCGTCTGAAATAACTGCCGGCAGGAGTGGCCATAACATCATGTACAGGGTTAATTCTGCGGAATGCCGGGGTTACAGCTTTCTTTTGACAAAAAGGATTTCACTGGACGGAGACCGGCTTATTATCGATTATACGCTTGAGAACACAGGCTCAAAACCGCTTCATACAGAGGAATATATTCATAATTTCATAGGAATTAACGGAGCGCCGGCGGGGGAAGGCTATGAGCTGAGGCTGCCGGGCCAAGCCGGTGTGCATGAACCGGAATCGCCGTATACCTCAGGGCTGCTGCAGGTATCCGGAGACCGGGTGCGCTGGAATGCACAGCCGGACCGTCCGTTCTATTGCCGGCTTAGCGGCTGGGAGCCGGAGGCTGCGGATTGGTACTGGGAACTGGTTCACAGGCCGGGCGGGGCAGGAGTACGTGAGAGCGGAAGCTTCCGTCCGGAGCGGATGGCCCTCTGGGGCGAGCGGCATGTTATTTCGCCGGAGGTTTTTGCGGCCATCAGTATTTTACCGCGTCACAGCAAGGGTTGGAGCCGCAGCTATCAGTTTTTCACGTTCTGAACCCTGCTGATGTTACGCTACATGTGAATAATTATACTTGCTGGCGTGTTGGAATGCTGCTATCATAGCGATATCCATATTCGTAGGAGAGAAAGGATGGGGGCAATTTTGAGCAAGAGAGCATACAATTTTAATGCAGGACCGGCGGCGCTGCCGCTTGAAGTACTGGAACGCGCACAGGCGGAGTTTGTCGAATTCCGTGAGAGCGGAATGTCCATTATGGAGATGTCGCACCGCGGGGCAATATACGAATCCGTGCATAATGAAGCGCAGGAGCGTCTGCTTTCACTGCTCGGCAATCCGGAAGGCTACAAGGTATTGTTCGTACAGGGCGGGGCCAGCACACAGTTCGCCATGATCCCGATGAACCTTATCTCCAGCGGACAAGTCGGCAGCTATGTCATGACAGGAAGCTGGGCTGACAAGGCCCTTAAGGAAGCGAAGCTGGTAGGGGAAGCGCATGTTGCAGCATCCTCCGAGGACAAGAAGTTTCTGGCTATTCCGGAGCTGGGCAGCATCAAGCCCGCTGACAATGCAGCCTACCTGCATATTACCTCCAATGAAACGATCGAAGGTACACAATATGCGGAGTACCCCGATACAGGCTCTCTTCCGCTGATTGCCGATATGTCCAGTGACATTCTGAGCCGTTCCTTTGATGTCAGCAAATTCGGGCTGATCTATGCCGGCGCACAGAAGAACCTTGGACCATCCGGGGTTACTGTAGTGATTGCCAAGGAAGAGCTGATTGCCAAATCACCTGCGAATATCCCGACGATCCTGCGTTACGATACTCACTACAAGAACAACTCTCTGTACAATACACCGCCATCCTTTTCTGTATATATGGTCAATGAAGTGTTAAAATGGATTGAGGAGCAGGGCGGGCTTGCCGGCATCGAATCTAAAAACCGCGACAAATCCGGACTGCTGTATGATCATATCGACGGCAGCGACGGCTTCTACCGCGGTGTAGCGGAAGCGGGCAGCCGCTCCATTATGAACGTCACCTTCCGGATGCAGTCCGAGGAGCTGGAGAAGCAGTTCGTTAAGGCTGCCGAGCAGGAAGGCTTCATCGGCCTCAAGGGACACCGCAGCGTCGGGGGCTTGCGCGCTTCCATCTATAACGCCGTTCCTTATGAGAGCGTTAAGGCACTTTCTGATTTCATGAAGCATTTCCGGCAGACACAAGGCTAATGATGACATTTCCGGACCTTCCGCTACTCAGGCGGAAGGTTTTCTGCTTTTGTGTTGATCAGTCCGCCCATCATCCCAGAGCAGTATGCAACCTAATAACACAGGGCTGAAGCAGCCTACAGAGAGGAAGTTATTTGATTATGGCATTACACATTGTGCTGGTTGAACCTGAAATTCCGGCGAACACCGGCAATATCGCCCGCACCTGCGCAGCTACAGGCACTCATCTCCATCTGGTCCGCCCGCTGGGCTTCCGGACCGATGATGCAACACTGAAACGGGCCGGACTTGATTACTGGCATGCTGTTACCATTGAATATCATGATTCGTTTGCGGAGGTTCTGGAGAAATATAGGGAAGGGCGTTTTTTCTACGCTACAACCAAGGCCGAGAAGCGTTACACGGACTTTGCTTTCCGGGACGGTGATTTTTTTGTTTTCGGTAAAGAAACCAAAGGACTGCCGCCGGAGATACTTGAGGCTGGCCGGGAAACCGCGATGCGCATGCCGATGGGCCAGGCAGTCAGATCGCTGAATTTGTCCAATTCGGCAGCAATTATTGTCTATGAAGCGCTGCGTCAGCTGGATTTTCCGGAACTTTTTTAAAGTAGACACTTTTTTTTATTTTTTTCAGCAGGATTCGACATATTTAATAACGAAATAGAAGAATACTGCCGAAAAAAGTAGTAGCTACTAATTCAATAGTTGAACAGGAGAGGTGTACGTAAGATATGAAACCTGCTGGCGTAGTTCGTAAGGTAGATCAGCTGGGTAGAATTGTTCTGCCTAAGTCTCTGCGGAAAAGGTACCAGATGAATGAAGGAGACCCGGTGGAAATTCTTGTGCAGGGTGACCACATCATTCTGGAGCGCTACCGTCCTAAATGCGTATTTTGCGGATCGATGGAAGGCGTAAGCGAATATAAAGACCGTTATATTTGTGCTGCTTGTCTTTCAGAAATGACACAGCTGCCAAGACACGCTTAAGTTATCCCCGCTTCCTTACAGGAAGGCGGCAAGCAACATTCTTACATAGTACGGTACTGCGGTGTACCCCGCAGGCCAACACTGAAAAAACGCCGCACATTGTGCGGCGTTTTTTTGAAGTAGACGGCGGCTATAAGCCTTTTGTTTTGTCGTCGTTGTAGGATGAAGTCAGAATTCCGGTCAGAAACAGCAGAAAAACTAAAGTGACAATCCAAAAGGTCAGGGAGAACGACATGCCGGACACCTCCATAAAGGATTGTAATCGTTATCCTGATTATAACCTGCTGCCTGCCGGGATTAAAAGCTAAAAATTTTAGCTATTTAAAAAACAGGAAATTCGTCGGCACCTGCCGCAAATTTCCGTCGGAGGGCTTGTTAATCACTTTACCTTTGAAGATAAGGGAAGCGGAGCCGCCGCCGTCCAGATTATAGGCGTCGACTACGCCCATGCCCCACAGCTTGTTCTGCAGTTCCATCAGCGTTGCTCCGGAGTTGCCGCTCTCATTATAGCCGTCAGCAACCAGCACCAGAATCTGGTCATCCTTATATTTGCCGATGATGGTGCGCGGTGCACGCGCAGGGCTCGTCTGCCATTTGAACGGAATAGGCTGCAGCATGCTGTTCTGGATCAGCACAGGCACAAAGGTAGCGCCAAAGGCAGGCTCAAGCTGATCAAGCTGTGACTTGCTGCTGAATTTCCCGCCGATCAGCCGGCCGGATGTGCTGAGGCCGACAAAGCTAAGATCCTTGTAGGTCGGTTCAAACCCGTACAGATATTTGCCGTCTACAATGGTGGTAGACAAAGGATACCGCTTGCCGTTCTGATCTGCAAAGCCTCCGGCATTGATTCCGGCTACTGCACCATGGCGGTTAACCGCCTGCATCGTAGTCTCGGCTTGCCCGGTGCCGTCACCGGCCAGGCTCATTTTCATGGCGCCTGCATCCTTCAGCCGGATTTTGAGCGCATAAGCCTTATAGTTACCGGGATTCAGCCGGTATAATTCAATAGTAATCCGGTCGCTGGTGATAACATCAGCCGGAATGCCAAGCTTGGCAGTTATCCGCCGGTTATAAATTGTTTCCGGACGGGACACCTGAGCTGCAGCTGTATTGACCAGCGCATTCATTGCGTTCGTAGTCTGGTTGTACAGGTGTGCGGTAGCCCCGATGGCATCAATTGTATAGGAAGCTGAGCTTTGGGCCTGAAGCAGCTCCTTCTTGAGCAGGGCTGTCTGTTCCACCGGTCCGGCCTCAGCAGCAAACTGGCTGATATTCAGGTCGAGAGTCAACTTAGGCTGATAGCCCAGCAGGACAATCACTAAACCGATAAAGGGTGCCGTCAGAAGCATGAAGAAACGGTTGACTCTTTTTACTGGGGTCATCATTTTAACAGATCCATCTCTTTCTTGAGTGAATCGAGCTGTTTTTTGACCTCGCTCAGCTGGGTATACAGCTTATTGCTGTTATCTGTTTTGTTGCTTGCGTTGTCTTTGGTAAACGTCAGCAGCTCGTTAAAGGTCTGAACCGTGTTCTGCAGCTCCTGAACCTCCTCCGAGAGAACGGCAATCCGGGCTTCATAATCGGTCTTCAAAACGGTAAGCTGCTGCTGGCTCTGATTGCCGAGCTCGGTCAGCACCTGCTGCTTCAGATGATTGGTATAGCTGTAGACAGCGTATACGCCTAGTCCAATCATCACAATCCAGAACAGTAAAAACCATTTTACGGAAGAACCGTTTCTCGCTGCAGTACGGCGCGAGTGTACAGGGGTCGATTCCGCTAGCGGTTGCATTTCAACATCACCTCAAGCTATTTTTTTCAAGTCCCCATTCTATCAGACTTTTACAAGTTTCGCAAAAGTGAAAGGGCGAGCTGCGCAGGTGAAAAAGTAATTGCATCCTATTAAAGTACTGCGATACAATTTCTATAGATTGGAATATCTGAGAGGCGTATTCAAGGTAAAAGAAGGAAGAATCAGTTATGTACAAACAACCCTCCTTGCTTGCGTGATAGCCAAAAATGCTTAAAGCGCTTTCCTCTCAGAGTAATTATATAGACAGCAGGAGGTCTGGGGGAGTAATGATGAAGGTTTGGCGGGTGGTCATTGTGGGGTGTCATCCCACTAGTATGCTGGGTACAAAATTAATATTGGAGGAAGGAGGAGAGCTTGCCGTCCTCGGGATGTATTCCACATGGAGCGAAGGCCTGTCCAGTGTGCAGGAGCATCAGCCGGATCTGGTGCTGGCGGATTACCAGATGCCTGAAGGCAATGTGGAGCATGTGCTGCCTGAGCTGAAGAGCAGCTGTGAGGATGCGCATATTATCGTTATGACGGATGAGGAAGACAGCCAGCTGTTCCAGCCGCTGCTTGAGCTGGGAGCGAGCGGAGTGCTGTCCAAGGGTGCATCTGCCCGGCAGCTGCTGCTAATGATCGGTGGCCTGCGGGAGGGATTTCTGTCTGTTCCGCTGAACTGGATTCAGAAGGGCTACCGGCCGGCAACCTCCTCACGCGGGCTGGACAGCGTCATGCAGCTGACACAGACGGAGATGTTTATCATGGAGAGGATTGTGCAAGGAATCACTTACGATAAAATTGCGCTGGAAATTCAGGTTAGCAGGCGCTCGATAGATAATTATCTCCGTAAAATTTATGTGAAACTAGATGTAACAACGAGGGCCCAGGCCATCGAGAAGTTCGCGCTTTTCTCAAGGCAGAGCAAGCAAATCTACGCATAGGCTAAGCTCAAGCGACATAAAGCCGGCCATGCTGGAATATTCTTGGTACCAGGGAAGGGGGGAACATATGAAGTATGAGTTTTCTGCCCGTGCGCATACGTTGATTTCTTCACCGCAGCTGAGCATCCGTACCCAAACGCGGCGCGGCGCGTTAATCTCTCTGGCGGAAGAACTGCCGGCAGAAGAATTGTTCCCGTTGTCGCTGCTTGCAGAGGCGGCCTCGACTGTTATCTCAGCTGACGCAGGTGCGCTGCAGTACGGTGATCCTGAGGGGTATGCCCCGCTGCGGGAATGGCTGACCGGAGACTGGCTGAAGGGTAAAGGAGTGACCACCGCAGAAGGCGGAGTTCTTCTGACAACGGGGAGTCAACAAGCCATCGACCTGCTGTCCCGGGTTTATATCGATCCGGGTGACCGGGTGCTGGTAGAGAATCCGACCTCTCCGGGGATTTTGCAGGCGCTCCGTATGCAGGGTGCAGTCATTATTCCAGTAAAGGGTGACCGGGACGGGCTGCAGCCTGATCATCTAAGGGCCCAGATTCACCAGCACCGTCCGAAGATGCTGTTTGCAACGCCAAGCTATACCAATCCCAGCGGTATCCTCTGGAGCCTTGAACGGCGCAGGCAGGTGCTTGAGCTGTGCATCGCGAGTAATCTGCTGATCGTTGAGGATGATTCCTACGGGGATCTGCATTTCAGGCGCACCGGCAGCGGCGGAACGGCGGCTGCGCAATATCCTTCATTGTATGCACTGGAAAATATCAGCAAAAACGGACACGTACTCTACATAGGCTCGTTCAGCAAGACCGTGGCGCCAGCGCTGCGGACGGGCTGGGCGGCAGGCAGCCGTGAGCTGATCTCGATGATGGCAGCAGCCAAGCAGATGGCGGACTGGCAGTCCAGCTCGCTGAACCAGCGGCTGCTGCATCATCTGCTGGATGTCACGGCCTTTAATCTGCGGGAGCACATCGCTGTGCTGAACCGCGAATACCACACACGGCTCAAGCTGATGTCCGAGCTGCTGAAACGCTCCGCCTGGAAAAACAGCGAATACGACATGCCGGAAGGCGGCATGTTCCTGTGGGTCTCGCTGCCGGAGGGGCTGGATGCGATGACGCTGCTCAAGGTGGCGCTGGCCAAAGGCGTCGCCTTCCTGCCCGGCCAGCTCTGCAGCGTCAGCGGAGGCGGTGACCGTATCCGGCTGAACTTCAGCCATCCCGGCCGCGATGAGCTGCTGCTGGGCATGAACCTGATGAGCGAGGCTGTAAATGAGTTTACGGCGCGGAGCTGAAGGAACAGCAGGCAGGAGGCAGGCAGATACGGATTAAAAGTGAATTAACAGCAGCTAAGCAAGCTCCAGCCGGAATGGGGCTTGCTTTTTTGCGTCCGCCGGGGCGGGGGCATGAGTATAGGAGTATTGTAAGGGCTGAAATAGTGCAGGAATTTGTGTTGCTGACGAGAGGAGATACAGATGATGCCAGAGAGAGAGAAATGTGTAAATTTGGTGACGGTGCAGGGATTGTATGGGAGGCACGGGTCTAACGTTCAGAAGCTGGTAAAGCTGGCGCAGGTTCAAACAGAAAGGAAGGCAGAAAAGCATGGCTGCGGAGAACATACTGGAATGCAGCGGTCTTAGCAAAAGCTATGGCCGCAAAAGTGCTCTGAACGGACTGGAGCTGAAAGTCGGGCGGGGAAAGATTGTCGGGCTGCTGGGAAGAAACGGGGCGGGGAAAACAACCCTGATGAAGCTGATTGTTTCACTGCTCCGCCATTATGAAGGCACCCTGCTGGTAGACGGGAGAAGACCCGGTGTGGAGACGAAGAAAATTGTATCCTACCTGCCGGACCATGAGTTTCTGTATCCGTGGATGACGGTGGAGGAGAGTGTCACCTTTTTCGGGCATGCGTTCGCTGATTTCCGGGCGGATAAAGCCAGTGATATGATCGGCACACTCGGCCTGAATGTCAAAGACAAGGTAAAGTCGCTGTCAAAAGGGATGAAGGAGCAGCTGAGTCTTTCGCTGGCTTTTGCCAGAGAGGCCAAGCTGTATGTGCTCGATGAGCCGCTTGCTGCGGTGGATCCGTCGACCCGGGATAAAATCATGAAGATTATCCTGGACCATTTTACCGGAGACAGCACCATTCTGGTCAGCACCCATCTGATTCAGGGAGTGGAGCCGCTGTTCACCGATATTGCCATTGTGGATGAGGGCAGGGTGCAGCTGCAGGGGAGTGTGGCGGACATCAAACGGGAGTACGGGATGGCTTTAGAGGATGTTTTTAAACAAATTGTGAAGTAAAGGGAGTGAAAATATGATTCTTGTCCATCAGTTTAAGCTCGAATGCAGAAAGCACCTGGCGGTGTTTGGCTCACTTGCCGGTCTGAGTACGCTGATTAATCTGTATTTTCTGTTCAGCACACAGCAGGATTTGGCCTTTCTGGCGCTGACCGCGAATATGGTGATCGGACTGCTCGTTCCGCTATATATTTACACAGATTTGTACAAGGAATTCTTCACCGGTGTTATGCCGGTTAATCATCTGCTGCCGGTCAGAACGTCCTCCTTGTTCGCTGTAAAATCAGCCGTGTTCATCCTTGGCAGCATGGTGGTATGGTCAACCACGCTTTTGGAGGTTTTCCTGAATCCGGCCGGCCTGTATCAGCTGCGGATAGAGCAGTCCTCGAGTCCCGCACTCGGCATTCTCTACCTGGTGCTGTCCAAGCTGCTCAGTCTGCCCGCAGGCCTGGCTCTGATCGGACTTGCACTGGCAGCCGGCAAAAGATTCCGCAAACCCCAGCTCAGCCATCTCTGCATTGTGGCAGTACTGGCCGGTGTGGTGGCTGTCCAGTTTGCAGGGGCTGTGCAGGGGAGCTGGCACTGGAGCATCGGCACGTCATCGGTGGATTCTTTTAAGCAATACGCGAATCTGCTGAGTGTGACTCCCGTCTCCCGGGTCCGGGCTACAGACATTAATGAGACTATCAGCTGGGTGACGGTGGGCAGCAACGTCCTGGTCATGCTGCTGGCCGGCAGCGCCGCGTCCCTGCTTCTGAACGGGCGGGGGTATGAGCTGTGAGCAGGCGGCTATGTGGGTCGGGTGCGGTTAAGTTTGGGTGGTGCTGATAGGGGGATGGTAGAGTGTTAGTGAGTGCTAATTAAGAGCTAGTGGAGAGCTAGTTGGGACTAGTACAGTACTAATTAAGAGCTAGTTGAGGATAAACCGGATGTGTTGGTCTTTCCTCCGAGCTTCAGGAGTTGCTCAGACGTTGGAGCTCAGCAGGAGGTCGTTTTAGTTGCAGTTTGTACACTTAAAATCAGCAGATTATTCTGCTAACAACATATAAGTGTACTTTGTGCAGTTAAAATAGGCTAAAAAGGTTAAATCGGACGTTTTTGCACATTTTAGCTGCACGGAATGCATCTATTTTACTTTTTCGAAGAAAAACAGGCATTTTAGTTGTATGGAGTGCAGTTAAAGCTGCGTTGGGTGGCTGGGGGGAGGGGTGTGAGCGGGCTGGTGGTTGGTGGAGGTGAAGAGTAAAGAGTAAAAAGTGTTTTCGGGCTGGTGTTAGGTGGATGGTGAATAAAGATGCGCGCAAGGTTGGTAGTACGCATGAAGGCGCGACTATTGCACTGCAGACACGAGTATACACTGGGTGCCGCATGGGAGGCACTCGCGTAAGAGCAGCAGGCGGGGCATCCTGCGCCAGCTGCTTTTACGCGCAGAAGCCCGCTGCGCGCTACCCCTTGCCCGCGCTGATCTCGGCGATCGCGGCGTATTCCACCAGCGCGGCCGTGCCGGCTGGCGTCAGCTGGTACCGTCCGCGGTTCACCCGTGTGAACCAGCGGTAGTAGTTGCGCTGCAGGATCGCCGCAGCGCCAGGCACCCCGCTCCGCCTGCGCAGCTCGGCGGGCGTGATCCCTTCCCGGCCGGGTGCAGCGGCCGGACCCCCGGTAGGCGCATCGGCGCCTGCCCCGCGCGCGGCGCTCCGCCCGCCGCGCTCCGCAGCGAGGCCGAGCGCAGCCTCGGCCTCAAGGGCCTGCAGCGCGAGTGCCACGCGCAGCGCCTTCTCGCGGTAGGCAGTCACGAGCTTGACGCGCGTGCTGCCGCCGGTGTTGTAGTCCCCGCTGCGCTCGCGGAACTCATAGAGCAGCTTCTCGCGCCGCCGTGCGCCGCTGCGGACCTGAGGCGGCGCGTCGCCCGGCTCCGCGAGCACCTCGACGAGCGGAGCCTTCGTCTTGTAGAAGACGACGGTGATCAGCCCGAGACCGAGCCGGCGGCACAGCCCGGTAAGCTCGCCCCAGCGCTGGTTCACCGCGCCTTTTTTGTCGCGGACGCGCTCCACGGCAAGGTAGACGTTGGGGCTGAGGCGCAGACGTTCAACCCCCTGCAGCAGCAGGGCGAGATTGAACGTTTTTTTCATCTCCACAATCAGCGGCTGGTCTTCACCCTCGCGCAGGCCGACCAGGTCACAGGTGCGCACCTCCCCCTTGATCGAGTAGCCATACCGTTCAAAGTAAGCCTTAAGCGGAGCATACAGCTCCGTCTCATGCTTAATCGCCATCATAGTCACTCCCCGCAGTTGTCCTGGTTGTTGCATGCTTAATCGCCATCATAGTCACTCCCCGCAGTTGTCCTGGTTGTTGCATGCTTAATCGCCATCGTAGTCACTCCCCGCAGTTGTCCTGGTTGTTGCATGCTTAATCGCCATCGTAGTCACTCCCTGCAGTTGTCCATTCTGTCTCATGCTTAATTGCCATCATAGTCACTCCCCGCAGTTAACCTGGCTGTTTCATGCTTAATCGCCATCATAGTCACTCCCCACTGTCATCCTGGCTATTTCATGCTTGATTGCCATCATAGTCACTCCCTGAAGATTTCCTGTTCGCACACCGCTTTTTCCCATTATATAACGTTTAGGGCTCAACCCGTACAGTTAACGTGATATGTGAAGTTCTATCGTTCACAATGATTCTCTATTATAGCACAGCAAAAAAGAGGTCAATTATCCCGGGCTCCCGCATAGGTATGTAATACACTTTTAAAGCCAATCGAGCAAGTAGGAGCGCAAGAGGAGGCAGCGAGCAATGGACATTTTTGAGCGTATAGCTTCGTATCGGGCTGAGAATGACCGTTTGGCGTGGAGCGGCACCTTTAAGGATTATATAGGACTGCTGAGAAAAGACCCCTCTCCCGCTAAGACGGCTCACTCCCGTGTATACGACATGATCAAATCACATGGCGTAGAGGACATCAACGGACGCAAGCGGTATAAGTTTTTTGAGCAGGAAATCTTCGGGCTTGACCGTGCGGTTGAAAAGCTGGTGGAGGAGTACTTCCATTCGGCGGCACGCAGGCTCGATGTCCGCAAACGGATTCTGCTGTTAATGGGGCCGGTCAGCGGCGGTAAATCGACCCTGGTTACACTTTTAAAACGCGGCCTGGAGCAGTATTCACGTACCGATGCCGGTGCCGTATATGCGATTGAAGGCTGCCCGATGCATGAGGAGCCGCTGCACCTGATTCCGCTGGAGCTTCGTCCGGAGATAGAGCGGGAGCTCGGTGTACGGATTGAAGGCAACCTATGCCCGTCCTGCCAGATGCGGCTGAAAAATGAATACCACGGCGACATCGAGCAGGTTAAGGTTACCCGCGTTATTTTGTCGGAGGAGGAACGTATCGGCATCGGGACCTTCAGCCCGTCTGATCCAAAGTCACAGGATATTGCCGACCTGACCGGCAGCATCGACTTCTCGACCATTACGGAATTCGGCTCGGAATCCGATCCGCGCGCCTACCGGTTTGACGGGGAGCTGAACAAGGCCAACCGCGGCCTGATGGAGTTCCAGGAAATGCTGAAGTGCGACGAGAAGTTCCTGTGGAACCTGCTGTCCCTGACCCAGGAAGGGAATTTCAAGGCCGGCCGGTTCGCGCTGATCAGTGCGGATGAGCTTATCGTAGCCCACACCAACGAAACAGAGTATAAATCTTTTATCTCCAATAAAAAAAATGAGGCGCTGCAGTCCCGCATGATCGTCATGCCGGTGCCTTATAATCTTAGAGTATCGGAAGAGGAAAAAATCTACGCCAAGCTGATCGGCCAGAGCGATATGAAGCATGTGCATATTGCGCCGCATGCCCTGCGGGCAGCTGCGATTTTCTCCATCCTGACCCGGCTCAAGGAGAGCAAGAAGCAGGGGATGGACCTGATCAAGAAGCTGCGGATGTACGACGGCGAAGAGGTCGAGGGCTATAAGGAAGCCGATCTCAAGGAAATGCAGACCGAATATCTGGATGAGGGTATGTCCGGCATCGATCCGCGGTATGTTATTAACCGGATTTCCAGCGCTCTGATCAAGGGTGATCTGCAGTGCATGAATGCGCTGGATGTGCTGCGGGCGATCAAGGACGGACTGGACTCCCACCCTTCAATCACCAAGGAAGAGCGCGAGCGGTACCTGAACTTCATTTCCATAGCGCGCAAGGAATACGATATTCTCGCTAAAAGCGAAGTGCAGAAGGCGTTCGTATATTCTTTTGAAGAGTCGGCCAAAACACTGTTCGAGAACTATCTCGACAACATCGAGGCGTATTGCAACTGGACCAAAATCCGTGACCCGCTTACAGATGAAGAGATGGAGCCGGATGAGCGGCTGATGCGCTCGATTGAAGAGCAGATCGGCATCTCCGAAAATGCCAAGAAGGCCTTCCGCGAAGAAATCCTGATCCGTATCTCGGCCTACTCGCGCAAAGGCAAGAAGTTTGAATACAACAATCACGACCGGCTGCGCGAAGCAATTGAGAAGAAGCTGTTTGCCGATCTGAAGGATATCGTAAAGATTACCACCTCGTCCAAAACGCCGGATGAGAGCCAGCTGAAGCGGATTAATGAGGTGTCCAGACGCCTGATCGAGGAGCATAACTACTGCCCGATCTGCGCCAATGAGCTGCTGAAATATGTGGGCAGCCTGCTGAACCGGTAAGCTTAGGAATAACCAAAAAGCCATGTCAGTGCTTCGGCGCTGGCATGGTTTTTTTGTTTGCCGTTTTTTCACAATCTGAATTCCAGTGAGTTGTTAACAAATGAAACGGATAGGCCCTTGGATTTTCTTAATTAGCTTAGATTTGGGTAAATAGCATAATCAGCAGGAACAGAATGCTTAGCAGGCATTAGACAGACTGAGTGGAAATCAATAAAAGTGTGCCCGCCGATGAAGGCTCCGGGGCACACTTTTTGTTTTTTATAAGCGAACGATTAACAATTCTGCTACTCCTTCAATGCGCCAATCAGGACACCGTGCACAAAATATTTTTGCAGAAACGGATAAAGCACCAGAATCGGCAAGGTAGATACAATAATGGTGGCGTATTTAATCGTCACTCCGATATCTGCACGGTCACTGGTTGCTGCCCCGGTCATCATATTGTCGGTGCTGTTGGAGATCAGAATCTCCCTGAGCACCAGCTGAAGCGGGAATAGCTCCCGGTCACGCAGATAGATTAACGCGCTGAAATAGGAATTCCAGTGACCCACCGCATACCACAGTATCATTACCGCGATTACAGGCATGGAGAGGGGTAAAATAATCCGCAGCATAATCACCCAGTCATTGGCCCCGTCAATGCGTGCGGATTCCTCCAGACTGACGGGAATGCCCTGGAAGGCGGTACGCATAATGATCAGATTGAAGGAGCTGATGGCTCCCGGAAGGAGGAGCGCCCAGGGCGTGTTCAGCATTCCCAAATTATTGATCAGCAGGAAGGAGGGGATCAGCCCTCCGTGAAATACCATGGTGATAATGATGATGAGCATGATGGTGTTATTGAAATAAACGTTGCGGCGGGAGAGCGCATAGGCACCGAGCGTAGTCATAATCAGATTGATGATTGTACCCGCAGTGACATAGAACAGCGTATTCCGGTAGCCGGTTATAATCATGGGATTCTCCAGTACTGCTGTGTAGGCATCCAGGCTGAACCCCTGAGGATAGAATAACATCCCGCGGAATTGGGCGATTTGCGCCGGATCACTTAGAGATGCAAGCAGGATATAGATAAACGGATACAGCGTGACGAAGCAGAGCAGCAGCATAAAGCTTATATTGAACCATTTGAATGCGGTTTCACCCAAAGTGGGCTTAAATATCATTGTTCTCTCCCCTTTACCACAGCCTGTGCTCGCTTAACCGCTTACTGATGGTATTGGCGAGTGTAAGCAAGATGAAGCTGATCACTGAATTGAACAAGCCTACGGCAGCGGAGTATCCGAAATCGGCCCCCAGAATCCCTTTCCGGTAGACATAGGTTGAGATGACATCGGCTGTTTCATAGGTCAGCGGGTTGTAGAGCAGAATGATTTTTTCGCTTCCCAGGGATAACATGGCTCCTATATTAAGGATAAGCAAGATGACAATGGTCGGCATAATGCCTGGAATCGTCACATGCCAGGTTTGCTTAAACCGGCCGGCACCGTCAATCCGGGCTGCATCGTACAAGGCGGGATCAATGGTGGACATGGCGGCAAGATAGATGATGGAGCCCCAGCCGATGCCCTGCCAGACCTCGGAAGAGATATATAGCGGGCGGAACCAGCCGGGCTCCTGCAGGAAGGCAATCGGCTCTATGCCGAACATGCCCAGAATATTGTTAATCAGACCGTCGCGTGCGACAAAATCAACGATCATCCCTACAACAACTACTATTGAAATAAAATGGGGGAGATAGCTGATGGTCTGTACAACCCTTTTAAAGAGCACGCTGCGGAGCTCATTGAGCAGGAGAGCCAGGATGATCGGTGCAGGAAAGGCAATGAGCAGTTGAAAAAAGTTGATCATCAGCGTGTTGCGGATCAGCCGCCAAAAATAATGGTTGTTGAAGAAGCTCTGAAAGTGGTCCAGTCCGACCCAAGGGCTTCCCCAGACTCCATCGGCAATGCCGTAATCCTTAAATGCTATGAGCAGACCGTACATCGGCCCGTAATGGAACAGACCGTAATAGGCGATAACAGGAAGAAGCATCAGATAAATGTATCGGTTGCGGATTAAATCCCGTTTGATAAAATTCCATTTGCCTCTCGAAGGCTTGGCGGCTGCGGGCTGCATTACATTGTGTTGTAAGTCGGGCACGGTATTCTCCCTCCATTAAAGGTTTCCGGAATAGAAGCACCTGCCGGCTGCTCCTATTCCGGGCGTTCCTGAGACTTATCTGTTATTGTAGCGTTCCAGGGCGGCCTGCTGAATCCCGATGGCTTCCTCAATGCCCAAGCCCTTGAGCGTCTCAACATACTTACCGAACTGGTCCAGAGACTCGGCGCCCATAATAAATTTCAGCATCATCTCATCCTTGTACGTATTGACGTCAGTCATGATGGAGGCGAACCGGCTGCTGTCTTCCACAGCGATCGTGGACGGCGGCATTCTGTTCTCGTGTGTAGGGGCTGACCATAGCTCCATCGCCTGCTTCTGTTCCGGCTTGGTCGTGTATTGCTGCGAATGGCGGATATCCTGCACAAAAGGGCCTGAGGTAGCACCCATGATATGTTTTCTGAAGGCCTGGGAAACCGGCAACCCGTCCGGATTATTAAGAATAAGATCGGTGTATACCGGGTTGCCGCCGTCCATCGTATATGTCTCTCCTTCCTTGCCGAAGTTCATAATGCGTTTTCCTTCTTCGCTGTAGAGGGTGTCCAGAAACTTCACGGTTTCAGCCGCGTTCTTGTTACTGCCCGTTATTGCCGTAAAGATCCCCGTAACCGGATTGTCGCGGTAACCGAAAGCCGGTTTTTCCCCGGTCTTTAATGTCGGATAAGCCGTTCCTGTTATTTTAAAACCAGGCTGGGTCTCCTTCATCAGGTCCATATATTTCCCGATTCCTCCATTAAGGAAGAGTACCGCCGACCCGACCTGGCTGCCGGTTATTTTGGCATCTCTCATTTTGTTGTCTGTGCTGGCAAAATCCTTATCCAGCAGCCCTTCGTTGTACCACTGGTTCATTGTGGCCAGGTACTCCCTGAATCCGGGCTCAATTGGGCCGTATTTGACGGTGTTGCTCTCCTGGAAGAAGTCATTGGGTGTCCCGAATGCGCCTGCAAAGGCCAATTCTCCCGCCGGAATGAGAATCGGAATTTCATCGGCCTGGCCGTTTCCGTTCGGATCCTGTTCTTTAAACGCTTTCAAAACGGTGTACCATTCATCAATCGTAGTCGGTGAGGATAAATTTAATTTATCCAGCCAGTCCTGGCGAATGGCGGGGCCCAGGAATACCTGCTGGGTAACATCCTCACGGATAAACGGAAAGCCGATAATGTTGCCGTCATCCGTAGAGCTCATTTTTCTCCATTCCGGGTTGTCATCCAGCAGCTTTTTCAGATTGGGGGCCTGATCGAGATAGTCATTTAAAGGAATGATCTTTTTGTCGCGGATTGCTTTCTGGGCTCCGCCGGGGTACAGGTTCCATCCGTAGTCCACAACATCCGGCAGCTTATTGGAAGCAACCATCAGATTAAACTGCTCCGCAAGCTGGCCTTGCGCCGGATGCTGAAAATCAACCTCGACGCCGGTCTTGGTCATAATCTCCTTCCAGGAGGTAACCTCTGCATAGCTTTTCATAATAGCGGCAGCATCCGGAAATAGCTCAACCCAATACGACAGCTTGGTTAATGACTGCGCCGGTGTATCCGTAGCCTGTTTGTCAGCCCCCGGCTCGTTAGCCGCTTCGTTTACTCCGCCGCCGCATGCCGATACCGCCGTTACCAGCAGCGCCAGCATTGCCAGCGAGGCTGCCCGCCGGCCCGTCTTTCTTGTGTGCATTGTCATTAATAATGCCCTCCCTATACAATGGAATGACGAAATTGAAGCCCGGTTTATGATTTTAGAGTTGAGCCCCAGGTGTAGGGATCGGAGCATCCCGTGTAAATCCCCTTAACTATGCGGTAAGCCAGCTTGGGCTTGCGGTATTCATTTACCAGCCCCTTATTATTGAAGGAACGTGCGCGGTCCCTGAAGTGGGGACGGAAGCTCTCCAACTGTGCCCTTGTATCTGCAAACTGCCAAACGTAAGTGCCGCTGATCCGGTTATCACTCCGGAAAAGCTTCAGCGCCCTGCTGAGAAGCTCAGCCTGGTAATCCTCGCTGAATAAACGCGGCTCCCAGCCGGAATCGCCGTGAATACCCGCTCCCCCGAACTCGGTCATGAGCACTGGCGTATCCTCTGCACCATATGCCTTGCAGCGCTCATGGAAGGTTGTAAGCATCTCCGCAAAGCCAGCATGTCCGAAATACCATCCGTCATAGTAGTTGATGCCGATAACATCGAACAGGCCCAGGCAGATGTCTGTCATCGGATGCATGGTGGCGTAGGCTACAAGCCGTGACTGATCCTTGCTGCGGACAAGCTCTGTCAGCTTGACGGACAGGTCATAGGCCTCACTGGAGCGTGTGTCAATCTCATTATGGACAGACCAGAACAGGATGGAGGGATGGTGAAGATCCCGCTCGATCATTTCGTCCATCATCGTCAGCGCACGCTCAATAAAGACAGGGTCTCCGGTATCCTGTGCCGGAAAAGCGGCGCCCCAGATCGGAATCTCACTCCAGAACAGCACGCCCCGCTCATCCAGCAGATCAATCCAGTATTCACTCTGGGGATAATGGGACCCCCGTACTGTATTGCAGCCCATCTGCAGCATAATATCGAGGTCCTTGGTCATTAATTTATTTGGAAAAGCGAAGCCCCACTCCGGATGCTCCTCATGACGGTTAACGCCCTGCAGATACAGCTCCTTGCCGTTCAGCAGGATTTTTTTGTTCTGCTTCTCTACGGTACGGAAGCCGATGCGGTCGGTCAGATCATCCCGGCCGGCTACCGCCCGGATCATATAGAGCTCGGGATTATCCGGCTCCCAGCGGCGAAGCCCGGTCCAGGCTTGCCCGATGTTCAGCTCTGTGCTTCCGCCGGGATCAAGTTTTACATTTCCGGTATAGAATAGCTCGCCGTTCTTAAAGAGGGAAACGGGCACTTCTGCCGGAGTGTCCGACAGGGAGCGCAGGTTAAGCTTTACCCGGATGTCGGCACTTGTATCTCCGGTCATGTTGTAGGTAATGCGCAGGTTCCCGATTGAGACATCCGGCAAAAGCTGGATCTCCACCGGCCGGATAATGCCCCCGTAATGAAACCAGTCTACGATGTGGTACGGAATCGTATTGCGTTCCAGCAGGCTGTCCGTGCGGACGATAAGCTCATGGACTCCTGCTGCGGCATCAGCCACTGTAAAGTCAAACGGAGTATAACCACCATAATGGTAGCCTAAATGGCGGCCGTCCCAGTACACATCGGCATGCCCCAGCACGGCATGAAACAGCAGGCGTAAATGGCTGGTTTCCTCCAGCGTCACCCGTGTCCGGTACCAGGCCACTCCCTCATATTCATATTTGCCTAGCTCATTGTTCCAGCATGCCGGCACAGGCATCTGATCGTGATCAGACGGGAATTGCGTATGCCAGCCTTCAGCCAATCCTATGTTCTTTTTATCAAAAACGAAATCCCATAGCCCGTCGAGCAGACGGCACTCCCTGAGCCGGTGCTGTTGAAACGTACGAATCAAAATCATCATCCCCAATTCATTTTTTAAGGTACATTACAGATTAATGTCCTTTATGATCGGAGTTTAGCATTGGTCAGGGCGAAGGGACAATGGTAAAACCAATCTGAATCATTTATCATAAACGATACAATGAAGTATTGGAGGTAACAGGATGGAATATGGACTTGGAAATCTGGCGGCGTATATACATTGGGTGCTGGCCAAGCCGGCGGTGCCGGGCTGGGAGGACATCCGGCAAACCGTGTCCGGGCACACACTCTACTACATTTACAGCGGGAAGGGTGTATTCCGGTGCGAGGGAGAGGAGCAGGAGGTTGAAGCGGGAATGGTGGTATACCTTTGGCCCGGCTTGCCGCTTCACATGAAATCCTCCGGCTCTCATCCCTTACGGATGACGATGCTGCTGTTCGATTGCGCTTTGCTTGGGGTAAGCGAGGAGGGCTGGGGGACGCCTGAACCCATTGACAGGCTGAGGCTGCCCTTTCTTATGCAATTGACCGGTGACCGGATGAAAAGGATCGGCAGACTTTTCCGGGAGGCGGAGTCGGAATGGGTGCCGGGGGATTTGGTGCGTGATGCCCGGGTGAAATCGCTGTGGTACCGGCTGATTCCTGAGCTGCATGAGGCGGCTGAAGAAGAAGGCAGTAAGGGCGGGGCCGGGGATGTGACAGCCGCGCTCCGCTGCTTCAAGGAGCAGCTGGATACCGGCTTTGCAAGTGATCTGCGCATTACCGAGCTGTGCGAGCAGACCGGCTTCTCTCCCGTTTATTTACGCAGGACCTTTGCAGCCCGCTACGGGTGCAGCCCCAAAGAGTATCTCGTCCAGCTCCGCAACGAGCACGCCGTCCGCCGGCTCCGGTTCACAGGGGATTCCATCGGGGATATCGCCAGAGCCTGCGGTTATTCCGATGTCTATCAGTTCAGTAAGGCCTTCAAGAAGCGTAACGGCCTGTCGCCGACGAATTACAGGATTAAGCAGGGCCTGAACTTTATCGTTTGATTGTAATGCCGGTCAGATGATAGAGCATGAAAGTATAAAAATGAACAAATTGAGCATGGAAATTGCAAGAAAGTTAAACTTGGGCGAACTATAATTGGTGGTGCTTACATATTTTTCGCCCTAAGGAGGCTTCTTGTATTGAGAACATTCCGCAATCCGGTTATGCCGGGCTTTTACCCCGACCCTTCGGTCATCCGTGTCGGTGAGGATTATTATCTGGTTACCTCCAGCTTTGAATTCTTCCCCGGCGTTCCGATCTTCCACAGCAAGGACCTGGTTAACTGGCAGCAGCTTGGCCATGTGCTTGACCGCCCCTCACAGCTTAATTTAGACCATACTATTCCTTCGATGGGCATCTGGGCGCCGACGCTGCGCTACCATCAGGGAATCTTTTATATGATTACAACCTATGTCGACAATGACAAAAACCAGCACAACTTCTATGTTACCGCCACTGATCCTGCCGGAGACTGGTCTGATCCGGTCTGGCTGGAGGATGCCCCGGGCATCGATTCCTCCTTATTCTTTGATGACGACGGGAAGGTGTACTACACCGGCAACCGCGTTCCGCCTGAAGGCCAGGATTATCCGAAGCATATGGACATCTGGCTGCAGGAGATTGACCTTGAGGCAGGGAAGCTGACCGGACCGAAGATCAGCATCTGGCAGGGTGCGCTTAAAGTGGCTCACGCACAGGAAGGTCCGCATATCTACCGGATCGGCGACTGGTATTATGTGCTGATTGCCGAAGGCGGTACCGGACATACCCATGCGATTACCATCGCCAGAAGTAAGCATGTAACAGGGCCTTATGAGGGGCACAAGGCCAATCCGATTCTGACCCACCGCCATCTCGGCAGACAGTATCCGATTGTCAACGTCGGGCACGGTGAGCTGGTCGAAACCCAGCACGGGGACTGGTGGATGTTCTGTCTGGCTTCACGGACCTGCGGCGGCTATTACCGCAACCTGGGGCGCGAAACCTTCCTCACCCCGGTAGCCTGGGAGAATGAGTGGCCTGTAGTGAATCCCGGCAAAGGCGTGCTGGAATTCGAGTCAGCCGCACCGGATCTGCCGGAGACAAAATGGCCGGAGCTGCCGGTGCGTGATGATTTCGCGGACAGTAAGCTCAGCCTGATCTGGAACTTCCTGCGGACACCGCGGGGCGAATTCTGGAGTCTTACCGATAAGCCGGGTTATCTGCGGCTTCGCCTGAAGCCGGAACGGCTCTCCGAAGTGGCGAATCCTTCCTTTGTCGGCAGACGGCAGCAGCACCTCAGCTTCCGCGCTGCGGCGGAAATGATGTTCAGCCCGGTGCAGGAGGGTGAAGCAGCCGGACTTGTCCTGCTGCAGAATGAAAACTACCATTTCCGCTATGAATTAGGGCAGGATGCAGGCGAGCAGGTGCTCCGCCTGATTGAGCGCCGCGGCGGCAGTGAGCAGCTGCTGGCTTCCAGAGCATACACACCGGGCAAAGTGCAATTCAAGGTAGAAGCAAAAGGACAGGAATACAGCTTCTACTACAGAACCTCTGAATCGGACAAATGGACAGCACTGTACGAGAAGGCGGACGGAACGGTGCTTAGTACCGATTTGGCAGGAGGCTTTACCGGGGCATACATCGGAATGTATGCCAGCTCTCAGGGGGCGGAAAGTATCAATGCAGCGGATTTCGACTGGTTCAGCTATGAAGGGCTTGAATAGAGAGGGAGGAAATGAACAATGAGTGTTAATCCAATAACGGAAGCTTATCCGCTTCCGGAGCTTCCGCAGATTCCGGACCGGACCTTTAATATTACGGAGTATGGTGCAGAAGCCGGAGTTCTGTCGCTGTGCACCTCCGCCATTCAGGCTGCGCTTGATGCCTGCTCTGCTGCCGGAGGCGGAACGGTTGTTATTCCGCAGGGAATCTGGCGTACCGGCCCGCTTACCCTGCACAGCAGAATTAATCTGCATGCCCGGGGAGGAGCTCTGGTGCAGTTTGTCCCGGACCCCGCCTTATATCCGCTGCAGCCCTCCTACTACGAGGGTACATCCGGCTGGCGCTGCCAGTCACCGCTGGATGGTGAGGGTCTGAGCGATGTGGCCATTACAGGCGAAGGGATTTTTGACGGCGGCGGAGAGGGCTGGCGTCCGGTAAAACGGTTCAAGATGACGGAGCTGCAATGGAGGAAGCTGACCGGCTCCGGCGGCGTGCTTGATGAAGCCGGAGAGATGTGGTGGCCGTCACGCGAAGCAATGGAAGGGGAAGCGTATGTCCGCAAGCTGCAGGAGAGCGGGGAAACCCGTGCTGAGGCTTACCTGCCCGCCCGTGCTTATCTCCGGCCTGTGCTGCTTAGCCTGCGGAACTGCCGCAGGGTGCTGCTGGAAGGTCCGACCTTTCAGAATTCGCCTGCCTGGAACCTGCATCCGATGGCCTGTGAGCAGCTTACGGTGCGGAAGGTCCAGGTGCGTAATCCCTGGTATTCGCAGAACGGGGATGGAATCGACCTGGAATCCTGCAGTCATGCGCTTGTCGAGCATTGCAGCTTCGATGTTGGAGATGATGCGATCTGCCTGAAATCAGGCAAGGATGAAGAAGGCCGGAGATTGGGGATACCATGCAGCTATATCACCATCCGTCATTGTACCGTGTATCACGGCCACGGCGGAGTGGTCATCGGCAGTGAAATGTCCGGCGGTGTGCATGCGGTCAGAGTGTACGACTGCCTGTTCATGGGGACCGATATCGGTCTGCGCTTCAAGAGCAACAGAGGCAGGGGCGGGGTAGTCGAGGATATCGTCATGGAGAATATCGACATGAGCGGAATTATTCATGAAGCGGTATCCTTCCATATGTTCTACGCAGGCGTAGAAGGCTCGGAGGGACATGATGAGGAGCTGCTGCCGGTAACCGAGGAAACTCCGCAGTTCCGGAATATCACCCTCCGTAATATCGCCTGCCAGGGGGCAGATACCGCACTGCTGGTGAATGGCTTGCCTGAGCTGCCGCTTGCCGGGCTCACGGTCGAGAATCTACAGGCCGTCAGCAAGCGCGGCATCATCCTGCGTAACGGCGACGGGTTAAGACTCGATAACATCAGCCTGCAGACTGCAGAATTGCCTGAGGTGCAGATTCATAAATGCAGTAACGTCTCTGTTACAAATTCAGAGCAGCTGTCAATCAGCCGGAGTTAGGATGATGTCATTGTCTACGGCCTCTCCGGTGATTCGGGAGCCTGAAGACAGCTGGGCTTTGGCCTCCTTCCGGTATTGAAGCGGAGTCAGGCCCGTTGATTTTTTGAAGGTTTTATTAAAGTGGGAGAGATGCTCGAAGCCGACCGCTGAGGCGATCTCCTGGATTTTATCGGCAGATCCGGCCAGCAGCCGTTCGGCTTCCCTGACCCGGATGTGAACGATGTATTCGCGGAAATGGAAGCCTGTCAGACGGTGGAACACCCGGCTCAAATAAGAGGGGCTGATGAAAAAATGCCCGGCAGTCTGCTCAAGGGTAAGCGATTCACGGTGATGGCTGCGGATATAGGTGGCTACCTCAGTCACGAGCTGATGCAGCGGATGCTTCGTAGCACCTGCCTGTGAGGTGGTTTCAGAGCGCTGCAGCAGAATCATCAGCTCGGTCAAAAGCGTAATGATGCAGGTTTCATAGAAGGGCTTCTGCATCCGGCACTCCTCCAGCATCCGGTTCAGCAGGCTTTCCGCCTCATCCTGTTCGCGCAGCGTCAGCCTGAACAGCCGGTAGCCGCGGCTGCTGAACCATTGCGCCCTGCTGCGCAGCTGCACCGGCAGCAGAGCCGGATCATAATTAATCAGAACCCGCTCAAATTCGGCGATTTCCGAGCTGGCTGTGGCATGAAGCTCGTTGCCGCGGATCAGGATCAGCTCGCCTTTATGAACCGTAATTACCCTGTCATCGACAAAGTAGACGCGCTCCCCCTCCAGCAGATAATACAGCTCTATTAATTCATGTCTATGGGGACGCGGCATGGCGGTAATGCCCTTGCGCTTCATATGCTGGATGCTGTACCGGCTGTCTGCGATATGATATTTGGGATTTGGGCTGGTTACGCTGGTCATGAATCTCCTCTTCTCTTCAATCCGTTACGGCTATTATAGAATAAATTCAGGCAGATATAAAAGGAGCCGCACATGCTAATTACAGTCTCAAAGGGTAGCGCCGGTGGAGTCAGCAGCCTGCAGGAGGCGCTGGATTCTATTCCCTCCCAGCACAGTTCAGCGGTCACTATCCGCATCAAGCCGGGAGTCTATGAGGAAAAAATAACGGTGGGGCAGCATTTGCCTCCCATTCTGCTGCTGGGTGAGGATACGGAATCGACCATCCTTACCTGGTCGGATAACGCCCACACGCTTGGCACGGACGGCGAGCCGCTCGGCACATTCAGATCGGGTACATTGAATGTCTTTGCCTCAGGCTTCACTGCCGAGAATCTGACCGTCCGCAACGCTTCCGGTCCGGGCACCGGTCAGGCCGTAGCTGCCTTTATCGATGCGGATCAGGCCGTCTTCCGGAGAGTACGCCTGCTTGGGGATCAGGATACGCTGTATACCGGCCAGGGCAGGCAATATTACGATAACTGCTATATCGAAGGCGATGTGGATTATATTTTTGGGGCAGCGACGGCTTTGTTCGACCGCTGTGAGCTGCACAATAAGCGCTCCAGAGGATACATAACAGCGGCCTCCACTCCGGAGGGAACCAGATTCGGTTATGTGTTTCTGGACTGCCGGATCACAGGGGGAGAGGGAGTCAGCGATGTCTATCTGGGCCGCCCTTGGCGCCCCTTTGCCCATGTTGCTTTTATCCGCACCGAGATGGATGCTTCGGTTACGCCGGAAGGCTGGCATAACTGGGGACAGCCGGACCGGGAGGCAACCAGCCGTTATGAGGAATTTGCCGGCAGCGGACCGGGAGTTAGTCCCGGGGCAAGAGTGTCATGGTCCCGGCAGCTGAATGCCGCGGAAGCTGCGGAGTACAGGGTGCTGAACGTCCTCGGCGGCTGGCATCCCGAGGGATATTGAGTTTGCATCAGGAGGCGAATAACGGATGGATGTATTGCAGCAATACATGAACAAGCTGACAGATTCCGCACCCCGCAGCTCAGCTTATCAGGAGAATATTCCTTTCGGGCAATGGCGTTCCCGGCTTGCTGCGGCCTTCACCGAGAAGCTGGGCGGATTCCCGGAGAAGCGTGCCGGTCTTGAACCCGTACTCCTGGAACGGGTAGCCTGTCCCGGATACACCCGGGAACGGATAGAGATTACAACCTTCGAGGGACTGCGGATGCCGCTGTACCTGCTGATTCCGGAGCAGGCTGCAGCTTCCCCGGTGCCGGCCGTTATTGCCGTTCACGGACACGGCTACGGCAGCCGGGAAATAACGGGCCTGCACCCGGACGGTTCAGAGCGGGAGAGTGATCCGGGGCTTCATAAGGATTTTGCCGTATCCCTGGTTAAAGAGGGCTTCGTAGTGGCTGCCCCGGAGGTGCTCGGCTTCGGCGACCGGCGGCTGGCCGAAGACCGCGGGAGCGGTGAGCCGGGGAAAAACTCCTGCTTCCGCCTGTCCTCGGCGCTGTTAATGGCCGGACAGACGATGGCCGGTTACCGCATCTATGAGACGATGCGGGTGCTTGATTATCTGCTGACCCGCAGTGAGGTGCACAGCAACCGGATTGGCATTATGGGGATTTCGGGCGGCGGTCTGGTCGCCGGCTTCACAGCGGCGCTGGATGAGCGGCTTGCCTGTGCTGTTGTCAGCGGCTATGCCAACACGTTCGCGGCTAGTATTCTTACACGGAACCACTGCCTGGATAACTACATTCCGGGGA
Organism: Paenibacillus sp. FSL R7-0273; assembly: GCF_000758625.1. Taxonomy (NCBI): domain Bacteria; kingdom Bacillati; phylum Bacillota; class Bacilli; order Caryophanales; family Paenibacillaceae; genus Paenibacillus; species Paenibacillus sp. FSL R7-0273. Next base: position 2,189,773 of record NZ_CP009283.1, read on the forward strand.
TTCTGCTGGAGGCAGAAATGCCGGATCTGCTCGGATTGATTGCCCCGCGCGGGCTGTTCCTGGAGTCGGGCAGCGCCGATCCGTTGTTCGGCCCGGAAGGAGCCTCGCTGGCGCTAAGCAGACTGCAGGAGATTTATAGCGCGGCGGGGCATTCCGGGCAGGTGAGGGCGGATTTTTTCCCGGGCGGGCATGAGATTCACGGCGGGCCGGCGTTTTCCTGGCTGCGTCAGCAGCTTGCAGATTTATCATGAAAAGTTGAACAGTAATAATACAAAATCAATATCTAATAGATGCAAAACAAATGACAGGAGGAGTGAATGATGTCTGCAACAGAAGTGAATACCATAAGCTGGTCACGCAGGATTGCGGAGGCTTTACTCGGGGAGTGCAATGAGCAGGGGGAGCATGCTTACCTGCTGGAACGCTGGGCTTATGTTCCGGGGATGCTGCAGCTGGCGATGGCCCGGGCCGGGCTTCAGCTGGGTAAGCCGGATTATTTCGATTATATGCAGCGGCATATGGACAGCTTCATCGGCGAGGACGGCTCTATCCGGACCTACAGGCTGGAGGAATATAATCTGGACCAGATTAACCAGGGCAAGAATCTGTTCCTGCTCTACCAGAAAACCGGAGAGCAGCGCTACGCCGAAGCCGCCCATCTGCTGGCGGCCCAGCTGATCAGCCATCCCCGCACCTCGGAAGGCGGATTCTGGCACAAAAAGGTCTATCCGTTCCAGATGTGGCTGGACGGCCTATATATGGCCTCGCCGTTTCTGGCCCAGTTCGGCGCAGTCTTCCAGCGTCCCGAGCTGATCGACGAGGCAGCCCGCCAGTTGCTGCTGATTGAGCGCCGGACCCGCGATCCCCGCACCGGTCTGCTGTATCACGGCTGGGATGAATCGAAGGAGCAGGAGTGGGCAGATTCTACTACCGGATTATCTTCCCACTTCTGGAGCCGGGCGATGGGCTGGTATGTGATGGCTTGTGTGGACTGTCTGGAGCACTTTCCGGTGACCCATCCGCAGCGCGGAACGATCATCGGCATTTTCCAGCGGGTATGCGGCGCGCTTCTGGAGGTACAGGACAAGGAGACCGGCCTCTGGTATCAGGTGCTGGATCAGGCGGGGCGCAAGGGGAATTACCTGGAGGCTACCGGCTCGGCTATGTTCGTGTATGCCATGGCTAAGGGTCTGCGGCTGGGCTATCTGGAGCGTTCTTTTGAAGAAGGGATGCTCAGTGGCTATGAAGGTATTATGAAGCATCTGGTCACAGAGGACGCGGACGGACTTCATTTGCACAAAATCTGCAATGGAGCCGGGCTGAGCAAGGACCGCAACGGGTCCTACGATTACTACATTTCCGAGGCTGTTGTATCCGATACCCCGATGGGAGTGGGGCCGCTTTTGCTGGCATCGCTTGAGGTGGAGAGCTATTGTGAAGGGAAATAGGCAGTGTGATCTATCAGGGCTGCCAAGGCTTTGCATCAGGTACAGGTGCTGACCCACCCGGTAACTGTTGAGAATCATATGATGCTGTAGCGGATGAATGGTTGTTGGTACCCAGCCTGCTCTATCCCCCTTGGAGGGGAGGGGCGGGCTTTTTTTGCTGACATAACTGCATTCTGTGCAACTAAAAGAGGCAAAAATCAGTACCTGAGCGATATAAGTGCAGTTTGTGCAGCTATATCAGCCGGAATTAGGCTAAATGGGCCTTTTTTGCATTTTTAGGTGTACGGAGTACAGCTATTCAGAGTTTATGGAAGAAAGAGAGCTTTTTAGATGTACAGAGTGCAGTTAAGTATGGCTGGCTGGCTAAAATTAGCTTTTCGTGACCGCGCGGGACTGTATGTACTGCTCAATTTGTTTCTTATGGTGCTTATCATGGGGGAGAAAGCCCCGCAGATGCCCGCGGTAGCTGAACGTTTTGCCGTCCCCGTCCTTATGCGTCCGCAAAAAATCCTCTTCACTAATGCCCGTCATCTCGGCAACGATCAGGCTGCGGTAATGCACAAATTGCTGAATCGCCTCCTGCACGGTTACCGTCTGAGCGTACTGGATTGCCCGGGCGTTAAATTCGTTGAAATTCAGATGCTTCGCGGTCACCGGCTGCCCTTCCTTCACTTTGGCGAATGCCTCCCCGTAAAAATACTGATCCCAGCGCATTAAGTGGCAGACCAGCTCTTTGAGTGACCATTTTCCGTCTCCGACCGGACTTTCCCAGACTGCCTTGTCCAGAGATTCCAGGGACTTAATGTAGGTGATAAAAGACTCGAATTCGGATACGCGCTGAGCATTTGTTTTGGGTGCCATGAATTGTTCCTCCTGCAAAAAGGGTGTATTGGGTATTATTTCTGCTTTAACTATACCTCATGGAAGTTGACTACAGTACGTCAAGTTAATTGAACACCGTTAAACTTCCATTCAAGCAAAACTGGAACAGTCTCCTGCTAAGCGTGTTGCTATAATGAGGATACCGTACGGGAAAGGCTGGGTTGCTCAGTGAATTACAGTAAGGATATCGAGCGCTGCATTGATTATATTGAGGTAAATATTAAAGAAAACCTGACTGCTGAGGAGATTGCCGTTGTGGCTGGCTATTCGCTGTATCATTTTTGCCGGGTGTTCAGCCTGTGCAGGGAGATGACTGTGATGGAATACGTGCGCAGCCGTAAGCTGTCTTTGGCGGCAGTGGAGCTGTTCAGCGGGCGGAGTGTGACGGAGATTGCGCTGGATTACGGGTTCGAAACCCCTGGCGGCTTCACAAAAGCGTTCCGCAAAGCTCACGGCTACACTCCCTCTCAATATGCGGCACGGATGGCCGGATATCTTCAGGATGGTCCGGAATTTGAGCTTGGAGGGTATTTAATGAATCCTGTGTTTGTAACTAAGCCCGCTTTTAAGGCGGCTGGATACGGAATTGCGACGAATGTGTCGGACAGCGGCTATACCAGGGATATTGCTTCGTTCTGGAGCCAGTATGAGGGCGAGAATCTGGAGGACAAAATGTACAGCATCCTTAATCCTCCGAGACACGGTGAAGTGGGGCTGTGTGTGCCTGCTAACGGCGACGGCAATGCGGTGTACCTGCTGGGTGTAATTGTTGAGGACTTCTCCAGGGTAACCCCGGATATACTGACTGTAGAGGTGCCGGCTGCGGAGTATGCGGTGTTTACCACACCGCCAGTGGACGGGACTGCGGACGGTGACCCGGATGTATTCGTGCAGGTAATCAGAAGCACGTGGAAATACATTTTTGAGGAGTGGTTTCCGGCCAGCGGCTATGCATTCGACGAGGATATGCTGGACTTTGAGTTCTATGATGAACGCTGCCATTCGCGGGCGGATACGGTGATGGAGATTTACATTCCTGTTAGGGTGCGGGCGTGAAAATAGGGCTTTAACATTGTAATGGCGCGGGTGCTGTGGTGGTGCTGCTGCAGGGCAAATACTGTCCGGCTGAAGGGCTGCACTGCGGGAAGGTTTGGGCTTCCGGCCGCTGTTAAGGTTGGATTTCCTGATTATGGCCGCTGTGCAGCGGTCGAAATCCAACCTTAAAGGCGGACGCTACCGCTCCTGCAGCTCCAAAATTCCCTCCGTTTCGCACGCCTAGCCAGTATTTGCCTGTTAAAGGCCCTGTTTTCACGGCCACTGTGCAATCCTTGCAAACGTTTTTTCGTAAGATTATCTAATACCAATCATTCCCGGCGGACTCTATAATGGGTTAGAATGTATACCTATTGCCGAAAGGGATGTTCCACAAATGCCATTAGTAGATATGCCGCTAGAACAGTTAAAGCAATACCAGGGAAGAAACCCGCGTCCGGCCGACTTCGACGCTTACTGGGAACGTGCACTGGAGGAGCTTGCGTCGGTGGAAACGCAGCTTGAGCTGATTCCTAGTGCTTTTCAGACGCCGCAGGCCGAGTGCTTTGAGCTGTATTTTACGGGAGTGCGCGGTGCGCGCATCCATGCCAAATACCTCCGTCCGAGAGCGGTAAGTACGCCGCAGCCGGCGGTTCTGCAGTTCCACGGCTATACCGGTGACTCCGGCGAGTGGCAGGATAAGCTTGCTTATGTCTCGCTGGGCTTTTCGGTGCTGGCACTGGACTGCCGCGGGCAGGGCGGTTTATCTGAGGATACAGGCGGTGTAAAAGGCAACACCCATAACGGGCATATTATCCGCGGGCTGGATGATCATCCGGACAATCTGCTGTTCCGTCATATTTATCTGGACACTGTGCGGTTAGCGCAAATTGCGCTTGAGCTGCCGGGAGTAGACCCTGAACGTGTATATGCCATGGGCGGATCACAGGGCGGAGCACTTACTATCGCCTGTGCCGCACTTGAGCCGCGGATAAAAAAAGCCGCCACCACCTACCCGTTCCTGTGTGACTACAAACGTGTCTGGGAGATGGACCTGGATAAGGATGCCTACCATGAGCTGAACCTCTATTTCCGCAAGTTCGATCCGCTGCATGAACGGGAGGACGAGGTTTTTGAGAAGCTGGGTTATATTGACCTGCAGCATCTGGCTTCCAGGATTCAGGGTGAGGTGCTGTTCTTCACCGGTCTGATGGATACCATCTGCCCGCCGTCCACCCAGTTCGCAGCCTATAACAAAATCACCGCTCCCAAGCAGCTGGTCGTCTATCCGGACTTCGGGCATGAATATCTGCCTGGCGGCGGGGACCGGACCATGCAGTTTTTACTTGGGGAATAGCAGCATATAGCAGAAAGTAACTGATCAAAAAGAGAAGGCACTATCAGCGGCGCTCCTATCGGGGTGCCGGCAGATAGTGCCTTCTTCAGATCACATTATTGCCTCCGGCAGAGATTTGCTGTGACGACTCCGCTTTGGCCGGCCGCTCCATGTCAGATAAGTCCAGATGCGCAGGAGCTGTTCGACAGGACCGTTGCGGAAATATTTTAAATAACAGGGGCTTAGCAATAACTGCGCGGCATAGACCGCCAGAACGATCCCGATGCCCCCGAGTATGCCCGCCCTGCCGAACAGACCCAGCCCGTAGCCGTAAAAGATAGCTGTGCAGATCACACTCTGCATCAAATAATTCGTCAGCGAAAGCCTGCCCACTGCTTCGAATTTGTACAGCAAGCCAGTCTTGGCAGGTCTCGTATACAGAAGGGCGAAGGCGTAAATATAACCGAGTGCGAGCAGTGACCCGCCAGCCAGATCGCCGATTCCCGCTCCGGGCAGAGAGTCTCCTCCGAGCTGCTGAACCAGCACACTGTAGGCTTTGGTGAGCAGTCCTGCCGGAATAAAAATGAATGTACGCCGCAGATAGATGCTGCGATTGGCTTGCGGGTTATCAAATATGCCGTTGCGGGCGGCACGCATACCAAGAAGGAACAGCGGAGCTGTCAGCAATGGAGCAAAAACAGCTGCAATTGCCATGAAGTTACTCTCCTCTTCCGACAGCGAGTCGACGTTGTTGCGGAAATTCATAATCTCTCCATAGCTTCCTGAACGATAAATATCAATACTCTCTCTTATGTAGTTTTGCGTATGCGGAGACGCCCCGGCGAGGGGATCCTCCGGATCTTGCGGGATGATACCCATAACCCCCATTACCGACAGCAGCAGCACTGACCAGATCAGCAGCGTCTTGGGCTTCCGGTTCAGGAACAGCAGCAGGAAAAAGCCGGTTAGCCCGTAAAAGGCCAGAATATCCCCTTCCCACAGCAAAAATGAATGCAGCAGCCCCAAGACCAGCAGCAGCAGAAATCTGCGGGCCAGGTGGCATTTTGGGCGGAGGCCGCGCTCCTTCAGGCTTTCAGACAGTTTTACCATGCCGAACCCGAACATAAAGGCGAAGACAGGCATGAAGCTGCCGACGATAAAAATAAACAATAGAGAGCGTAATACCAGGTCAGTTCCCCCGATTCCGAACAGCTGCGGCTCAGACCCCCCATACATACCGTACTGGAAGATCAGCATATTAGCCAGTATGATCCCCGATAAGCTAAACCCCCTTAGTCCGTCAATCAGATGGACACGTTGTTTGCTTGATTTCAATTCAATCACCTCTGTGCTCTATTATAACTGTTATTAATATAAATAAATGTGATTTTGTGGGATTTATTAGCGCGATGCTAATGCAGTATAAACACGTCTAGGCGAGAGTATGGATTATGTGGTGGTGAGGGCTGACAGGGGGAGTCATTATAATAGGTAATCCAGCACAGGATCAAAAAAGAGAGCATCCCCAAAAGGATATGCTCTCTTGATAGTATTCTAGTATTCTTCAAAAGACCTACATAAACTTCCGCTGCACCTTTTTTCCGTCATAGGTGAACAGGGCCTTCTTATCCTCCACGACAGTCTGCAGATGAACGGTGCGGCCCCAGAGGGAGTAAATGTGCGGCAGGGTGCGCTCCAGGTATTTCAGGTCAAGCTCGATGCTTTCGTAGCGGTGGGTGATCAGCAGCTCGCCGTTGCGCTCATAGTCGGCATCCTGGATGACGAGGTACGGAGAACCGCCGTTGACCCGGGCAAGCACGAGCTGGTCGCGGACATTTTCCCAGGCCTTGTCGGTGATTTTCCACTCAGGGCCTTTTTTCTCGAACACGTATAGGTCAAGATCGCTCACCAGCTGCTTCGATAGATAGCTGCGGATGAAGGAAATGTCGGAGTCGAGCTCGCGTACCTCAAACATTTTGTCACGATCCCAGCGGCGTTCGATGTCCTCGAAGATTTTTAGGCCCAGGTAATAAGGATTCAAGCTCTGACGCGATGGCTGCACAACGGACGAGTTGAGCTTGGAGTACTCGATCGTCTCCTCCGAGGTCAGGTCCAGCTCGCGCATGATCCGCTGATGCCAGTAGGAGGCCCAGCCTTCGTTCATGATCTTCGTCTCCATCTGCGGCCAGAAATAGAGCATCTCGTCGCGCAGCATGGTCATAATATCGCGCTGCCAGTCCTCAAGAGTGGCCGAATATTGCTGGATGAACCAGACAATATCCTTTTCCGGCTCAGGCGGGAAGGCCCGCTTGGCGGCACCATCCGGCTCTTGGGGTCCGGCTTTAGCCTGATCGAGCTTCCACAGCTCGCTGTAAGCATTCTCTCCGGCGGGCTTGCCGGACTGGCCTTCTTTGTTAGCTCTCATCTTGGCTTCCAGCAGATCGGTTTTGCCGAGCTTGCGCGGCTGGATCAGGCTGGGGTCAATATGCTCCTGGATCGCCAGCACCGAGTCAATGAACCGCTCTACCCGGTCAATGCCGTAGGTCACCGAGTAACCGGCGATCCGGTCGGCTGTGGCAGACATGCTCTCGACCATATCGCGGTTGGACATGGAAAAGCGCATATTATTTTTGAAGAAATCGCAGTGGGCAAGCACGTGGGCGACGATCAGCTTGTTCTGGATCAGGGAATTACCGTCCAGCAGAAAGGCGTAGCAAGGGTTGGAATTGATGACGAGCTCGTAGATTTTGCTGAGTCCGAAGTCATACTGGGATTTCATTTTATGGAACGTTTTTCCAAAACTCCAGTGTCCGAACCGGGTAGGCATCCCGTAGGCACCAAAGGTATAAATAATATCGGCAGGACATATCTCATACCGCATCGGGTAAAAATCCAGCCCGAACCCGGTAGCAATCTCCGTAATCTCTGCAATCGACCGCTCCAGCGCCTTGATTTCATCTTCACTTGGCATGATCCTACTCTCCCTCCGGCTTACTGTTCTTTTTAAGTATATGGGCGGGAGGGGGAGAGTATGATGGGGGGCATATAGATGTCGCTTTATACGAAGGAGAAACATTAAACCTTACTACCGAGAGTAGCCAAGAAGGTTGTATAATCTAAAATTTTACAGTAATGAACTCGAAGGTAAGATTTGGGGGGAGTTAACGAACCGGAGTCCGTGAGAGGCTTGTAGAGATCGTAATATTATAAAAAAGAATAGCCTAGCCCATGAGCAGATTACATCCGTGGGTTGGTCTATTCTTCATCTGGATCAATTCCCCAAAATACATAGTGAGACATTCCAGTATTAGCAAAGTAACAAGCATCCACATGCACTTCATGAAGCTCCTCGTCAATCCTGTATATAATGATTATATTTCCGATTAGCACCCAGTAGTAGCCATTAAACTCAAAGCCAGGGAAGTCCGAGACTCCATCAGCTTTGTATTTCGGATCATCGGCTAATACAGAATTAGAACGTCTGAATACGTTCATGGGGTCTACCTTATACTTCTTCATTCGGGCAAGAGCTACCCGAGCGTAAGTGGTCCAGAGAACCTTGTAACGGTCAGATTTCATTCTGAACCTCTTTCAGTAATTGTGCAAAATCCTCTTCACTGTCACTATAAGTTGAAATTCCGTTCTCTCTGTCATGCTTGGCCTGATGAAGCTGGTCCAGAACATCTTCATCTTTGAAAATAACGGCTGTCATTCTTTTCTTCTGTTCGTCAGTAAATGCAGGTTCATCTTTCCTCTGAAGCGTAACATTAAATCCGAAATTATCCTCGATCAATTGCACCAGATCTTTAAGTTCAACATAAGCTTTACCCCGAAAGCTTTGCTCCAGTTGTTCCTTGGATATGGACATCTCATTCACCGCCTTTTTGTTATTATATCATAAGATCAAAAGCACCTTAACTGTAAATCCAAGGTCCATACACCCCCACAATCCACGCGGATTGTGTAAAAAAATGTTGACTATTGGCACTTAAGACATTACATTATGTCTATAAGCTTACTGGCAGACTTCATGGCCTGTCAGACATAACCGGTCTTTTTCATGAAAAAGCATAATTGAAATGTCATTAGGATTGTAACCGTCACAAACGGGCGATACCTAAATTCATTTAGTGCAGGAGTATTCTGCCTATTTGAGTTTAGGTATTTTTTATTTCCATTATAGAGGAGTGCTGGCATTGAAACACCAGGAAATGGTAAATGACATACTTAAACAGATCGGCGGCTCACAAAATATAAACTCCGTTACCCATTGCATGACCCGGCTGCGCTTTACGATCAAGGATGACAGCAAGGCAAGCATAGAAGCCGTCAAAAAGATTCCGGGCGTAGTAGGCTGTGTCAATAAAGGCGGCCAATTTCAAGTGATTATCGGTCCGCACGTAGAGCAGGTGTTCAATACACTTATGAAAACAGCGGATATCAGCACGGATCAGCAGGCACCCGAAGGCCAGGTAACTGAAAAAAAGAAAAACCCGATAGTTAAACTGTTCGACGTCATTGCGAGCGTATCTTCCCCTATCATTGGAGCCCTGGCCGGCGCCGGGATGATCAAAGCGCTGCTTGCCATACTGGTTGCGTTAAAATGGATTGACACGGAGTCGCAGACCTATGTGCTCCTGTTCATGCTTAGTGATGTCGTGTTTTATTTCATGCCTTTTTTCTTTGCAGTATCCGCTTCCAAAAAATTTAATGCCAATACGTATATCTCGCTTATTTTTGCAGGTATGCTGCTCCATCCCACGTTCGTCGGACTTAGGACAGCAGGAGATCCGGTCTCCCTTCTGGGCCTGCCGGTAACTCTGGCTACCTATTCATCAAGCCTGATTCCGATTATTATGATTGTTTACTTCCAGTCCTATATCGAGAAATTTGCCAAAAAGGTATCTCCTGACGCAGTGAAGATCTTCCTGGTTCCGCTCATTACGATCCTTATCGTTGCGCCTATCGGCTTAATTGCAATCGGGCCTATCGGGGTTATTCTGGGTAACTATCTCGGATCACTGTTCCAGTTCATCAATACCTATGCCAGCTGGCTGGTTCCGGCCTTGGTCGGCGGACTTGCCCCGCTGCTGGTTATGACAGGTATGCACTACGCGCTCGGTTCGGCTCAGACAATTCAGCGTGTAACCGTGGGCTACGGTACGTTCATCACGCCGGGGATGCTCTCCTCCAATATGTCACAGGCGGCAGCCGTCCTTGCGGTTTCGCTCAAAACGAAGGATAAAAACCTGAAATCGCTGGCGACCTCCACATCAATCAGCGCATTCTGCGGCATAACGGAGCCGGCTCTGTATGGAGTCACCCTTAAGCTAAAAACACCGCTCTACACCACGATGGCTGCGGGCGGTATTGCCGGACTGTATGCCGGTATCACCGGAATTAAGGCCTGGTCTGCTGGGACCTCTAACATCTTCTCCTTGCCGATCTACATCGGCGTTAACGATATGGCATCATTCTATAACGCTATCGTTACTGCTATCATTGCTATCGTCCTGGGCTTTACCTTCACTTATATTTTCTATAAAGATCCTGTTACAGAAGGGCTTGCGGGGAACAACCCTGAACCACAGAAGGAGGCTGAGCCAGCACAGAAGTCTGTGAACGAGAAAAGATTTATCCGCTCCCCGCTCGAAGGAAAGGTGATCCGTCTTGAGGATACGAATGATGAGGCTTTTTCTTCCGGTGCAATGGGCCAGGGAATTGCTATTGATCCTGTAAAAGGCGAGCTGGTATCGCCCATTGACGGGCATATAACAGTCTTGTACAGAACCAAGCACGCGCTTGGCCTGAAGTCGGCAGACGGGACAGAGCTTCTGATTCATATCGGTGTGGATACGGTCAAGCTGAAGGGTGAGCATTTTGTGGCGCATGTGACAGAGGGCGATGCAATTAAAGCAGGAGACCGTCTCGTTACCTTTGATATCAATGCAATCCGTCAGGCGGGCTATGATGTAACGACCCCGATTATTGTTACGAACAGCAACGATTACCTGGATGTGATTGAAACGGCAGAGCCGGACATCAAACAGCAGGAGACACTGCTTACGATCATTAAATAGCGGAGTACTATTACAGCATGATTAAGGAGGGGTACGATGTCATTTCCAAAAGATTTTTTGTGGGGCGGTGCGGTGGCTGCCAACCAGTGTGAAGGTGCTTATCTTACCGGCGGCAAGGGCTTGTCCATACAGGACGTTATGCCAAAAGGGGTTCTGGGTCCCGTCACTGACGAGCCCACAGAAGACAATCTGAAGCTGATCGGGATCGACTTTTACCACCGTTACAAGGAAGACATTAAGCTTTTTGCCGAGATGGGCTTTAAGGTATTCCGGATGTCGATCGCCTGGTCGAGAATTTATCCTAACGGAGACGATGCTGCTCCCAATGAGGAAGGCCTGCGCTTTTATGACGATGTCTTTGATGAATTACGCAAGTACGGAATAGAGCCGTTAGTAACACTGTCCCACTATGAAATACCTTTACATTTATCCAGAAAAGTTGACGGGTGGCGCAGCCGGGCCTGTATCCAGTATTTTGCCGACTATTGTAAAACAGTGTTATTGCGCTACAAGGATAAAGTGAAGTATTGGATCACCTTTAATGAGATTAATACAACGGTCCACTCAGGCCTGCTTGGCGGCGGGATGCTGACACCCAAGAAGGATCTGACGAAATCGGATCTGTATCAGGCGGCACACCATCAACTGGTGGCAAGCGCACTGGTGACCAAGATCGCCAGGGAGATTAATCCGGAATTCCAGTTCGGATGTATGGTGGCTTCGGCACCGCGTTATCCGATGACCTGTAATCCTGCAGATGTGATGCACGCCTTTGAGGACCAGCAGGAGGTTACTTATTTTGTCCATATTCACACGAAGGGCGAGTATCCTTATTACGCCGAAAGAATTTTTAAGAAATATAAGGTGGAGCTGGACATTACGGAAGAGGACCGGGAGCTTTTGAAGCATACTGTAGATTTTATCTCATTAAGCTACTACAACAGCCGGACAGTGGCGAAGGATGAGAGCAGCTACCAGCAGGCGTCAGGGAATATCTCCAGAGGTCTGGTTAATCCTTATGTGACCTATTCGGAATGGAATTATCCGATCGATCCGCTTGGACTCCGTTACATTCTGAAATATTACTATGATAAATTTGAGCTGCCGTTATTTGTGGCTGAAAATGGCCTTGGTGCTATTGATGCTCCGAAAAGAGACAGCCAGGGCAATCTTGTTATTGAGGACCCCTACCGAATTGAATTTTTCAATAATCATCTGGTTGAAGTGGAGCGGGCGATTGAGGACGGGGTACAGGTATTCGGATATACCGCATGGGGCTGCATTGATCTGATCAGTGCTGCCTCCGCAGAGATGAAAAAGCGTTATGGCTTTATCTATGTAGACCGGGATGAAGAGGGAAATGGAACCTTGGAGCGCTACCGTAAACAATCCTTTTACTGGTACAAGCAGGTCATTGAAAGCAATGGCCAATCATTGAACAGGGAGGGCCTGAAGTAGCAGCCTTCGTTCAAAGCGGTATTTACGGTACAATGAGGCTAGCCATACTGTAGATAGAACACTGGGGGCCGCCTGAAATGAAAATCAAGAAAATATACAATAATAATATAGTACTAGCAGAAGATGAGAGCTACGTGGAATATATACTAATGGGAAAAGGGGTAGCTTACGCCAAAAAAGTAGGCGATCCTGTAGATGAGAGTCTCGTGGACAAGCGGTTCATCCCTGATGCCGGTGATAACATACTCGTATTTACTAAGCTTCTCAGCGAAATTCCGATCAATCATATCGAGCTGACCAACAAAATCATTCGTATGGCCGAAGAGGAACTGGATACCTCCTTTAACAACAGTATCTATATCGGGCTGGCTGATCATATTAATTACGCAATTCACAGGTACAAGGAGAACGAGCCGCTTAACAATGTTTTGCTATGGGAGATCCAGCGGTTCTATCAGAAGGAGTATCAGGTTGCCAAAAAAGCGCTGGGCCTGATCAAGTATTACGAGGGAATTCAGATGAAGGAGGATGAGGCCGCTTTTATTGCGATGCATTTTGTAAATGCCCAAAACACGGAGAAGATCAGCCACATTGTTGATAATACCAATATTATTAAAAATGTGCTGAATATCGTGAAATATCATTTTAAAATTGAAATCGATGAAAGTTCACTGAATTATTCCCGGTTTGTGACTCATCTGAACTTTTTCCTGAGAAGAATCAAGAGCAGGAGCCAGATTGCGGATGAAGACGATTTTTTGTTCAGTCAGATCATTGTCAAATACCCGGATGCCTTTGAATGCTGCCTGAGAATTCAGAGCTATCTGGAAAATCTGTATGAGATGAAGCTGACGACGGATGAAATGCTGTACTTCATTCTTCATGTGGTCAGGGTTACGAAAAGAGATACCTCAGATAAAGAAGAACAGCAGCATGAATAGAAAGAGCAGCGATTCTCCCGTTATGGGGGAACCGCTGCTCTTTCTGTTTCCGGCTCAATACACAAACCGCCGCTGAGCCCAGTAACTGAACACAAAGACCGATACCTCTGTCAAAATCTTGGCCGCAGCCAGCGGGAGGATCAGCTGCTCGCTGTAGAAGTAGAGCAGTCCGTAATTGAACAGCAGCACCAGGACAACGAGTGAGAAGTATTTCGGCAGTGACTGGAGGCGCGACCGCTTGCCGCCGGTAAAGACATATCTCCGGTTCACGGAATAATTAAAGATCGAGCTGCACAGTCTCGCGGCGACGACGGACAGGAACAGATTGTGAGTCAGGCGCTGGAACAGGAACAGCAGCACGAAGTCCATCAGCGACGACAGCAGCGATGAGGTGCTGAACATCAGGATCGGCAGGTAGATCCGGAAGGAGTCAGCAAGCGGGCGGAAGTGCGATGATTTGTTGTGGTCCAGATATACAGTGTCAATGAACGCCTCGGTAATGTCGTAGCCCTCCTTGCGGGCGGACAGCAGCATGTTCATTTCATATTCGAACCGGTCACCGGGAATAAGGCCCAGCCAGTCCAGCATGGACGGCGGGAAGCCGCGCAGCCCGGTCTGGGTATCGTAGATTGTGCTGCCTGTAGTAAGGGCGAATACTCCCCGGGTGACATAGTTGCCGAAGCGGCTGCGCAGCGGGACCTTACCGCTGAAACGGCGGCTGCCCAGCACGATTCCGGGCTTGCTCTGGCTGTGCAGCAGCTCCACAACCCGCTTGATGTCATGGGGCAGATGCTGCCCGTCGCTGTCTGCACAGACTACGTATCCTGGCAGCCCATGTTCCTGAATGTAGCGGAATCCGGTCTTGAGCGCCCTGCCCTTCCCGTAATTGACGGGATGGGTCAGTACAGTGCAGCCGAAGGCCTCGGCCGTCTGGAACAGTCCGCGGTAAGCGGGGCCGCTGCCGTCGTCCACAATCAGAATCGGGCCAAGCCCGTAATCCTGCAGCTTGATGATCAGGTCCAGCAGCCGGTCGTCAGGCTCATAGGCGGGAATTAGTATAGTCATATCCGTGCTCACTCCTTAATGTAAAGTATGTCGCTGACGCCGCGCTCCTGGTTTTTACCCTGCGGGTTGTTGACCACCCGGCCCATGAAATACATGGTCGAGGAGCCGCCGCCGTCGAGATTATAGGCTTCTGTCGCCCCGAGCTCCTGCATCACGTCCGCAAGCTCCGCCAGTGTCATGCCCCGGCTGTAGCCTTCATTACGCCCGTCAACGACAACGAACACATAATGGTTCGGGGCAATCATGCCGATGGCCGTACGCGGATTGGCGTTCTGGATCGAACGGTTGCCGAAATTGGAGTCGATTTTGACACTGCTGAAATCACTGGTGATCTGCCCGTCCTGAATCAGAATCGGTCCGAAGGATAGGGTATTAGTAACCCCTTGTGCCAGCAGCTCGTCAGAGGAAACCTCTTCCTCGTTGTAGGTCTGCATGGTGCCATCCTCAAACAGCGCCATGGCATCACGGACCGGGTCATCGCGGTACACCGTACCGTTGCGGATAATCACCCCGTCATCGCGGAAGCCGTAGTAGTCGCCGTTAACCGCAAAAATCGCCTCATTGCCCGAAGCAATCTCCGAAGTCACCTCAGTAATATTCGTACCAAAGCTGTTATCGGCAAAAGCGGACTTTAGGCTGCCGGCATCCTTCAGCACAACGTCAGCCACATAATACGTGATCTTGTCCGAACCGGACCCGGTCTCCACCTGGTTAATCTGGATCTGAATATTATCACTGCTGTAGCTCCAGTCGTCGGCTGTTGCATTAACCTCTGCTGAAGAAGAAGCTGTCTCAGCGCTTGCGGTAGTTCCAGTGCCATTACTGGCGGACGTTCCTGCAGCTTCCTCTGCCACAACGACCTCAACATGCTCGATCAAATAACGGTCAGCCAGCTTATACACCACTCCGCCGATTAACAGGACTACGACCAGAATCACGATTGCTATTTTTTGCTTGAAGCTCAGGGCTTTCTTTTTGTCTATCTGTGCCATTTCAGCATCACCTCGGGTGTGTAAGTTCTTAAGTTGGATCATACGCACCGTACCTTTAATGAACCTGAAATGATGAATGGGGATAATTGGGTAGTAAGAGCAGCAGCGGCTTGGTATACTCAAACGATAGACAAACTTTTCCAGAGTGGATAAGGAGGCAGAACATGCCGGAATCTGCAAAAGAAAGGGCGCTTCGCTATGGGATGGTGATGCTAGCGTGGCTGTTGGCTGCGATGCTTCTGGCGGGCTGCTTCCTGACGGAGAATGTAAAGGGTAAGCTTAGCCATAAGATTAATGAGCAGCAGGATGTCGTGTATTACAACGGGACAGGCCTGCTTAACCTGAACAAGCTGGATGAATTCCTGGAGCGGAAAGCGGGCAGCCAGCGGATTATCCAATATACGATTGAGGGTGACCCGCTCTTCATGGAACTGGAGTATGAAGGGGATAAGCTGAGCATTACTTATGACAACACAGAAGACGCTTTTGGCTCTAAAGAAATAAGCATGTATACCTGTTCAGAGCTTGAGAGAAATGAGGGAAGCACAGAGCTGAAATATACTCTCACAGGCTGTGAAGGAGAATATCCGGAAGCTGAACTGCTGCGGGTCCATTACGGTCTGTCAGAGCAGGCTGACTTCGGCTTCCTGCTACAATACGGGGTGAACCGGAGAAACGAGATTAACACACTGGAACAAAGGCTGGTTAAGGATCTCCAGGACGGCAGAACCGTCGAAGCCTCAGATTTCAGGCTGCCGCACGCGAAGCTGCAGAGCATCTACCGTGAGCTGGTGCTGGCCGGCTATATGCAGGAAAAGACCTTGACTGAGGCGTGCAATATGAAGCCGGCTGTGACTTACAGGCTGCTGGTAAAGATGAACGGAAGTGAGTGGAATTTTGACTGGAGTGAATGCGATCAAAGCGCGGATGGTAAGGTTATGACTGCACTGGCACAGAGCATTATCAGCGAGGTGCAGGAAAGCGAATTATATCAGGCGCTGCCGGAGACGAAAGGGTATTATGAATAAAGGCCGGTCACGTTTTTTTGAACTGTACTTGTAAAAGAAGGAAGGGAAAAGTGTCGGAGGGGAATTTTGGAACTGTAGGAGCGAATGCGTCCGCCTTTGTCTTCAGATTTCTACCGCGAACAGCGGTTGAAATCAGGAAATCTGAAGACAACAGTGGCCGGAAGTCCAAACATTCCATGGAGTCACGGCTAATCCCAATCAGCAAATCTTTTATGTAAGCATTAATAACTATTGAAATTCACGGAGGTCCAACTTATGCAACAGCGTGTACTGCTGATCGAAGATGATGAAGATATTAGCAGAATGGTAAGCTCGTATCTGACAAAAGAAGGCTACGAGGTCGAGCAGGTGTTTGACGGAGAAGCTGCTGAGGGAAAGGTAGGCACTGGTCATTCTTATGATCTGGTGCTGCTGGACCTGATGCTGCCGAAGCGCAGCGGAATGGATGTGCTGCAGAGTATCCGTTCGGCAAGCCTGGTGCCGGTGCTGATTATGTCCGCTAAGGACAGTGATGTGGATAAAGCGCTTGGACTCGGCTTTGGCGCAGATGATTACATCACCAAGCCGTTCTCGATGATTGAGCTGGCGGCCAGAGTAAAGGCGGCGATCCGCCGGGCAGGCTATGCCGCTGCCGGTGCTCCAGGCAGAGAGGAGCCTCACTCTGCTGAAGCGCAGCAGGTCAAGGTTATCCGGCTGCGGGGGCTCACAGTGAATCTGGACACCTTTTCTGCCCAAAAGCAGGGTGAAGAGGTTAAGCTGACGGCCAAGGAATTTCAGATTCTAAAGCTGTTCGCCTCGAGCCCAGGCAGGGTGTACACCAAGGCGCAGATTTACAGCCTGGTCTGGGAAGATGATTACTACGGCGATGAGAATGTCATTAATGTACATATGCGCCGGCTGCGCGAGAAGATTGAGGATGATCCCTCCCATCCAGAATACATAAAAACACTTTGGGGCATCGGCTACAAGCTGGGGGATGTGCTGCCATGATTACTTTTCTCGGCGGTATGATTGTGATCCTGCTGCTCATCATCCTGTGGCAAGCCTTAAGGCTCCGGGAGCACGGGCGCCAGCTGCAGTACATCCGGACCAAGCTTACGGGCATTATGGAGAGCGGCTCGCATGAACGGCTGCTGCTGTTCAACAGTGACCCGGCGCTGCAGAAGCTGCTGGGCACCCTTAATGACCTGCTTAATATCAATCACAGAGGGGCGGTGGAACGGGCCAAGCTGGAAAAGTCGATGCGTCATATGCTGGCCAACATTTCCCATGACCTGAAAACACCGCTGACCGTTGTGCTCGGCTATATCGAGACACTGCTCCAGGATCACGATCTGCCTGCCGGAGAGCGGGAAGCGATGCTGCGGATGATTCATGTCAAAGCGCAGGAGGTCATAGTGCTGATGAACCGGTTCTTTGATCTCGCCAAGCTGGAGTCGGGAGATAAAGAAATCCCGCTTACGCGGGTTGAGCTGGGGGAGCTGTGCCGCCGCAATATTCTGTCCTACTATGAGCTTCTCAGCGCCGGGGGCAGTGATGTGCAGATCGAGATCCCGGATGAGCCGCTGTACATTATGGGTAATGAGGAGGCGCTGGACCGGGTGCTGGGCAACCTTTTGTCCAATGCAATCACCTATGGCGGTGACGGGGGTGTACTAGGGCTCAGGCTGTTTTTGAAGGAAGACAAGGTATGTATTGAGGTATGGGACAAAGGCAAGGGCATAGCCGAAGGGCACCAGGATAAAATTTTTGAGCGACTATACACCCTGGAGGATTCGCGTAACCGTGATTACCAGGGCAGCGGCCTCGGCCTGACTATCACCAAAAGACTGACCGGGCAGATGAACGGCAGCATCACTTTGACCAGTAAGCCCTACGTTAAGACGGCGTTCACTTTGTCCTTCCGCAGGCTGGAATTTTAGGGAAAATAATTAACGGGAAAAGTGGCGGAGGAGAATTTTGGAGCTGGAGGAGCGGAGCGTCCGCCTTTAAGGTTGGATTTCGACCGCTGCACAGCGACCTAATCAGGAAAACCAACCTTAACAGCGGCCGGAAGCCCAAATATTCTCTGGAGCCACGGCGAAGCCCAAATAATTTAAGTCTTAGGTTTAATCTATATGAAGCTTAAGATTTTCGTAAGAAACAGGTAATAAAAAAGAAAATTCCCCCCTGTAATATATAAATCAAGGAAGACAACGAAGCCAAAGGGGATAACGGAAATGACAACCATACTGCGGACGTGGAACTTAACCAAGGTCTATCAGGGCAAAGAAGCCGTGAATAACGTGAACATGAATATTAAGCAGGGTGAGATTTACGGTTTTCTGGGGCCTAACGGGGCCGGCAAGACGACTGTGATGAAAATGATCACCAACCTGGTGAAGCCGACTGCCGGCGAGATCGAATTTTTTGGTGAAAAGATGACCTCCCGCTCCTATGAAATGCTCAAGCGCATGGGCTGCATTATCGAGTATCCGGTGTTTTATGACAAGCTGACCGCCAGAGAGAATCTGGAGCTGCACGGGGAGTATATGGGCTACTATGATCCGAAAGCGCTGAAGGAGGCGCTGGAGCTGGTGAACCTCACCGGGACAGACAAGAAACCGGTCAAGCAGTTTTCGATGGGCATGAAGCAGCGTCTTGGCATTGCCAGAGCCGTAATGACCAAGCCGGAGCTGCTGATCCTGGATGAGCCGATTAACGGGCTGGACCCGCTGGGCATCAAGGAGCTGCGCGAGGTGTTCCGCATGCTGAGCCGTGAATACGGGATGACGCTGCTGATCTCCAGCCATATCCTTGGTGAGGTGGAGCAGATTGCTGACACGATCGGCGTGATCCGGGACGGCGTGCTGCTGGAGGAGGTCGCCATGGAGGAAATCCGCGGCCGGGATACAGACTATATCGAGCTGGTAACAGATAACAGCAGTAAAGCTGTCTATACGCTGACACATACGCTTGGAATAAATAACTTTAAGGTGATCGGGGCACGGACAATCCGGATTTATGAACAGGTCTCACAGCTTGAGCTGGGCAAAGCATTGGCCGCGGCAGAGGTAGAGCTGGAAAGCCTGAACCGGAAGCAGCATTCGCTGGAAGATTATTTTGTAGAAATGATGGGGGGTGAAGTCGTTGCTTAAGCTGATCAGACTGGAATTACGCAAGAACAGAATCAGTTTGTTTAAGGGATCTCTAATAGCAGGTTTGGCTATTATATTGTTTATGCTGCTGGTCGTATTCACAGAAATAGATGATCCGGGTGACTTTGCCACCTATGCCGATGTTTTTGACGGTGTGCATATCTTCGTAAAAGTAGTGTTTCTGGTCTTCGGGTCCGTCCTGATCAGCAAGCTGGTCATTGATGAGTATAAAAATAACACCATTGACCTGCTCTTCATGTACCCGATTCCCCGTAAAAAGCTGATGGCAGCCAAGCTGCTGATTGTCTCCTTGTTTATGCTGGTTACGATTTTTGTATCCAATGTGGTGGTGGGTGCGGCCATGGTCGGGTTTAATCATTACTTTGTTCATGCGATCTCCGGTGAACTGACGACCGGGCAGATCGGTGAACAGCTTACGATATCCGCTGTGGATGCAGTATACTCGGCAGGGATTGGGCTGATACCGTTATTCTTCGGGATGCGAAAAAAATCTGTTCCGGCCACGATTGTTTCCGGTGTACTGATCGCAGGCGTCCTGTCATCCAACTTCAGCGGCTTCAAGCTGGATAATCAGGTTGGCGTGTCCTTAATTCTCAGCCTGATCGGCATAGCCGTTGCCTATCTCTCCATTCGTAATATAGAGACTCAGGATGTAGCCTGATTAAGAGTGCGGGTGCATAAAAAAAGGTGATAAAACCGCTTGACGCCGCTGTTTTTCTGGCGACCGCAGGCGGTTTTTTTGCTATAATAGAATTTAATTCAGGATTTTCTACATAAACAGAGTATTTCCGCAATTGCGGATCATAATAGCAGGTTTAGAGCAGCGGAGGAGGTGGGCAATGCTTAAAAACTGGGCTGCCATTCTGGGCAGGGTGCTTTCCGAGGAGGGCGCTTTTAAATCGTTATATGATTATCATCCGGACTTGATCATTGTGCTCGACAGGCAGGGGAGATACGTGGACAGCAACCGTGCTTTCGGCTCTGCCGTTCCGTGTGCTCCGGCACAAGTACCTGCAGGCACGGAGGTGACACAGATTCCGGGCGAAGCACATTTTGCTGCAGCCCTGGAAGGACTGACCGCAAGCTTTGAGCTTGCGGATGATGACAGCACCGGGACGTCGACCCCTCCGGTTATAACCTATGCGCCGGTGAAGGCAAACGAGGGGATCGCCGGTGTATTTGCGATTATTCGTCATGACGCGAATGCGCTGCTTCCTGCACCGCTGATGGAATGGTTCAGCCGGCTATCGGCAGCCGGGACGGAGGCAGAGCCGGGCGGGCAGGAGACAGAGCTGCCGGCGCTAATGCGTGAGATGGCTGAGGATAAGCGGCTCAGCCTAATCCTGAACTCGGTATCCGCAGGGATTTTTGGCCTTGATACTGAAGGCAGGGCGATATTTATTAACCGTGAAGGAGCGGACATGCTGGGCTATCATCCGTCTGAGCTGGCCGGGGTCCATCTGATGGACCTGATTAACCAGACCCATGGCAGCACAAGCTCCTATGCTCCGCTGGAGTGCCCGGTCCGCCATACGCTGGATGACGGGGCTATCCGCAGCAGCTCGGATGAGATCTTCTGGCGTAAGGATGGCACCAGCTTTTTTGTAACCTACCGGATTGCGCCGCTGCTTGATAAAGGGTTCATCTGCGGAGTGGTAGTCTCCTTTGCCGATATTACTAACGAACGGGAAATCCGGCGGGCGAAGGAATCGGCTGAACAGGCTGCCCAGGCCAAATCGGATTTCCTGGCGATGATGAGCCATGAAATCCGCACGCCGATGAACGGGATGATCGGCATGGCGGATCTGCTTCTGGAAACAGAGCTTGAAGAAGAGCAGCGCAGCTATGCCGAGATTCTGCGCAGCAGCAGCTACAGCCTGCTGCAGATCCTGAATGATATTCTTGATTTCAGCAAGATGGAAGCCGGCAAAATGCAGCTGCAGTCCGAGACCGTTGACCTGCGCGAGATGATTGAGAGTGTAATTGATCTGTTCACCCCGAAGGCGGAGGAACGGCAGCTGTCCTTACGCTGGTGGGCAGATACCAGTGTTCCGGACGTGGTCACCACTGATCCCAGCCGGCTGCGGCAGATTATCGTCAATCTGGTCGGCAATGCGCTCAAATTCACTGAACGCGGCAGTGTAACCTTGTCGGTGAAGAATATTCCGCTGCCGGGCTCGCCGGAGTATCTGCTGGAATTCTCTGTGAGGGACACAGGCGTCGGTATTGCCGACAGCAAGCTTAACCTGCTGTTCCAATCCTTCTCACAGCTGCATCCGTTCATTAACCGCAAGTATGGCGGCACCGGCCTGGGTCTTGCGATCTGCAAGCAGCTGGTGGAGCTGATGGGCGGAACGATTTTTGTGGAGAGCGAGGAAGGCCGCGGCTCCATCTTCCGTTTCATGCTTCCGTTCGTGAAGGAAACGGTGGAGGCGTAACAGGAGGCTAAGGCGATCGGCAAATTCAGAGAAGTTGTTCTAATATAACTAATACAAAAGCCAGCCCGCCCCATAGATCCGGGGTCAGGCTGGCTTATTTGCTGATTGCAGTCAAGCTGCAGCGGGTTACTTAGATTAAGTAGAAATTCGCCACCTAATTCTCGCCAGAACACCAGCTTTAGAACATTAGTTGGAAAAATGCTACTTAATTTCAGGGATTTCGTCGCTGGTGGGCTATTGGACACATAATAAATGGTGTTTTTTCAACTAATCATCGTAAAAGGTGAAATAAGAAGGATTTAGGTGGCGAAAATCCAACTAAATTAAGATGACACTCTTAATTTGAACGGTTTTTGCCAGCCTGCTCCTTAATTTAGCCTGAACCGGCAAATATCAGAAGGGCGGCCCGCCACTCTTAACGCATATACATCAGGCCGACGGTAGCCGGTCCGCAGTGGCTGCCGATAACACAGCCGGCGTTGATTACGGCAATTTCCTTAACCTTGGTCTGCCCGCGCAGTGCCTGCTCCAGGAACGCTGCATCTTCTTCAGCAAGAGTATGCGCAATAATCAGCAGCTCCTGGTCGATCTCGTCGACGTTAGCGAGCGCGTTCTGCAGCATTTGCTCCACAGCCTTTTCCTTCTTGCCGCGGACTTTACTGACAGGCACGATTGCGCCGTCGATTAACCGGAGGACCGGCCGGATCTTCAGCAGGCTGCCGATAAAGTTCTGCATTCCCGAACAGCGGCCGCCCATATATAAGTAGTCAAGGGTATCAACAACAAATTCGGTCTCCACCCGGCTGCGGCACTGCTCCAGCATGGTGGCAATTTCCGCACTGCTGTGTCCTTTGGCGGCTGCACGGGCAGCCTTCATGACGAGCAGGGCAATCCCGCCGCACAGGGTTTCGGAATCAACGACCCGTACACGTCCTTCCGGGAATTCGCCTGCAGCCAGCAGGGCATTCTGATATGTAGAGGATAGTGCAGAAGACAGGCTGATATAGACTACATCTCCGCCGCTTGCGATAACCGGCTCAAAGGCAGCGATGAAGTCAGCCGGTGACGGGGCAGCAGTCTTCGGTAAAGCTCCGTTAGCCGCTACTCTGCGGTACACCTCCTCGGGTGTAATGTCTACACCATCCTTGTATGTACCTTCCTGAAATACTACGTACAGCGGAACAATGCCGATATCATACGTTTGCTTCCAGCCTTGCGGCAAATCGGAAGTGCTGTCTGAAAAGATTTTTACAATAGACATTAAATTCTCCTTCACCGAATCTGAGCTTCGGATCACAATTATAAGTTGCAGAAATACCATATAATCTGTCTATTATACCAAGCCCATGCCGAATCTCAAAATAAAAATCACAATTTAATAGAAAAAAAGACCGTCCGCAAGAGACAGTCTTAGCTGTTGTATACTTTACGCAGTATGAAAGAGATACCGGTTATTTTTTTACAACCGGAATCCAAACCTCACAGACATAATCCTCCGCTGATGTATCCCCTGGAGGGTACAGCTCAATTTCCGGTCCGCCGGCATGCTGGTAGCCTGTTCCCGGGAACCATTCCTGATAGATCCGCTGCCAGACCGCCTGGAGCGTACCCGGTAATGGCCCTTTGGAGGTAAATACCGCCCAGCTGGCAGCCGGAACGCTACCTTTCTCATAACCATGCGAATCCGCAGCTTCATCCGCCTTAACTCCGACCCAGTACGACAGCAGATCCTTTTCCATGTCCATGCTCATACAGATTCCGAGCCAGGCCTCCTCTGAAGCAAGCCCGATCAGCTCATCCGAGGTGCCGTCCTCGTTGCATTCGTCCCAAAACTGGGGGATTCTGCGGAAGTTCTCTCCGTCCTTACAGGTAACCTGAATTGATTTGCCGATTACATTAAAAGCAGGCTTATCCACGATTTTGTATTCCATTTCCTGATCTCCCTTCAAGGATAGGTGGAAAGAGAGGCGGGGGAACGCTTTGAGCTGAACCCCTGGTTCACGCGCAGCCGAAGGTGTGAGACCGTGGGCCTTGCGGAACGCCTTGGCGAAGGATTCCGGTGAGTCATAGCCGTATTTCAGCGCTACATCCAGCACCCTGACTCTGGAGCTTGCCAGCTCCTGGGCGGCCAGTGTCAGCCTGCGCTTGCGGATATAGTCTGCCACCGTAAAGCCGGTCAGCATACTGAACATCCGCTGAAAATGAAAAGGAGATACGTGTGCTATACCTGCCACATCCTCGATTCTCAGTGGTTCAGTCATCTTACTCTCCATATAATCCATAGCTTCCTTCATCCGGATCAGCCATTCCAAGTGTTCGCCATCTCCCTTTGAGTTCATCCTATCATGGCCTGAGGAACCAGTCCTGTTATTCTCTGCTCATTAATGACAGGTTTCTTCAAAGTATAACGTATAACGGGCACCGCTGTCAGTTCCCGAGACGGTATACTCTGGCTTCATAAGGACGCAGCGTTTCACGCACATTTGCTGCTGGCTCGTCCGGGTAATTGCTGATTACCGTTCCGGTCACAGAGGCAAGCTCCTGCGGCAGCTCTACCAGCTGCGGCACATCACTGAAATTGAGCAGCACCAGCCATTTTTCGTCGTCCAGCGTCCGGGTGTAGGCATAAATATATTCATGCTCCGGCAGCAGCAGCTCATATTCACCATAAGACATAATGAGATTCTCTTTGCGCAGGGCAATCAGCTGCTGGTAGTAATAAAAGATGGAATCGGAATCCGCCAAAGCCTGCTCCACATTGATATCCTTGTAGTTCGGATTCACCTTCAGCCATGGCGTGCCCTCCGTGAAGCCGGCGTTTGCCGTGTCATCCCACTGCATCGGTGTACGGGCATTGTCACGGCCCTTGGCATGGATGGCGTTCAGAATCGTATCATGATCCCCGCCGCCCTCTGTAACCTTTTCCCGGTACATATTAAGAATTTCGATATCCTTATAGTCCTCCAGCACGGGGAACTTCACATTGGTCATACCGATTTCTTCACCCTGATAGATATAAGGGGTGCCCTTCAGTGTATGCAGCAGGGTAGCGAGCATTTTGGCTGACTGCACGCGGTATTCACCATCATGACCAAAGCGCGATACCATCCGGGGCTGGTCGTGGTTGTTCAGGTACAGGCTGTTCCAGCCCTGTTCAGCAAGGCCGACCTGCCATTTATGCAAAATATCGCGCAGGCCCTTGAGGCTCCACGGTGTAACCTCCCATTTGCCGCCGGGACCTGAATCGATGTCCATATGCTCGAACTGGAACACCATCTGCAGCTCCTTGCGGTCCTCTGCCGTATACAGAATTGCATCCTCGACACTGGCACCCGGTGTTTCCCCGACAGTCATCACATCATATTTGGAGAGCACCTCACGGTTCATCTCCTGCAGATATTCATGAACCCGCGGGCCGTTCATATAATATTCACCGCCGCCGGCAAGCCTGGCCGGCTCCGCACCGTCGCCCTTGACTGATGGCAGGCCGTCCACCTTGGAGATCATGTTGATGACATCCATCCGCAGGCCGTCCACACCCTTGTCCAGCCAGAAGGTCATCATCTTGTATAATGCCTCCCGCAGCTTGGGGTTCTCCCAGTTGAGATCCGGCTGCTTGCGCGAGAACAGATGCAGATAGTATTCGCCGGTCTTTTCATCAAGCTCCCACGCCGGGCCGCTGAAGATTGAGCTCCAGTTGTTCGGCAGCTCACCCTCCGGGCCGCCCGGACGCCAGATATAGTAATCGCGGTACGGGTTATCCTTAGAGGAACGCGATTCCACGAACCAGGCATGCTCATCGGAGGAGTGGTTGATGACAAGGTCCATCATCAGCTTGATGCCGCGTTCATGCAGCCCGGCCAGCAGCTCTTCCCAGTCCTGCAGTGTGCCGAATTCATCCATAATATCCTCATAATCGCTGATGTCATAACCGTTGTCGTCGTTCGGCGACTTATAAACCGGAGACAGCCAGACTACATCGACGCCAAGCTTCTTCAGATAATCCAGCCGCGAGATGATCCCGCGCAGATCGCCGATGCCGTCTCCATTGCTGTCCTGGTAGCTTCGCGGGTAGATCTGGTAGACTACTGCTTCTTTCCAAAAGGCTCTGTTCATTTTAACGACTCCTTTTATATGCTAATTTGTGTACCCACATAAAAAGCCCCGCGGACATAAGCCCCGGGGCCGCCAAAAATTATGCCGTTACCGAGGAACCTTCAGCCGTAACGCTGCCGAGCCCGTTCACAGTATACTCTTTGCCATGAATCGTAAGTGCCGCCGGTACATCGGTTTCATTGGTTACCGTAATCTGTGCATCGGTAACGTTAACCTTGAGCCGTGAGCCGCGGAACATGATTTTGAACGAATACGAGGTCCAGTGGCCCGGGTTGGACGGGTTCAGGATCAGCCGGTCTGCCAGAACGCGCAATCCGCCGAAGCCGTGTACTACCGACATCCACGTACCCGCCATACTGGTGGTGTGGCAGCCGTCTTCCGTATCGTTGTTATAGTTGTCGAGATCCAGCCGGGAAGTACGCAGGTACATTTCATAGGCTTTTTCCTTGTAGCCAAGCTCGCAGGCCAGAATGGCATGAATGCAAGGGGACAGGGAGGACTCGTGGACGGTAATCGGCTCGTAGAAGTCGAAATTACGTTTTTTCGTATCCAGATCATAACGGTCACCCAGGAAGTAGAGCCCCTGAAGGACATCGGCCTGCTTGATGTAGCAGGAGCGAAGGATGCGGTCCCAGGACCATTTCTGGTTGAGCGGCAGATTCTCCGGAGCCACTTCCTTCACCGGAATGATTTCCTTATCAAGGAAGCCGTCCTGCTGCAGGAAGATGCCGAGCTCCTCGTCCGACGGATAGTACATTTTGCTGATCATTTCAGTCCACTTGGAGGGCTCGCTGTCCTGCAGCTCCAGCTTATCAACCAGCTCTGCGTAACGCGCAGCTTCGTTCTCCTGCAGGTACTTCAGCGCTTCGAGCGTATACTCCATCGTCCAGGCTGCGATCCGGTTCGTGTACCAGTTGTTGTTGACGTTGTTCTCGTATTCGTTCGGGCCGGTAACGCCCAGCATTACGTACTGGTCCTTGCGCGGCACATAATGCACGCGTTCCTCCCAGAAGCGGGAGATTTCCACCAGTACTTCAAGCCCGTACTGGCCGAGGTAAGCCTTGTCGCCGGTGTAGTTCACATAGTTGTAGATGGCATGGGCAATCGCCCCGTTGCGGTGAATCTCTTCAAAGGTAATTTCCCACTCGTTGTGGCATTCCTCACCGTTCATGGTCACCATCGGGTAGAGGGCACCTTTTTTGAAGCCGAGCTTGCGCGCGTTTTCTTTAGCCTTCTCCAGATGCTTGTAGCGGTAGATCAGCAGGTTGCGCGAGATACTGGAATCCGCAGTACTCAGATAGAACGGCACGCAATAAGCTTCGGTATCCCAGTAGGTGCTGCCGCCGTATTTTTCACCCGTAAAGCCCTTAGGCCCGATGTTCAGACGGTCATCCTCACCGGTATAGGTCTGATTCAGCTGGAAAATGTTGAAGCGGATCGCCTGCTGCGCCGACACGTCTCCTTCAATAATAATGTCGCTTTCCTTCCATTTGTCGCCCCAGACAGCAGCCTGCTCATTGAGCAGGGTAACAAAACCGGCTTCACGCGCACCCGACAAGGCGCTGTGGGCGGCTTCAACAAGCTGACCCAGGCCGTAATTGCGGGAGGTTACATTGGCGGCATACTTATAAATAACCACCTGGTCGCCGGACTGCACAGAAAGCGCTACTTTACTTCCGACATATTTCTCCTGCTCCAGCGCTTCAGCGCCCGCTGTAACCTTTTCACCGTTAACCATAATGTCAAAAGCGAAGGCCGAAGTCACATGGAAATCGAGCTTTTTCGTTTTGAGCGTCAGATAGCCGCCTTCCGTACCGCTTTTCTTCTCTACTTCATTCCAGAATTTTTCGTCATAGTTGGAGTCCTTGTTCTTAATGTCTCCGTCGAGGTAAGGAGTAACCGTAAGCGTTCCGGCGAAATTCAGCGGAGTAACCGCATAACGGATTGCGCCGATCTCATGACGGGCCATGCTGACGATGCGGATGCTCTCCACCTGTACCTGCTTGCCGTCCTCCAGCTCAGCAGTAAAGCTGCGGAACAGTGTGCCTTCCTTCATATTAAGTACACGGCGGAACTGGGTCACGGTGCTGGCTGCCAGATCAAGCGCTGTCCCGTCGATATCAATGTTGATTCCGATCCAGTTGGTGCTGTTCAGTACCTTGGCAAAATACTCCGGATAGCCGTTTTTCCACCAGCCGACCCGGGTTTTATCCGGATAGTACACGCCTGCCATGTAGCTGCCCTGCAGGCTGTGGCCGCTGTACTGCTCTTCAAAGTTGGCTCTGCCGCCCATGTAGCCGTTACCGATGCTGAAAATACTTTCGGAAATTTCCTGGGTATGCGGATCAAAGGATTCTTCAATGATGGACCATTCATCAATTTTGAGATATTGTTTCATTGTTTTTTGGCTCCTTTTAAATGAGGGATGAAGATATAAGAATGAATCAAAGAATTTGTATTAGCATTACGGTGACAGTCGCGCTACTGCGCAGAATGTTTGGACTTCCGGCCGTCTTGACAGATTTCTACCGATTTATAGATTAAACTATTAATTTTCAATATTGGATTAGTCGTGACTCCAGAGAATGTTTGGACTTCCGGCCGCTGTTGTCTTCAGATTTCAGGATCTATTCCGCTATTTAGCGGTAGAAATCTGAAGACAAGCGTATGCTTCCGTAGCGAGCTTTTCTGCGAAAAGCTTTCAGGCGGACGCTAACGCTCCTACAGTTCCAAACTTCTCCTCCGCCCCTTTTCCTTTATTGGTTATTTTCCAGTTTAATTGCAGCGGTTGAAATCTTAAACATAGCGGACGCTAGCGCTCCTACAGTTCCAAACTTCTGCTCCGCAGCTCCGACACCATAATCCCAATAACGTATTTTTAATTCATTTTATAAAAGAGTAGGGCAGAAACGGACTCGTATCACAATTACCAGTTAATATTCATCAAACCGCTGCAAACCATTCTCCCAGCTTGGATACGCTGACCTGGGCGAGGGAAGGGACTACAGCATTCGCACCGGACAGGGTTTCCGGTGAGCCGATGCCGATGCTGCGCATCCCGGCACGGGTTGCGGCAAGGATTCCGGCTTCGGCATCCTCGAACACGACACAATGCTCAGGGGCAATGCCAACCGCCTGTGCGCCCAGCAGGAATACTTCAGGGTCCGGCTTGGCGGCGCTGGTGTGTGTCCCGTCGATGATTGCATCGAAGTAGGGAGTCAGGCCGGTGTTGTTCAGGATAGCCATCGCATTTTTGCTGGCAGATCCCAGGGCAACCTTGATTCCGGCCTCGCGGCATTCCTGCAGGAAGGAGAGGGCGCCGGGCAGAATTTCGGAGCTGTCCATTTTGGAGATGTATTCGACATAACGGTTGTTTTTCTGCTCGGCATAACGCGCTTTGTCTTCTTCACTGAACGTTAGTCCGCCGATCTCCAGCAGAATATCCAGCGAGGCTGCCCGGCTGACACCCTTGAGCCGCTCATTGTCCTGCTCGGTGAATATAAAGCCAAGCCCGTCGGCCAATTCTCTCCAGGCGATAAAATGATATTTGGCGGTGTCTACGAGTACGCCGTCCAGATCGAACAGGCAGGCTTTGATTTCTGACATGTTGAACCTCCTAAAAGTTTTGTGAGCGTTACTTCCTGAAATCCTTCGTACAAAACTCGCTTCGAAAGCATGGGCTAAGTTTTGTGAGCGTTGCTTCCCGAAATCCTTCGTACAAAACTCGCTTCGAAAGCATGGACTAAGTTTTGTGAGCTGTGCTTCTTGAAATCCTTCGTACAAACCCGCTTTAGAAGCATAGCTATTGTTAGCGCTTGCTTACATCAGTTTTTGTCTATAGAACTAGCTTCGGTAAGATGGTGCCGGTTTTGTATAGCTGTCACCGAAATTTAGCGCAAACGTTTGTACAATATTCGAAAAAATAAATGAAGCAACGGACTGCTTCATTTACTCTTGAATCATGAATCATTTCTTCCCTGGAGCATACATGGATGACTCTCTCACGATCAGACGGTGGGGAATGACAAAACGGTTCGTATATCCAGGATCATTATCCGGCTTCTGAATGGTCTGAATCAGCACCTGTGAAGCCGTATATCCCAGATGATAAATACCGATGTCTATACTGCTGATTGGCGGGCTGGACAATTCCGAGAGCGGAATATTGTTAAAGCTGACAATCGCCAGATCCTCGGGAACCTTGTATTTCAGCTCATTCAGTCCGCGCAGCACACCGAAGGATACCATATCATCGACTGCGACCAGCGCGGTCGGGCGGTTCGGGAGATTCATGAAGAATGACATCGCCCGGTAGCCGCTGTCCTGCAGAAACTCGCCTTCCACAATCCATTCGGGCCGCATCTCCAGGCCGCTGCTCTGCATAGCCTTGCGGTATCCTTCAAGACGGTCGCGGGAAACGATCAGGTTAGGCGGTCCGCTGACAAAGCCGATACGCTCATGACCCATGGAAATCAGATGATTCACGGCGTCAAAGGCTGCCATGACATTGTCGTTATCCACGGATAATATATCCTCATAGCGGTCGCTTCGTCCAACCAGGACAAACGGATAACCGCCGGATTCGAGAAAATCAATAACCGCATCATCTTTACGTGAATACAGCAGAATAACGCCGTCAACACGGCGTCCCTTGAGCAGCCGGGAAACAGCTTCAAGCTCTTCCTTCTCGTTCGCGCCGGAGCTGATCAGCACATCATAGCCTGAACGGCTTGACTGGGTGACTATCCCGCGGATCAATTCCATAAAGAACAGATTGGAGAAAAGCTCCTCAGCCGGCTTTGGCAGGATGATGCAAATGCTGTTGGTCGTTTTCGAAACCAGGCTCTTTGCCATCATGTTCGGAGTATAGCCCATTTCCTCCATGATCGTTTTCACTTTACGGGAAGTTTCTAGGCTGATTCTGGGATGACCTGACAACACCCGGGATACCGTGGAGGGAGAAACTCCCGCTTTCTTAGCCACATCCTTGATGGTAACTGTCATAGAAACCTCCTTCATGGAACCGTTTGCTTTACACAGTAATATTAATCGAAGTGCTGATAATTGTAAATAGAAAAAGTCCTTGGACACGCTGTTTTGCAGCGTTTTTTGAATAATCCTAAGGATTTGTGTGTTGTTTTTGTATGATTTTACAACAGGATCAGATAAATATGCGGAAAAAACCGTTAGATAAGAGAACTCGGGCCGCTATATTATAAAATCAGCAGAAATGGTATGTGCAAACGATTTTCGCTGAGAAACGTACCTGTTTTCGGTGTGTGGTACATGATTTTGTGCAATTTTGTGCAAAAGGGCAATGAGATTATCTAAAATACCGAAGCATAAATTTTTTATAAAAAATAAGATAACCGTGTTGACAACGCTTTAAATCTAGGATTAATATGGTAAACAGAACTTAAAAGCGCTTACAACAACGTTTTTTCTGCAGCATATGCTGTAAAACCGGCAATTTAGATGCTGCAGCTTCTTTTATGCTTTATTGCAAACGTTTGCGCTAATCTTCAATGACAGGAATGTATACTGCTGCTATTTCAAAAAGGAGGATGCAGGCTTACATCGGTTTAAGCAGCCGCTACGGAAAAGTGAACCCATTCACGGCATGGTGCTATCCCGCGTTCAGCGGAATCAATCTTACATTTAGGGGGGCTTTTTGGAATGAAACTGGCTTCATGGAGCAAAAAGATGTTCGCTATCAGTATGATCGTCGTTCTGGTGTGCTCCTATTTTAGTTTTCCGGCATCTACGGTACAGGCGGCAGCAACGAGGGCAGTACTGGTAGGCTCGCTTCAATCCGAGCTGTCTACGGAGACCAACCAGACTGGCGACTGGAATCCGGATACTACGGTTACTGAAATGACTTATTTGGACAACGGCACTTATATGTTTACAGGAACACTGCCGGCGGGCACTTATGAATATAAGGTAGCGCTAAACGGCACGTGGGATGAAAGCTATGGCTACAGCAGCTATACCAATCCTCAGGGCGTAGACAAAGAAGGCAATATTGTTCTTACGCTGGCTGCGGATGCTGCGGTGACCTTTTATTACAACGATGTTACTAAGAAAATAGCTGATTCTACGTATTACACACGACTTGATCAGAACAAACTGCCAAGGCTTACAGGCTCTCTGCAGACTGAGCTTGGTGATGCAAATGACCATTCGGCGGCAGATGCCCGCACCTTGCTGACGGATACTAATTTTGACAGCGTTTACGAGCAGACGGTGAATCTGCCTCAGGGCGGTTATGTGTATCAGATTTTTGTACCGGGAGCGTCTGCGGACGAGGATAAGCTTTATCCTGCGGCTGAGCAGAGCCTTGATCTTCCGGCCGATCTTCCGGTCACCTTCCGTTACAATGCGCTGACGCATGAGGCGGGCGCCAAATTTACGGCTCCGGTAAATCCGGGCACTGTAACACCTGTTGCGGAAGGAAGCATGCGAATTCACTACAACCGTCCGGCTGGCGATTATGCCGATCAGGGCCTGTGGCTGTGGGACGATGTGGCTTCCGGCTCAGATGGCTGGCCATCCGGGGCAACTGCTTTTCCTGAAGGTCAGGTGGATGCCTACGGTGCTTATGTAGATATTCCGTTAAAAGAAGGCGCCAAAAAAATCTCTTTCCTCGTCGTTAACCGCACCAATGAGGCTAAAGACAGCGGGGATAAAACCTTCCTGATCAACACTCCGCAAACGAATGAAATCTGGATTAAGCAGGGCAGCGATCAAGTAACGCCTTACGAACCGGTGAGTCTGCCTGCAAATACTGTCCGGGTTCACTATATCAGAGCGGATCACAAGCAAAGTGATTTCGGTTTGTGGACCTGGGAGGACGTAGCACAGGCTCCGGCTAAATGGCCGACGGATGCAGTTATGTTCCCGGCTGAGAATACAGACCGTTTCGGTGCATATGTGGATATTCCGCTAAAAGAAAATGCAAAAAAACTGGGCTTCCTTGTAGTCAATCCTTCAAACGAAGCGAAAGACGGCGGAGATAAAGCGTTCAGTCTGCTTGACCGCTACAATCAGCTGTGGATCAAAGAGGGCGACAATACGGTTTATGTCTCTCCGTTCGGCGAGCAGCCTATAGGGCTTGTATCGGCTGAAGTGCTGTCCGCCAGCAGGCTGCTGCTCGGATTTACACTTACCGACGGACTTGATGCTGCAGCGCTGAAGAGTGCAATCACTGTAA
Source organism: Paenibacillus sp. FSL R7-0273 (assembly GCF_000758625.1). NCBI lineage: Bacteria > Bacillati > Bacillota > Bacilli > Caryophanales > Paenibacillaceae > Paenibacillus > Paenibacillus sp. FSL R7-0273. The sequence goes on from NZ_CP009283.1 coordinate 2,222,960, forward strand.
AGGACAAGGACGGTGCTCCCGTCAGCATCGCTGCAGTGAAGATTACCGGAACGTCTTCAATCGAAGTGGACACAGAGGCTTTTGACCTGGAGAAGACACCGCTGAGTGTCACCTATTCAGGTAAAACAGTGTCCGCATCCAGCGGCTGGAGAATGCTTGATGAGATGTACCATTACACCGGAGATGATCTGGGAGCGACTTATCATGCCGCCGACCAATCGGCAACATTGAAGCTGTGGGCACCTGTGGCCAGCTCGGTTACAGTCAATGTGTACAGCAAGACGGATGCCACCAAGCATGTCGGCAATGCTGCCCTTACCCGGGGTGAGCAGGGCGTCTGGTCTACAGTCCTGACAGCAGCCGATATCACCGGAGTCAGCGGTGAAAAGGATGTCCGCGGCTACTACTATCAGTATGAAGTGACCAACCACGGTGTTACGAAGCCGGTGCTTGATCCTTACGCCAAATCAATGGCTGTATTCACGGTTGATTCCAGCGGTGCAGCTGGTCCCGACGGGGATATAGTCGGCAAAGCGGCCATCGTTGATCTGAGCCAGACGAATCCTGAAGAAGTTCATCCGGCAAATATTGAGGGCTATGAAAAGCGTGAGGATGCCGTTATCTACGAGGTCCATATCCGCGATTTCACCTCGGATGTCTCGATTGAGAGCAGTCTGAACGGCGAACGCTGGGGCTCTTATGACGCTTTTGCTACCAAGCTGGATTATATCAAGTCAATGGGTGTAACCCACATTCAGCTGCTCCCAGTAATGGCCTGGTATTACGGGGATGAAACGAAGATGGGGGAAAGAGAAACAGCCTATTCCGCACAAAATAACGAGTACAACTGGGGTTATGATCCGCACAGCTACTTCTCCCCGGATGGCGCCTATTCAGAAAATCCTGCTGATCCCGAAGAACGGATCAAGGAGCTGAAGGGCCTGATCGATGCGGTGCATGAAGCCGGAATGGGTGTCATTCTGGATGTTGTGTATACACATATGGCCAAAAAAGACTTCCTCGACGACATTGTGCCAAATTACTATGCGTTCCAGGATGCAAATGGCAACTTTATCGGCGGCTTCGGCAATAACCTGGCCACTAATCACAAAATGGCCGAGAAGCTGATGATTGATTCCGTTAAATATTGGTTCAGCGAGTACAAAATCGACGGCATGCGCTGGGATATGATGGGCGATGCTACGCAGGATGCGGTGCAGGCGGCCTATGATGCCGCGCAGGCAATCAATCCGCAGGCGCTGTTTATCGGCGAAGGCTGGGTAACGTTCGGCGGCGCGGCTTCTGATCCGTCACTTGCCGGCCAGGGTGCCGACCAGCAGTGGATGGACAAAACCGACAGCGTCGGCGTCTTCTCCGATGAGTTCCGCAATGAGCTGAAATCAGGCTTCGGATCGGAAGGTGAGCCGAGATTTATTACAGGCGGAGCACGCTCCATTGCGACCATCCTGAATAATATCAAAGCCCAGCCGTCCAACATTCCGGCGGATGATCCGGGTGATGTGGTGCCTTATATCGAGGCGCATGACAATCTCACCCTGCATGATGTCATTGCCCAGTCCATCAAGAAAGACCCGGCAATTCCGGCTAATGAGCTGGAAATTCAGCAGCGGATCCGTATTGGCAATACACTGGAGCTGACTTCACAGGGAACGGCCTTTATGCAGGCCGGCCAGGAATACGGGCGTACCAAGCAGTGGCACGGTACAGGCGTACCTGAACAAAAGTATACCGAGATGAAGGATGCGGACGGCCAGTTCTTTGGCTATTTTATCCATGATTCTTATGATTCCTCGGACGCAGTCAACATGTTTGACTGGTCTAAAGTAACGGATGAAGTGAATTATCCGGTACAGAATACGACCAAGGATTACACGGCAGGTCTTATTCAGCTTAGAAAGTCCTCCGATGCCTTCCGCCTGGGTGATAAGAGCCTGGTGGATTCCAATGTTACATTGATTCAGTCACCGGAGATGAAGGCAACCGATCTCGTAATCGGCTACAAGAATAAAGCAACAGACGGAACAGGTATCTACTATGTGTTCGTTAACGCTGATGATGAAGCAAGAACGCTTACGTTGTCAGAAGATCTCACTAAAGGTATAGTGCTTGCTGATGATGACCAGGCAGGAGTGACGGCAATTCCGGCTGAAGAGCAGACCGGGTTCGCGCTTACCGGAGCATCGATTCAGCTGCAGCCGCTTACTGCAGTGATCATCCGTATGGATGCAGCGGCAGCGGTATTTACTTCGGTAGAGGCAGACAGTGCAGCGTATTCACTACAGGCGGGCACCAGCCATCAGACCGCTGCATATGCCAAATATGACGACGGAAGCAAACGCAATATTACAAAAACTGCGGTCTATACTTCTGACAAACCGGAAGTAGCCAGTGTTTCAGCTCAGGGGATTGTGACCGGACTCAAAGCCGGGACGGCTAATATAACGATTACCTACGGCGGTAAGTCGACAGTGGTAACCGTTAAAGTAGTCACTGAGACAGTGGACAACAAACGTTATGTTGAATTTACCTATGTACGTGCAGACGAGGATTATACCGACTGGAATATCTGGGTCTGGAATACTGGCGCGAAGAATGACCAGATTGATTTCACCACCTTCAAGGATGGTAAAGCCAGTGTATTGATTGAAGTTGCCCAGAATGCTACCAGCGTAGGCTTTGTTCTGCGCAAGGGCACTGACTGGAATACAGGTAAACAGGATTATCCGGATGACCGGGTTATTCCGCTGACGGCTGGTGAGAGCTATACCAAGGTCATTGTAAGCAGCATGGTGAAGGGGCTGGATATCAAGCCGTTTATCAGCGGTCCGGTGATCAAGGACGGAACCATTACCTTCATGTACCGTGATGAGGCGCTGTTCCGCAGCGGCAATCAGCAGGCTATTGAGGCAGCTGCTGTTAAGGTAAACGGTGCTGAATATCCAATGACTTACGACGCCGCCAACGAGTGGTTCAGCTATCAGCTGACAGGCGTAGAGACAGGAACCTACAAGTACACCTTCCTGATCATAAAAGACGGGGTTACCGAAGAGCTGACTGATCCTAAGAATACAGCCGGCGGCGTATCCTCAGTAACCTATCACAAGCCGGAGGTTACCGTTACAGCGACAGCAGCACCGCAGGCGGTTAACTCTAATGAAAATGCTGTAGTTACCATTACAGCCGTTTCCGCTGAGGAAGTCTCCTATAAAGACGGGTATATGGATCTGACTGCGCTTGGCGGACCGGCCAAGGTTCAGATTGATACCAGCCTGATGAAGCAGACGGTTGCAGTAGAAGATCAAGTGGCGGCGGGTATTAAAACCATTCCGGTTACACTTGTTGACGAGTACGGCAACACGCATAAAGGCTCAGCCACGCTTGAAGTTAAGGCCAGAACCTACAGCGGGGATAAGCTTGACTTTGACTGGGATGAGGCGCGGATCTATTTTGCGCTGACTGACCGCTTCGCGGACGGCGACCCTTCCAACAATGTGAATGTGGACAAAAGCCATCTGGAGGCCTACCACGGCGGCGATTTCCAGGGTATGATTGATCACCTCGATTATCTAGAGGAGCTCGGCATCAATACACTCTGGATTACGCCGATTGTCGATAACATCGATTTCAATAAAGGTGTCGGATTCGGCGGTACCCAGTACGGCTACCACGGCTACTGGGCCAAGGATTTCACCCAGCTCGATGAGCATCTCGGTGATATGGACACCTTCAAGGCATTAATTGAACAGGCGCATGACAGAGGCATCAAGATTATGGTCGACGTTGTCCTTAACCATGCAGGCTATGGCCTGAAGGAGAGCGACAATGAAGAAGGCGTAACGGCTGAAGATAAGGCGCGCTTCGAGGGCATGCTCCGCACAGACGGTGTATCCTCGGATACCGATCCGGTCAAGGGTGAACTGGCCGGACTGCCGGACTTCAAGACAGAAGATCCTGCGGTGCGCCAGCAGATCATTGACTGGCAGACCGGCTGGCTTGACAATGCGCGTACGGAGCGCGGGGATACGATCGATTATTTCCGTGTGGACACTGTTAAGCACGTAGAGACTACAACGTGGAAGGCATTCAAAAATGCTCTGACTGCCATCGATCCTGAATTCAAGCTGGTCGGTGAATACTTCGGCGGAACCATCGACAGTGACGGCGGAAATCTGCAGTCCGGCCAGATGGACAGTCTGCTTGACTTCGGCTTCAAGGGCGCAGCGAAAAGCTTCACCGACGGCAAAATTTCCGAGGTGGATGCTTATCTGCAGGACCGTGAGTCCAAGCTGGACAATACGAAGACTATGGCCCAGTTCTTGAGCAGCCATGACGAGAACGGCTTCCTCTCCGATTATGTAGGCGGAGATAAAGGCAAGCTGATGATCGCAGCAGCACTGCAGATTACGGCAAAGGGCCAGCCGGTAATCTATTATGGTGAAGAGCTTGGCCGTTCCGGCAGCAATGCCGGTGATATGTCGCAAGGGCAGTTCAGCGAGAACCGCAGCGATATGCCGTGGGATCAGCTGACCGCGGAGAAGGGGCTTCACGGCCATTACCAGAAGCTGCTGAATATCCGTGCCGAATACTCCAAGGTGTTCTCCAAGGGGATTCGTACAACACTTGCCGGCTCGGATGAGCTGGGATACCTGGCCTTTAACAAGCAGTATGGCGAAGAAAACGTTGTAACAGTAATCAATACGAAGACAGAGGCAATGTCTGTAAGCATCCCTGTGCAGTTTGCCGCAGGAGCAAAGGTAACGGATAAATACAGCGGCACAGCGTATACCGTATCTGCTGACCGGAAAGTGACACTGGATCTGCCGGGCAGAGCTGACGGGGGAACGGTTATTCTGGCAGCGGCGGCTGAAGTAACGCCGACGCCAACACCAGAGACATCACCAACACCGTCTCCAGTGGTCCTTCCCGGATCGATTCCGGGAGCAACTCCTGCACCTACACCGGATGCCGGTGTCCAGGTAATCAGTGCAGACAGTCTGAAAAATGCCAAGGACGGCAAAGTAAGCCTTGAAATTCCTGCAGCAGCAACGTCTGTCCTGCTGCCTGTCCAGGCTGCAGCTCTGCTGGGCACAAACGCTCTTGAACTGCAGATGGGCGGTCTAAGTGTGACTCTGCCAAACGCAGCTTTGCTTGAGCTGCAGAAATCAGTCAGCGGGCCGGATGCGGAAGGGGCTCAGATTAAGTTCAGCGTCAGCCCGCTTCAGGAAAGTGCAGCCGGCCAGCTGGTGAACGGGCTGAGCGATGCTTTTACAAGCGTAAGTGCAGCTTCAAAAATCTATGAATTCTCACTGTCAGTAGTTAAAAAGGACGGCACAAGCATTCCGGTATCTTCTTTCACAGCACCGGTTGAGCTATCCTTTACCATCAGCGGCAGCACAGATAAAGAGCTGACAGGTGTGTTCTTCATAGGTGAGAATAACAGTCCGGAGTATGTCCGCAGTGTGCTCAGCGGTAACCGGATTACTGCACAGGTGACGCATTTCAGTAAATATGCGCTGCTTGAGCTGAACAAATCGTTTGCAGACGTATCCGCTTCGCACTGGGCTTCACAGGCTGTTAAATCGCTTAGCGCCAAGCAGATTGTAACGGGCGTGTCGGAGTCGAAGTTCAATCCGAATGCTAATGTTACGCGTGCTGAATTTGCCGCACTGCTGATCCGCGCGCTGGGCATTGAAGCAGCCGGCCAGACCCGCTTCAGTGATGTTCAGGCAGATGTCTGGTATGCTCCTTATGTAGCTGCGGCTGTCAGCCAGGGCATTGTTTCAGGACGCAGCTCTGAGCTATTCGCACCGGATGCGGCAATCAGCCGTGAAGAAATGGCAGCTATGGTTATCCGTGCGCTTGAAGTGCTGCAGGGGCAGAAGGTAACTCCGGGCTCTTCCTCCGCAGGCTTTGCGGATGCAGACAGCATCAGCACATGGGCAGCTGTATACGTGAATACAGCCGCCGGTCTTGGGCTGGTGCAGGGCAGAGAAGGCAACCAGTTTGCGCCTAAAGCTAATATGACCCGTGCAGAAAGCGCCCAGGTTATCTACAAATTACTGGCTAAATAAGATTTATAGCCGGTTATATGAACACACGAAAGCAGCGATCCTCATTTAATGGGGACCGCTGCTTTGTGTTATGTTGCTCCGGCTTGATAAGCTTGATTTATTCCGGATACCGGATACCGGGCTGCCGATAAATGCGATTATACGGTCTATCCCCATCGTTTGATATAATTGAGTGTACCTATACCGACGCACCAAACAGCCCTCTCCGATTGCGGAAAAGGGCTGTTTGCCTGGTATTCGTTGGCGAAAGTCCAGCTAGTTTAACGGCCTGCCCTCAGAAACAATCCGCAGACTACAAAACGGCCTTAATTGCCGTGTACCCGTAAGCAGGGAGCTTAACGGACAGGGTGCCGCGCTCTGCGCGCAGGGAGTCACCGGTGAACAGGTTTTCCCAGCTGCGCTCTTCAACGTTAAGCCGGAAGGTCTGGGCGGTTTCCTCAGTGTTCATCAGGACGATGATGATTTCGTCGCCCAGGCTGCGTTCATAGGCGATTTTGCTTCCGCCCCGGCCGGCCTCCAGGAATCTGAAGGAGCCGCCGCGAAGGGCAGGATTACTGCCGCGGATTGAAATCAGCTGCTGGTAGAAGCTGAACAGATCACGGTCCTGCTTGGCCGGATCCCATTCCATGCATTTCCGGCAGCCCGGATCATTGTCGCCGTCCATGCCGAATTCATCGCCGTAGTAGATGCAAGGCGTACCCATGAAGGTGAACTGGAACAGTGCTGCCAGTTTGAACTTTTTCTTGTCGCCGCCGGCAAGCGTAAGGAGGCGTGCGGTATCATGGCTGTCCAGCAGATTGAAGGCAACCTCGCTGGCCTGCAGCGGATAACGGGACAGCTGTTTGCCGATCGCATTGGCAAAGGCTTCAGCATCAAGTGATCCGCCAATGAAGAAATCGAGCACGGCATCCGTAAACGGATAGTTCATAACCGCATCGAACTTGTCCCCCTCCAGCCATGGAGCAGATTCATGCCAGATTTCTCCGAGAATGTACGCCTCAGGATTCGCAGCTTTAACCACCTTGCGGAATTCACGCCAGAAGCCGTGATCCACTTCGTTGGCCACATCCAGGCGCCAGCCGTCGATGCCGACCTCTTTAATCCAGTACTCTGCTACCTTGAGCAGATATTCCTTTACTTCAGGGTTTTCTGTATTGAGCTTAGGCATATGCGGTTCAAATGAGAAGGCATCATAGTTCGGGACATTGTCCACGACCTGAAGCGGGAATTCGCGTACATGGAACCAGTCCTTATAACGGGAGTTCTCACCGTGCTCCAGTACATCTACAAACGGAGCGAAGGTTCTGCCTGAATGGTTGAATACGGCGTCCAGCAGAATGCGGATTCCGCGTTCATGGCAGGCATTAACCAGCTTCTTGAGCGTTTCAACATCGCCGAAATGCGGATCAACCTTCATATAGTCTTCGGTATCGTATTTATGGTTGGTGGTTCCGGCGAAGATCGGCGTGAAATAAATGCCTGTAATCCCCAGCTCAGTCAAATGATCAAGATGGTCGATTACGCCCTGAAGGTCACCGCCGAAGAAGTTTTCAGGAGTAGGTGTCCCGCCCCAGGGCTGAACATTCTCCGGGTTCAGGCTAGGGTCACCGTTGGCAAAACGCTCCGGGAAGATCTGATAGAACACGGCATCCTTAACCCAGGCCGGAGGTGTAAATACATCACCGCGGTTTATGTAAGGAAATTCAAACAGCCGGTTGGGATTTGCCGGGCGCTCTGTCTGGAAATCGCTTTCGGTCATCCAGATCCGCTCATGCCCCTTTTGCAGCAAGAAACCGTATTTCAAACGGCGGTACAGGGGAACGGATTCACACTCCCAGTAATCGAACATTGCATCGCTGGTGAACAGTTTCATCGGGATCAGCTCTTTGGTAGTGTCCCATGCATATTTATCCCCGGCCCAGGCAAATACTTCTGTAAGGTCCCCTTTTTTGGCACGCAGGCGCAGATGGATGGTTTCAAAGTCATAGGCGTAGGACCAGTTTAACCGCGGGCGGTGATATACAGCTTCAAGCAACATGATAATTCCTCCTAAAAGTTTTGTGAGCTGCGCTTCCAGAGATTCTCGTTATAAAAGAGGCTTAATGAATGCGGGCAATAGTGTTGTGCCTGTATGGCACTATGCTAATGCCAGAGTTGCACACATTATAAGGAAAATTGCCCATAGCAAAAAGGCACAACTCCAGCCTAAACTTGTCCGAGGTTGTCCCTGATAAGTAACATTGCCTTTTAGTTGTTGTAAGAACAAGGGCGCATGCTTCCACTGCCGCTGGCAGGGCTGGCTGCTCATAATGGTTTGGATTATAGCATGGAATAATTGGCCGTACAATACTCTTGTTCAAACCATTGCACTATTTTTCACGTGCGAGACTGCTTTTTTGCAGTGGAAATGAGGAGCAGGGCACACTTATCGTTGCATTTTACTGTTGGAAATATGAAATTCGGCTTAACTTCATGCTGTGCATGCTGTATTATAGAGTAAATAAGAGAAATCGTGTGAACGGGGGAGATAAATCGGCCTATTTTTACTGTAATCGCCCTAAATAGGCAAATATACACTGTGCAAACGTTTTAACAATTAACATTACTGTTGTATTATGAATTTATGAATGAAGCGCTTTCTAGAACTTGTTGAAGCGTATTCAGAAGGATGGTTGACAGACACACACATTTTTTTTGAATCTTCTGAAATCGTTTGCGCATGTTCTGCAGCATCATCTCAAGCACAAAAGGCGATATACAAATCGGGAGGGGTTAAAGGAATGAAGTTGAAAAAACTCATGGTGATCACCGCAACAGTCTCAATGGCAGCGTCCATTACAGCATGCGGCTCCGGCAACAATAATAACGGGGGAAATGCAGCGGCAACTAATGCTCCTGCGGATACTACAGCCACTAACGCACCTGCTACAAACAGCGGTGAGGCTGTAACTGATGAGGTTCTACCTGAAGAAGGCGCATCGCTGGTTGTCTGGGAAAGTAAAGAAGAGAGAAAATTTGCTGAAGAAATCGCTAAGCAATTTACCGAGAAATACAACGTCCCGGTTAAGATTGAAGAAATTCCGCCGCCGGACCAGGTGGGCAAGCTGACACAGGACGGACCATCCGGACTGGCAGCAGACGTTATTCTGATTCCGCATGATAACCTTGGTAAAGCTGCAAGCGCGAGCCTGCTGCTGCCAAATGATATTTTTGGAGAGCAGACCAAGGCTGAGAATACCGAAGCTTCGATCGTAGGTTCCTCCTATGACGGCGAACTGTACGGATACCCTAGAGCGGCTGAAACTTATGCACTCTACTACAATAAGACACTGCTGCCTGAAGCACCAAAAACCTTTGATGACGTTCTGGCCTTCAGCAAAACCTTCACTAACAAAGATCAGAACAAATACGGCATCATGTGGGAAGTCGGCAACATGTACTACGGCTATACCTTCATTGCTACTACCGGCGGCTACCTGTTCGGTAAAGACGGCACTGACAAGGACGATATCGGCCTGAACAACGAGGGTGCTATCGAAGGTCTGACTGCATTCGCCAAAGTTAAGGAAGCACTGCCAATCAAGAGCGGTGACATCAGCGCCGACATTAAGCGCGCCCTGTTCACCAGCGGCGACGTAGCGATGGACATCACAGGCCCTTGGGAGCTGGCAGCTTATAAAGAAGCACTTGGCGACAACCTGGGTGTTGCTCCGGTTCCGACTATTAACGGCAAACAGGCGATTACTTTCTCCGGTATCAAAATTTTCGGGGTTAACGCTTATACGCAATATCCGAACGCAGCTAAGCTGTATGCACACTTTGCTTCCAGCAAGGATTCACAGCTGACCCTGAACAAGCTGGTTGGTTCCATTCCAACTAACAATGAAGCACTTGCAGATGCTCAAATCACTGGCGACCCTTATGTATCCGCCTTTGCTGAACAGGCCAAGAGCTCGCAGCCAATGCCTTCCATCCCTGAAATGGGTAACGTATGGGCTCCTGTAAATGCGGCGCTTCCGGAAATCTGGGATAACAACGCTGATCCAAAAGCAGCAATGGACAAAGCAGTTCAGCAGATCAAGGATCTTAACAACGGTGCCCAGTAATAGCCTGAACGCTTAGCAGTAACAACCAATAGCAAACTGTGGAATGAATCGCCCGCCGAAGCTTCACCGGCGGGCAGTTTCCTGAATTCCGCGCGGAGAGGAGAACGGAAGGGAAATGCAGCGACACCGTACGAGAGCCGCAATACTGTCGACCGTATTTATGGGATTGGGACAAATATATAACCGCCAATTCATCAAGGGTATTATCTTCTTAGCAGTAGAGGCGTTAGGCCTTATTTATTTTATCAACAACCTTGGAAGAGCCATTTGGGGCATTACAACGCTGGGCGATACTCCAAACCGTCTTGAAAAAGTAAACGGCATTGCCAAAATGGTCGCAGGTGACCACTCTATCTTCATTATGATTGAGAGTCTGATTACTCTCCTGTTTTTTGTCATTATACTGGGTGCCTGGTATATAAACATTAGAGATGCTTATAAGATCGGAGCGGCACGTGATGCCGGTCTTGAGTCCAATACATTCAAGCAGACGGTCAGATATATTCTGGATTATAAATTTGCCCAGACGTTTCTGATTCTTCCCAGCATAGGCATTTTATTCTTTACGATCATGCCGATTATCTTTATGATCATGCTTGCCTTCACCAACTTTGCTGCACCGGATCATATTCCGCCTGCCAAGCTGGTCGACTGGGTCGGCTTTGAAACCTTCCGCAATTTGCTGTTCCTGAAAACATGGAGCGAAACCTTCTATGGCGTATTAACGTGGACGATCATCTGGGCGGTGCTCTCGACGGTTACTACATACTTCGGCGGCGTGCTTGTGGCGCTGCTGGTGAACCAGAAGGGAATCCGCTTTAAAGGCTTCTGGAGAATTATTCTGATTGTTCCGTATGCCGTTCCGCAGATGATCTCGCTGCTGCTCATGCGCAACCTGTTCAACGGGCAATTCGGTCCGATCAACCAGTATCTGGGCTATTTCGGGCTAGGCGGACTGCCATGGCTGACCGATCCGTTCTGGGCAAAGGTAACGGTTATCCTCGTTAATATGTGGGTAGGGATACCGGTATCCATGCTGCTGGTAATGGGTGTACTGACTACTATCCCGCGTGATATGTATGAAGCTGCTGAAGTAGACGGTGCTACAAACTATCAGAAATTCCGGATCATTACACTTCCGATGATTCTGTTCTCAACCGCACCTACACTGATCATGCAGTTTGCCGGCAACATCAATAACTTTAACGCCATTTACCTGCTGACAGGCGGTGCACCGGTTAACGGTAACTATCAATACGCCGGCTCAACCGACTTGCTGGTCACCTGGCTGTACAAATTGACATCTGACCAGAACAAAAATAATATGGCTTCCGCAATCGGGATTATCATCTTTATCATTGTGGCCGGATTCTCCCTGTACAATTACCGCCGGACCAAGTCATTTAAAGAGGAGGATATGATCCAATGATCGGACGCAAATTCGCGAATTTCGTACGCCTGGCTGCAAGCTATATTATTCTGATTGTTTTGGCGGTTGGAGCGCTGTATCCGGCTCTGTGGATTCTTCTGGCCTCTTTCCGTCCGGGGAAATCCCTGTACAGTAAGACACTTATTCCGGAGCAGTTCACTCTTTCCCATTACAAAGAGCTGTTTACTTCAGACGTGTACATGTTCGGCACCTGGTACACCAACACGCTGAAGATTGCCGTATTTTCCATGCTGATCGGCGTTTTGTTAACACTTCTAACAAGCTACGCCCTGTCAAGATTCCGGTTCAAAAGCCGCAAGACTACGATGTCAACCCTGCTGATTCTCGGGATGTTCCCGGGCTTCATGAGTATGATTGCCATCTACCTGCTGCTGAAGCAATTCGACCTGCTTGATACGCATCTGGCACTGATCATTGTGTATGCAGCGGGAGCGCCTCTGGGAGGAACCTTGATTGCCAAAGGCTTCCTCGATACCATACCGCGTTCACTGGATGAAGCGGCACGGATTGACGGCGCGAGCAACTTCGGGATTTTTACCCGGATTATCCTTCCGCTGTCCCGTCCGATGATTACCTATATGGCGCTGACCCAGTTTGTCGGCCCGTGGGTGGACTTCATCTTCGCCAAGCTGGTTCTGCGGACCAAGGAGAACTGGACGGTTGCAGTCGGGATGTGGGATATGGTCAACAGCCAGCAGAACTCGAACTTTACACTGTTCGCTGCAGGTGCGGTTATGATCTCCGTTCCAATTATGATTCTGTTCGGATTCCTGCAGCGTCTGCTGGTTGACGGTCTGACCGCAGGTGCCAGCAAAGGGTAAAACAACACAGCTTCAAATTTCCATGAAAACAGGGTACACCTTTATGCAGTTTAGTAAGGGGGTACCCTGTTTATTTCTGTCATGAGGAGCGAGAGCCTGATGAAACGGCCGCGAAATGTGCAATTGAAATCGGTAGGCGTCAAATTGTTTGTTATTCTCTTCGGTACCATTGTCCTGCTGTCCACCGTGCTTGGAATCACCTCTTACTATGCAGCCAAAGGCATAATTACGGATGAAGTAGCAGCAGCCTCCTCGCAGTCGATCGTTCAGGCAGCGGACAAGCTGGATTTCCTGTTTGCAGAATATGAAGCGCTATCAAGACAGTTTGCAGTGGATTCAACACTTAAAGCTGACATGGAGCTCGTAAATGATCCGGCGGCCGGAACGGTAGCCAAGGTAGCAGCCGAGGACCGCATCCGCCGGAAGCTCGATTCGGTAAAAGGGTCGGACGACCGCCTGATCGCCATACGGCTTGTATCCAGAAGCCTGGTGGATGCGGAATCCTATAAGTCGGCCGGAGTCAGTGCAGTCCGGGACGGTGAGGGGATTCAGGCAAGAATTAAAAAGATCGACGATGGTAAAGGCCAGCCGGTCTGGTTCCCGGTACTGGATAAAGGGTTCTTTGAGATGTACAGTGAGTCATCCATGACGATGGGCCGGCTGCTGCGCAATATCCAGAACCCGGCTGCTGAATACTATATGCTCATTGAGATTAAGGGAAGCGCCTTGACGGATGTGCTGTCCAACCTCCATATCGGCCAGTCCGGAGAGATTCGTATTCTGGACCCGCAGGCCAGCATTGTATATGGAGCGGACAATGCGCTGCTTGGACAGGCCTCATACATACAAGCCGCCGGAGCGGAGCAGGCCGGGCAAGAACAGTCTTTTACAGCCAAGGATGAACAAGGCGAAGCCCAGCTGGTGGTCTACCAGCCGCTGGCTACGGGAGGCTGGACTTTGCTCGGGTATGCCCCGGTCAGTGATTTCACCAAATCTGCGGACAAGCTGCTCTACATTACCTTTGCAGTAGTGCTGGCAGCAGCCTTGATTGCGCTATTGATCGGTTATGTATTGATACGCTTAATCGGCCGCCCGCTTGGCAAGCTGGCCCGGCTGATGGAAGAGGGCGAGCAGGGCAATCTGCAGGTTCGTACAAACTTCAAGGGCCAGGATGAAATCGGGCGTCTGGGTCATAGCTTCAACAAAATGATGGAGCAGATTTCCCTTCTGGCCAGCCAGAGCAGCAGGTCGGCGGCAGAGGTGCTGGCGACCTCGGAGCAGCTGGTTAAGGCCTCCGGCGCTACCTCGGCCCATGCACGGGAGGTGGCTGAAGCGACCGGGGAGATTGCGCAGGGCGCAGCCAGCCTGGCGGCTGAAGCGGAAGCCAGCAACCGGAATGTGGAGCTGATGGCAACCAAGATGCAGGAGGTAGCCGGCATTAATGCCATCATGGACAGCACGGCGGAGCGGGTATTGGCGGTAAGCGACCAGGGGGCGGAGCTGATGCGGACGCTGGTGACGCAGAGTGAGTCAACGGTGCAGATGATGAAGCTGATCCAGGAGAATTCCGCATTACTGCAGGAGAGCAACCATCTGATCCGCAGCATTCTGAGCCCGATGATTGCCGTTAACAAGCAGACTAACATTCTGGCGCTGAACGCCTCAATTGAAGCAGTCCGTGCAGGAGCTGCCGGTAAAGGATTTATTGTCATTGCTGATGAGATCAGAGGCCTGGCGAACCAGTCCAACGAGTCGATTCAGTCTGTGTCCCGAATTACAGAGGAGATCAGCAATCATATTGAAAATACAGTAAAGGTTGTGAGCGAGGCTGGTCCGCTGTTCCGGGAGCAGATAACTTCGGTGCGGGAATCTTCCATTATATTCGCGAGTGTGCGGGCTGAAATGGAAGCCTTCCTGGCGCTGATCAGCCAGTCGTCAGCCTCCGTTACCGAGCTTGACCTGTTCCAGCGCCAGCTTGGAGAATCGATGGCCAGCGTCACCTCCGTGGTCCAGCAGACCAGCGCCTCCACCCAGGAGGTAGCCTCAATGTCGTCACAGCAATTTATTGTAAGCGAGGAGCTGGTTGCGCTCTCAGCGAAGCTGGAGGAGCTGGCGGAGAATCTGAAGCAGTCGCTGGTTTCTTTTGAAGGCTGAATATAGTATGGCCGGGAGCGCAGCACCGGCTGCAGATGGATCTGCCAGTTAAAAACAAGCCTCTGTTACCGTAACAATTACGGCAACAGAGGCTTGTTTGCTGACCAAGGGATATTGTATTGTACAGGGTACAGCTAAGCTTAGCGGCATACCTACAAAGTATCTTCTGCAGGAGGAAAGGGAGTGAACAGCATGAGTGAGCTGAGCGGAAGCCTGTTTCAGCAGTCTCTGCTTGAAAAAGAATACAGTCCCCGTTTTTTTGCCTACTATTATAAGCAGTGGGAGCATTATACGATGCCGTACCATCAGCACAACTCGACGGAAATTATGTATGTTATCTCCGGGAGCTGTACAGTTGAGGTGCGCAGCGATGCGGGCCGCGAGGAACGGTTCAGGCTTAAGCGCAGTGAACTGATTATCCTTGATGCCAATGTCCCGCACCGGCTGATCGTGGAGCAGGGCAGCGCCTGCCGCATGCTGAATGTGGAGTTCGGCTTTGCGGAGCACAGAGGCGTCGCGCCGTCACTCAGCAGGCTGGCCCGGGAGGAGGGGGAGCTGGCAGATTTCCTGCAAAAGCCCTTCAGCAGCCTAATGCTGTCTGATCCGGAGGAGGTCTTTCATGTACTGAAGGCGCTGGTGCTGGAGCTGGACCAATATGGCAAAGAAGGCGGCAGCCTCGTGCAGCTGCTCTTTGCCGAGCTGCTGCTCAGGCTCTCCAGGCTGCACAGGGAGCGGCTTATTGCCAGCCAGCAGCCTTCACAGCTCTATGTTCGGCGGGCTGTCGAATTCCTGCATCAGAATTATGACCGCAGCATTCAGGCCAGTGAGATTGCGGCGGCCGTGAGTGTGCATCCCGGGTACCTGCACCGTATTTTCAAGGCGCAGACAGGCAGAACCCTGACGGATTATCTGAACCTGCTGCGGATGGAGAAGGCCAAGATGCTGCTTGGACAGAGTGAGATCCCGGTAGCGGAGATTGCCGATTATGTCGGAATCAGCAGCAGGCAGTATTTTCACCTGCTGTTCAAAAAGTATGCCGGAGTCACTCCGGTGGAGTACCGGAACTCCATCGAACGCTATTCCTGGAGCGATAACAGCCTGTTCTCCGATGAAAGGTGAGGATTGTTGACAGACTGACAGTAAACTGGTCATGATATTGGTTACGCTTCCGTATGCCGTCTTGCTACAATGGACAGGTAGAACAACCTATAACGGAGGATGATAACCATGTCTTTTAAAGTAACCTTTATCGGGGCAGGCAGCATCGGGTTTACCCGAGGACTGCTGCGCGACCTTTTGACTGTAGCGGAATTCCGCAATATTGAAGTCTCATTTATGGATATTAACGACCACAATCTGCAGATGGTTACCGAGCTGTGCCAGCGGGATATTACAGAGAACGGACTGTCGATTCAGATCAAGCCCACCACTGACCGCAGAGAAGCGCTTAAGGACGCCAAGTACGTATTTTGTACAATCCGCATGGGCGGGCTGGAGGCTTTTGCCACCGATGTGGATATCCCGCTGAAGTACGGGGTGGATCAATGTGTGGGCGATACGCTATGTGCCGGAGGCATTATGTACGGACAGCGGGGGATTGCAGAAATGCTGGAAATCTGCCGTGATATCCGTGAGGTGGCCTCACCTGATGTGCTGCTGCTCAATTATTCTAACCCGATGGCCATGCTGACCTGGGCCTGCAATAAATACGGCGGTGTCCGGACGATCGGCCTCTGCCACGGCGTGCAGCACGGACATCACCAGATCGCGGAGGTCTACGGGCTGGAGAAATCTGAAGTGGATATCATCTGTGCGGGCATCAACCACCAGACCTGGTATATCTCAGCGAAGCATAAGGGCAAGGATCTGACAGCAGGCCTGCTGGAGGCGTTCGAGCGTCATCCGGAGTTCAGCCGGACAGAGAAGGTGCGGATTGATATGCTGCGCCAGTTCGGCTACTACAGCACGGAATCCAACGGCCACCTTAGCGAATATGTTCCATGGTACCGCAAACGCAGCGGTGAAATCATGGACTGGATTGATCTGGGCAGCTGGATTAACGGCGAAACCGGAGGCTACCTGCGGGTGTGCACAGAGGGACGCAACTGGTTCGAGACTGATTTTCCCAACTGGATGAAGGACCCGGCACTGGAGTATACACCGGAGAACCGCGGGGAGGAGCACGGCTCCTATATTATTGAAGGGCTTGAGACCGGCCGGGTGTACCGGGGCCACTTCAATGTTGTGAACAATGGCGTAATCGCCAACCTGCCCGCTGATGCTGTTATCGAAGCCCCGGGATATGCGGATCACAACGGGATCTCGATGCCGCTAGTCGGCGAGCTGCCGCTCGGTCCGGCTGCTGTCTGCAACGTCAGCATCTCGGTACAGCGACTGGCGGTTGAGGCAGCGGTGCACGGGGACGACCAGCTGCTGCGTCAGGCGTTCATGATGGACCCGCTGGTCGGGGCAGTCTGCAATCCGAAGGAAATCTGGCAGATGGTTGATGAGATGCTAGTGGCCGGGGAAGAGTGGCTGCCGCAATATAAAACGGCGATTGCCGCAGCGAAGGAGCGTCTGGCTTCCGGGAACCTGATTCCTACCCGTACAGATAATGAGGGAGCTGCACGCCTTAAAGTGAAGACAGTGGAGGAGATGCAGCAGGACCGCGATGCCGCCAACAAAAATGCCGGTGAATCCGACAAGGGCAAGGACCGGGAGAAGGTGCAGTAAAAAGAAAAGGGCCGGCGCAGCGACTGTCTGCTTCCGGCCTGCTTTTGTATAAAGGTGAGTGATGTCAATGTGAAGGTCTCACTCCCGGATCAGCTGGTCATTTTGCAGCTTCGCAATCTTTTTGCGGATAGGCCTGCTAATGGAAACAAAGAACAGGCTCAGAACGACAAGGAGCAGGCCCATGACCAGATTAATCCTGTTGAGGGCAGAGGGGTTATTCACAAACGTCAGGGAGATGTTAAGCAGGCCAATGATCAGCTCCATCAACGCCAGGGACATCCACAGCGTGTTAATTCTTTTATAATGCCTGAGCTTGGAATCGATGTCGGAATAGATGCTGAACGCACCCTCGGCTGCCTTTCTTCTGAAGATCACCCAGCGCAGGTTGCTGTACTTAAGCATGCCCCATAACCATTTGCCCGTCGGCACAAGCTCTGCCCCTGTTTCTTTCATAAACTGCAGATATTCGGCAGCCTCGGGTCCTTGCGGATTCTCTTTCAGCAGCTCAATACGGTAGATATACTCCCCTTTGCCGCTTTCCTCAAAGGTGTACCTTGACCAGGAGTATTCGCTAAGCGCGTATCCTTGGGCAGCCATCTCATTCAGCCATTCCTCCTCCTTCTCAAAATCACTGAAAAACCTGTGTTTTACGAGACTCATTCCGGTTCGCCTCCCATAAGCTTTTTGCCGTTTGCCAGCAGCTCGTCAAGTCTTGCCATTTCAGTCCGGACAGCTGTCCGGCCGGCCTCCGTGATCCGGTACTCCTTCTTGCGTGAATCCTGCTCCCCCTGCAGCAGCTCGATCCAGCCCCGCTCGACCAGTGTGCTCAGCGCACCGTATAAGGTGCCGGCTCCCAGCTCGACCCGCTCATTGCTCAGCAGCTTCACGTTCTGCATAATACCGTAGCCGTGCATAGGGGTGAGCAAGGATAAAAGAATGTAATACACACCTTCTGTTAAAGCCCCGTAATCCTTATTGTCCGGCAACTCCGGATCACTCCTTTCTTCTATACCGTCCATCGCTATATCGGTTACCGATATAATAACTATATCGTCTGCCGATATAGATGTCAACAGGCATTAGCACACAAAAAAACCTCATCCGCAGAGGGAGGAGGTTTCTAGTGAGCCTGAGCTTACTTAACCGGGCTTCTTTTGCCGAAAAAGGTCTTAAGTGCCTGATATACTTCCTTTTTGTCCTTGATGACATAGTGCATGAACTGCTCCTGCTTGAGATGCCGGTAGGCGGACATCAGCGTGCTGCTGCGGTTATACTGGTTCACCTCACCGTAGCCGAACATGTTGCTGCGCTTCAGCAGCTCGCCGATCAGCTTGACGCAACGCTCATTATCAGAGGTCAGGTTATCCCCGTCTGAGAAGTGGAACGGGTAGATGTTATATTTGGCCGGCGGGTAACGGCTGTCGATGATCTCAATCGCCTTTTGGTAGGCTGATGAACAAATGGTGCCGCCGCTCTCGCCCCGGGTGAAGAAATCATGCTCGCTGACTTCCTTGGCCTCCGTATGATGGGCCAGAAAGACGATATCGACCTTCTCATACTGGCGGCGGAGGAAGCGGGTCATCCAGAAGAAGAAGCTGCGGGCGCAGTATTTCTCAAAGGTACCCATGGAGCCCGACGTATCCATCATTGCAATAATAACGGCGTTGGAGTGGGGGATCGTAATATCATCCCAGGTTTTGTAGCGAAGGTCATCCGGGCTGATGCTGTGGATACCCGGCCGGCCGCTGCTGGCGTTACGACGCAGGTTCTCCAGCAGGGTACGCTTCTTGTCGATATTCGACATCATGCCCTTTTTGCGGATATCGTTGAAGACAATCGACTTGACCTCAATCTCTTCCTTATCCTTGGGGGCCAGATGAGGCAGCTCCAGGTCCTGGAACAGAATGTCCTCCAGATCCTCCAGATTAACCTCCGCTTCAATGGTGTCCTGACCCGGCTGATCACCGGCCTTTTCCCCTTTGCCCGGCTGGGCAGACTGGGAGTCACGGCCGAGCACATCGCCCACCTGGCTGTCTCCGTCCCCCTGGCCGACATGCTTTTGCTTACGGAAGTTATAGATAATCCGGTATTCATCCAGACTGCGGATCGGTACTTTTACAATCTGCTTGCCGTCGGACATGATAATGTTCTCTTCGGTAACCAGGTCAGGCAGATTATCCTTAATGGCTTCCCTGACCTTCTGCTGGTGACGTTCCTGATCCTGATGGCCTTTACGGTGAAGGGACCAGTCTTCTTTCGAGACAACAAACGCATACGGCTCCGGTGATTGCGGCAGGATGACCACCTCCCATGAAATATAAATCAGTCGATGCACAAGCCTTAGTCCGCTGAAAGGGTTGTAACTAAAGTATATTCATGGGGATGGGGGATATGTGAACTGTCTTTACTCGCTGATCTCTTCAATAATGAGACGGTAGCTGTTGGATCTGGCTTCGCCTGAATAACGGCGGTCTTCAATGGTATACACATACAGTGCCGTTGAATTGCCCTGAAGGGTATTGCCCATATAATCGATATTGATTTTGACCATGTAGGCCAGATGAACCGTCTGTCCGGGCTCGAGAATCCCTAGCGGCACTGTGCCGCTGTAAGGTGTGCCGGGCACTGTAACTGCGCTGACCGTTACAATATCCGGGTCGATGACGGTGCCTTGCGGAACGATTCGGATTACGGTTACATCTGCAGGGTAATTGCCGCTGTTCGTAACATGGACTCTGAATTCGGCAATGCCTCCATGCTCGACAACCGGCGGCTCTCCGCTCATTTGAATCGAAATGATTGGAGCATAGAGCAGTGTGATGACCAGATTGGACCGGGCATTCTGCCTGACGCTCCGCCCGTCCGGAAGAGTGTAGGTATACGCGGTATTTCCCTGATTCCGGATGGCTGGCAGCTCCCGGACGTCGGTAGCAGCAGGTACAGCTACAAGGAATGCTACATGAACGGCAGCTTCCGGTCTTACCGTGCCGAGCGGGATGCCATCTCCCGGCCTCACACCCGGACGGGGCACTCCGTTCACCTGGATGCTGTCCCAGATAAACAGTGTGCCAGGGGGGATCACGTCAGTAAGCACAGCTTCCACTGCCAGATTGCCGCTGTTCCGGACCGTAAATTCATAGCGGAGATTGTCGCCCGGAGTTGCGCTATGCCGGTCTACCTTCAAGCTGACATTGATGCCTGCCTGCACAATTGTAACGGTTACTGTGTTGCTCTCCACCTGCTCGGCATCCTCATTAGCAATGTAGGAGAGTGTTGC
This sequence comes from Paenibacillus sp. FSL R7-0273, assembly GCF_000758625.1. NCBI lineage: Bacteria > Bacillati > Bacillota > Bacilli > Caryophanales > Paenibacillaceae > Paenibacillus > Paenibacillus sp. FSL R7-0273. Next base: position 2,243,593 of record NZ_CP009283.1, read on the forward strand.
GCGGGTAACAAGTGCAGCCTCAGGCGGAACCGCAGTGACCCGTACCCGGAAGGAAATTTCTGCAGCGGCACCTATGTCCAGTGTCCCCAGCGGGATTCCGTCCGCGGGATCTGCCTCAGGAGAGTAGACTCCGCCTGCAACTACACTTCCGGGAATAAAGACGGAGCCCTCCGGCACAGGGATGATTGCAGAGATGCTGCCAAGCGGCCTGGTTCCCTCGTTCCTCAGCAGCAGCGTATAAGTTATAACATCCCCGACAAAGGAGGTCGGGGTGCTTGCAGTAAGCAGGATGGAGAGCTGGTAAGCCAGCAGGGATACGGTTACTGTATTGGAACTGACTTCCCCCGCAACCCTTCTTCCGCCTGTTGTAGAGAATGAATATTGTCCGGTTGCGGCATTCCGCAGCTCAAGTGACGGCGGCAGCGAAACGACGATAACCTGGAACGCTACTGTGACCTGACTCTGTGGTGCAACAGCATCAAGCGGAATTCCGGCTGCAGGCGATGCTCCGGGCAGGGGCACACCGTCCCTCAGAACGCTGTTGGCAATAAAAGAGACACCCTGGGGAAGCGCGTCAAGGATTGTAACCAGTGCCGGGAGATTTCCGCTGTTGGTTGCTGTGATGGTATAAACCAGTGTTTCCCCGAGGGAAACACTGGTTTTGTCTGCGCTTTTGGACAGGGAGAGAACAGGACCTACAACCTGGGTGTTGACGGTGTTGGAAAAAGTGATTCCGTCAATACCCGCCGCTGAGCTGAACAGCACCATGGATTGATTCGTCACGACAGGCTGCAGATTCGGGCCGGGGGTCATACCTCAATTACCTGTACCTGGAAGGTGACGGTCACTGAAGCTCCTGCAGCAATCGTACCGATTACGATACCGGCTGCCGGATTGGCATTTGGCCGCTGTACACCATCAACGGCTACACTGCCTATTACGAACTGGCTGCCTGCAGGGATCGGGTCAACCAGTACAACGTTGTTGACAGCGACAATACCGTTGTTAGTAACCACGATTGTATACGTTATGAGATCGCCGACAACCGCATCGATGGAAGGCGTGCTCTTGACTGCTGTAACGTCAGGCGAGGATACCGGTATAACGAGCACATTGGACAGTGAGCTGCCGGAGAGCAGGCGTCCGTCCGGCGGACTGAAGGTAAAGCTGGCTGAGGCCTGATTGACCAGCTGCTGAGGTGAAGGCAGTGAAGCTACAGTAACCTGGAGAGTAACCGTTACGGTAACCGTCGCTCCCGGCGCAACCGTACCTATGGCAACACCTGCCGTAGGATCTGCTCCCGGCTGCGGCACACCATTGATCAATACGCTGTTCGGCACGAATACGGCACCCGGCGGAATAGCGTCTGTTACGGTGACATTAGCCGGCAGGTTGCCTGTGTTGTTCACACTCAGGAAGTAAGTGACGGTATCGCCGACCGTAGCATTGGCGGTATCCGCGCTCTTAACGACATTGATGAACGGCTGGTACACCGGTGTAATCAGGTTGTTGGAATAGGATGCACCGGAGAACGCGCCGGAGGTAAAGCTGACTGAAGCCTGATTGTTCAGTACAGTGCTGGCAGGCAGGGCGTTGACCAGGATATTGAATGTGATGGTGGCAGAGGCTCCCGGTGCTATGGTGCCGGCTGCAATGCCATTGGCCGGATTGGCTCCAGGCACCGGAGTGCCGTCTACAACTACGCTGCCGGTGACAAAGGAGGCGCCTGCCGGTATCGGGTCACTGAGCACAATATTGTTAATCGGCGCAATCCCGTTATTCGTAACGACGATTGTGTAAGGTACGGTGTCCCCGATGACGGCATCAATAACAGTAGTGCTTTTGACTACGGCCACATTAGGAGAGGATACCGAAATCAAATTGATGTTGGAAGGCGCTGTCTGGTTAAAGGTACGGCCGTCAGGCAGCGTATAGGCCAAGGAGATGATTGCCTGGTTGCTGAGCTGCTGGCTTGGCGGCAGGGTATCAATCAGCACAGAGAACGTAACGGTGAGTGCGGCTCCGGCAGCAATCGTGCCGAGCGGAACACCGGTGGCCGGATCACTGCCCGGAACCGGCTGGCCGCCGACCAGCACGCTGTTGGCTACAAGCACGGTGCCTGCCGGTATCGTATCAGTCAGGGTAGCTGTAGCCGGATAATTCCCTGAATTATTGACAGTAACCGTATAGGTTATCGTATCGCCGACAGTTGCATTGGTAACGTTGGAGGATTTGACGGCTGCGACAATCGGCTGGAAGACAGGCGTTGTGACGATATTGGAGAAGGCGACATTGGCAATGGCTCCGGAAGTAAAGCTGACCGAGGACTGGTTATTGAGCAGTCCGGTGGCCGGAAGCGAGGTTACTGTTACAGTAAAGGCAACAGTAACGGAAGCCCCGGGAGCAATGCTGCCGATGGTAACTCCGGTTGCAGGGGAAGCACCCGGACGGGGAACGCCATCCACAAGGATACTGCCGGCTACAAATGCGGTGCCTGCAGGAAGTGCGTCAGTAAAGACGACATTATTGACGGTGGCAATGCCGTTATTGGTCAGAACGACGGTATAAGTAATGGAATCTCCGACAGTTGTAGCGGTAGTAGTGGTGCTCTTGACTACGCCCAGGTTCGGATTCGACACCGGAATGGTGAAGGTGTTCGATAAGGCTGAGCCGCTCAGTGTCCGGCCGTCCGGCAGGGTGAAGGTGTAAGACGCCGTTCCCTGATTGACAAGAAGCTGCGGTGACGGAAGGGAGGTAATAACGACCGAGAACTGTACCACCACGGTTCCGCCCGCCGGGATGGTTCCGGCAGCAATGCCTGCTGACGGATCCGCCTGCGGCAGCGGCAGGCTGTTAACCAATACACTGTTAGGCACAAAGGTTGTGCCTGCAGGGATATTATCGGTCACAGTCAGTGTGGCCGGGTAGTTCCCGGTATTGGTTGCTGTCAGAGAGTAGGTTACCGTATCGCCAACAGTGGCATTAACGGTGCTGGCACCTTTGACCAATGCAATATTTGGCTGAAAGACAGGAACGGCCACCGGATTGGACCAGGTGGAGCCTGAGAACACCCCTGAGGTGTAGGTTACTGTCGCCTGGTTGTCAATGGAGGCATCGGCCGGCACGGAGGTTACCAGGACATTATAGGTGACAACCGCCACAAACCCGGCTGCCAGTGTGCCTATGGCCACCCCAGTGGCCGGATTGGCATTCGGGAACGGTACGCCGTTGACAGCCACGCTGCCGGTGACAAAGGTGGTGCCGTCCGGTGTCGGATCATTAAGCAGCACATTATTGACGGGGTCGATCCCGTTGTTGGTAATAGTTACTGTATAAGGAATTGTATCTCCAAGTGCGGCAGCGGTGAAGGTCGTGCTTTTGACTACAGCCAGGTTCGGGGCAGATACAGCAATGGTTACTGTATTTGATACTGCTGTTCCGGTCAGCAGGCGGCCGTCCGGCGGAGTGAAGGTAAAGGTCGAGCTGGCCTGATTGACGAGTTGCTGCGGACTCGGCAGGGAAACGATGAACACCGTGAAGCTGACTGTGATACTGGCTCCGGGTGCGACGGTACCGACAGCGATTCCGGTATCCGGAGCGGAGCCCGGCTGCGGGAAGCCGCCGACAATGACGCTGTTCGGATCAAAGGTTGTGCCTGCCGGGATATTGTCGGTCAGGGTTACATTGGCAGCCAGATTACCGGTGTTGCTGACGACAATGGTATAAATAATCGTATCGCCGACTGTTGCGCTAAGGTCGTTTGCGCTTTTGACCAGCGAAATCTGCGGCTGAATGACCGGGGTGGTCGTCACATTGGAGCTCGATGAGCCCGAAAAAACCCCGGAGGTAAAGCTGACGGTTGACTGGTTGTTAATCTGTGAAGGAATCGGCATTGTAATCCTCACCTCGAATGTTACGGCAATTGAGGCCCCGGGGGCCAGACTGCCGATTGGAATGCCGGTGGACGGAACTGATAGCGGCTGGGACACGCCGCCCACAATTACGGTTCCGGGAATGAAGGCCGCATTCTCAGGCAGCGGATCGCTGAGAATGATGTTGTTGACAGCAGCAATACCAGTGTTTGTCAGCACGGAGGTAAAGGTCAGGATGTCGCCTGTGACGGCGTCAATGGCATTTACACTTTTTACGACATTGATATTTGGTGCAGAGACAGGAACAGCGAGCGTATTGGAGACGGTATTGCCTCCAAGCTGCCGTCCATCCGGCAGAGTAAAGGTGTACGAGGCAGCGGCGGAATTCAGCAGCTGCTGGTTGGGCGGCAGGGCTGTGACGGTGACAAGAAAGCTTACTGTGACACTGTCACCGGGGGCAAGCGGCCCAACCGGAACCCCGCTCACCAGATCATAGCCGGGCAGCGGGGTTCCGCCGACAATAACGCTATTCGGCTCAAAGGTGACCTGAGGCGGCAGGCTGTCGGTCAGGTTCAGTGTGGCGGCGATGTTGCCGGTGTTCCGGGCAAGAATTGAAAAGGACAAGGAGCTGCCTACTGAAGCCTGGGCGGCATTGGCGCTTTTCGCCAGGCTGATTACCGGTATGAAGACCGGCGTGTTAACCGTGCCTGACAGCGCAGTTCCGCTGAATGTGCCGGCAGTAAAGGAGGCGCTGGCCCGGTTGCTCAGCTGCCCGGAAGGCGGCACGGAGATGGCATTAACCTGAAAAGTGATAACTACGGTCGCACCTGAAGCGATAGTACCGAGATTAATGCCGGCCCCGGGATTTGCAGACGGCGAGGAAGCACCGTTGATCGTAACACTGCCGGCTACAAATGCGCCTCCGGCCGGGATCGGATCGGATAGGACGACATTGCTGACAGCGACGCCGCTGGGATTGGAGACAGAGACGGTGTAGGTGATATATTCCCCGACGGCAATGGCATTGAGGCTGGCGTTTTTCAGAATTGTGATATTCGGTGCTGATACCGGAATGCTAACTGTATTGGATACGCTGGAGCCGGCCAGCGAACGGCCGCTGGGCAGCTGATACGTATAGCTGCCGCTGCCCTGATCTGTTAATACAGCCGGTGAGGGCAGTGACGTCACTGAGGTTAGGAAGGTCACCGTGAAGGCAGCACCGGGAGCTACAGACCCCAGCGGAATTCCGGTTAGCGGAGAATCAGAGGGACGGACGACATTGTTTACAATGACACTGCCTGAAACAAAGCTTGAACCGGCCGGTATGTTATCTGTCAGGGTAACGGTTGCCGCAATATTCCCAGAATTCTGCACCTGCAGGGTGTACAGGACATTGCCGCCTACGGTGGCGCTGGTCGGGCTGGCGCTTTTGGAGATCCCGATTACCGGCTGGAACACAGGTGTAGGAACAATATTGGACTGTGTAATGGCAGTGAACGCTCCTGAGCTGTAGGACGCTGATGAGCGGTTGGAGAGCTGGCCGCCTGCCGGTACAGAGGTGATGCTCACCTGGAAGGTGACCGTGACACTCGCACCGGGGGCAATGGTTCCGACCGTAATCCCTGAGGCAGGATCAGCTGTAGGCCGTGAGGTACCGGCCACAACGACACTGCCCGGCACAAAGGTGCTGCCGGCAGGGATCGGATCGGACAGGACGACATTTGTAACGGCAGCGATGCCGTTGTTGCTGATAACGGAGGTGTACAGCAGGGTATCACCTACGGCAACATCGGGCAGGCTGGCGCTTTTGGCAACCGCTACGTTCGGCAGTGTGACAGGTATAGTCAGGATGTTTGAGGCAGCGGAGCCGGAAACCGTGCGGCCGTCCGGCACCAGGAAGGTGTAGGCGGCGGTGGCCTGGTCAACAAGCTGGGGCGGAGAAGGCAGGCTGTTGACCACAACACGGAACTGCACGGTGGAGCTACCCCCGGCGGCAATGGTGCCGATCGGAATGCCGGTGGCAGGGTTGCCCGCTATTGGTGTACCGTTGACGGTAAAGCTGCCGGGTACATAAGTACTGCCTGCCGGAATGTTGTCGGTTAGTGTGGTGGTGGCGCCGATGTTGCCGGTGTTGGACACCTGAATCGTATAGATAATCTGGTCTCCGACGGTAGCGTTGGTGGTATTGGCGCTTTTGACAAGCCCGAGCACCGGTGAATATACCGGAATTGTACTCGTATTGGACGGGATAACCCCTGAGACAATGGGACCGCCGGCAACACTTTGAAATGTAAATGCGGCAGTGGCTGTATTGGGTACGAACTGCGGGTTAGGCAGTGATGTGACCCTTGCCTGGTATGTAACGGTCACAGAGGTGCCGAGAGCAAGCGAACCCAAGGGAATACCCGCAGTAATATCGAAAGTAGGTCTGGATACTCCAGCGACAACGACACTCCCGGCCACAAAGGTCAGCCCGGCCGGCAGAGTATCCGACAGCACCACGCTGGCGGCGCTTGCTGTACCGGTATTGCTGACGGTTACAGTGTAGTTTACCGTGTCCCCGACTAGTGTCCCTGTTACATTGGCACCCTTGGTAAGGCTGATGGTCGGCGCGTTAATATCGATCTGCAGCGCATTAGCATTTACGACATAAGCATCGCCGGAAGTAGTTAGTGTGAGCAGGGCAGAGGTCTGGTTGTTGACCAGTCTTGCCGATACACTGACATTGGTAATATCCCAGCCTTGGCGTCCGCCGACTATATTGCTGCCCGGACTGCCGTTGGTCTGGTTGCGGTTGCCGAAGGTACCGGTGGTATTCAGTGCTCCGGCATCATTATTGATCTGTGAGGCAAAAAAATTGTTGGCAAAGTTGTTGGGTCCCGATAGCGCCACCTGGGTGGCAGAGGTCGGGCCGAACAGCGCCTGGTCACCGGAACGGTTGGCATCGCCTTCCTGCGCGCTGAACAGGATGCGGCCGCCAAGTGCCCCGGAAACAGGGGTGGCAAAGCCGGTAATCGTAGTAACGACAGGGGCTGAGGTGGACTGGACCAGCACAGCCCCGGCACGGAGGGACATATTGCGGAACGGGAGAGCCGGATTCTGATAGATGACACCGAGCGTCCAGCCTGCGTGGTTGGCTGTCGAATCACCGGAGATTACGATGGTGCCGACTACCCCGCCGACGATATAAGTGCCCGCTCCGCCTGCCTGAATGATGCTCGTTACATTGTTGGAACGCACATACGCTGCAGCCCCGCCTCCCAGATCCACCGTGTTATTAGTAGCGGGGTCTGGAGATACACTGACTGTATTACCGGCCGGTGTCGTAATTGACACGGGATTGTTGATGAACGCGCTAAGATTAACGGCCCCGTTAATATAAGAGCCGCCCCAGATCAGCTCGGCATACAGCACCGTACTTCCGGCGGGGATCGTCAGAATGGCCGCAGAGCTGTTATTCTGATAAAGACTGGTTGTTCCGGCAGGATAGGTCCCGAAGGTAGAGGCTGTATTGACTGTGCTGAAGGCGCCTATACTGTCCTGTGTGCCGGGCACGCCTATAGTATCGGAACGGCTTAAGCCGAGTGTGTTACCAGTAAATGTAATTGCTCCGGTTGCATTAATAGTAGACCGAACGACTAGAGGAATAATTTTCACCTCCTTCATAGGAATGCTGTGTATGCTCTACATCGAAAAAAAGCAAACCGTCTCCTGCTGAGGACGATGTGCCATCTTTCTTGTGATATATTTAGCCTATGATGGAGGAAAGAGTTACTTGTTTGTCCAGCCGCAACTTTTTTGAGAAAATAGAGGGAAGTCCCAGCGATGCGGCAGCAGCGCTCAGAAAAGGTCTTCTCTCAGCCGGCTTAGCCGTCTGCGCTCCAGCAGTACGCGCGGCTCAGGTTGGGGATTACGGCTCATGGCTTCAAGCTCGGCATGGGAAATGTCCTTTTTGACCACAACGAAATGGTACATGATCTCGTGGACGACATTGGCCTGAAGCGTCTTCAGGATATCAAGCTCCTCCGTCTCATACAGCGACTGGTCAAACGGATACTGGTAGAACAGCTCCATCCGGAGCAGCCTGTAGTCAAACGGAGGCACGGGAACCGGATAATCAGGGACTGCCGGTGAAAGCGGGCTGGAGGGCGGCTGAAAGAAGCTTCCTGTTAAATAGCGGGGGGTGTATTCGTCGAACTTCTGCTTGAAAAAAGGATTGGAGCTGTGCGGATAGCTGTGCGCGTATGGAGCCAGAATGCAGACAACGGCCTTATGGCAGCTGATCCGGTATATTTCCGCCAGCACAGTCATCAGATTGTCCACGTAAGGCAGCACCCGGCTGGCCATGACGAACTCGGCGGTGTTGTCCGGAAGCGGTATTTCTTCATTAATGTTACAGACTATATCCACTCCGGGGTATGCAGTCCGGTCGATTCCCAGATAACCTGATTCTTTGGCGGAACCGCAGCCGATATCGATTTTCAAGGAAACCACTCCTTCGGGGGATAAAATAAGGCTCTTCACTATAGTATTAGCACCGGCGGCTCCTGCTTCCGGTAGATGCCTATGGGCCGGGAAAGAAACCGTGCCGCTGCGTTTTTCTTTCTATTATTGAATTCTCCCCCACTTAGCTAACGCTTGAAGTGGCGGATTCTTGCGAACAGAAGCGTAACCTCTTCTTATTTAGCAAGCGATTCCAGCGTTCCCGCAGTTCTATCATTTGGATAGGTGGCGGTTAAACCGCTACTTGTGCAATATTATGAGCGGCGTTTTCATCACGGTCATGAAGCGTACCGCAAGCGTTGCACGTCCATTCCCGAACCGCAAGATTCTTAACTTCCGAGTGGATTGTGCCACACACGTGACACCGCTGACTGGTCGGTTCGAACGTATCGGCGATCCGAAGGGTTCGTCCATACCAAAGGGCTTTGTACGTCAGTTGCCGTACCCACTCCCCCTAAGACGCATCCGCGATGGATTTTGAAAGCTTGGGATTCTGAATCATATTCGCGACACGCAGATGTTCGATACTAATCGTTTGGTTTTCACGGATCAGTTTCGTTGTCAGTTGGTGGAGAAAATCATTTCGTTTATTCGCAATACGTTCGTGAATGCGAGCGACATGCTGCTTCGCTTTCTTCCAATTGGAGCCGCCCGGAGTACGCCGAGCCATCCGCCGCTGCCAAAGCGCCAGCTTTTTCTCATATTGGCGGTAAAAGCGGGGATTGGCATACCGTTCACCATTTGAGCTTACAGCATACTCTTTCAAACCCAGATCGATTCCGATATGTGCGTCCACTTGCGGCAGTGGGTTCTTTTCAACTTCGCAGCTAAGCGAAACGAAAAATTTCCCGCTGGCGTTTTGGCGCACGGTAGCAGACAATATCCGGCCTTCCAGCTTCCGGGAGTTTGCAAAACGCATCCAGCCGAGTTTTGGGAGCTTCAAGCGACTCCCCTCAATGGCGATATTCCCGTTCGTGAATTTGGTCGTGTAACTTTGAACCGGATGCTTCCGGCTCTTAAAGCGTGGCGCTTGATTTTGCTTTTTGAAAAAGCGATCAAAGCTATCCGCCACATGACGGGCAGCCGACTGCAAAGCGATGCTATCGACTTCTTTCAGCCAGTTGTATTGCGCTTTTAGTACAGGGAGTTTTGTCGCACAAGCGTGATAGGACAAGCCTTTTCCCGTTTCCGCATAGCTTTGATTCCAAGTGTCCAAAAAGGTATTGAACACAAAGCGGCAGCAGCCGAACATACGCCTTATGAGTTGCTGTTGTTCCGGTGTGGGGTAGATCCGGTATTTATAGGCTTGATGTATCAGCATGTGCGACACCTCATTTTTGGTAATATTATTTACATTATAGCACATACGTTCGGGTTTAGGTCCAAATACCGCAGAATTCATCCCCACCCTATCGAGGGTGGAGTATTCTCAGCTTTTTTAGATAAATTCGAGACTTCAATACTAAAGGAGCACCTGACAATGACGTTAACCTTATTTAAAAATGGAAATCTTTCAGCAGCCGGACACCCCGGCGATGATGCTGTGCTGGTAGAGGACGGCCTCATCAGGGCTATTGGAAATGGGAGCGAGCTCTCCCTGCAGCTGGCCGGACGCCGGGCGGCTGTCGTTGACTGGGACGGCGGGCACGTCCTGCCCGGACTTACAGATGCCCATGTGCATCTGGGTATGCACGGCATGAAGCTGGACATGCTGGATTTCACCGGCATGACCTCCAAAGAGGAGATGCTGCAGGCGATCAGGGAGCGGGCGGCACTTACGCCTCCGGGAGAATGGATTCTCGGCCTCAACTGGAACGAGAATGAGTTCAGGCCTGCCGCCGCTCCGCACCTCTCAGAGCTTGACGCAGTGACACAGCAGCATCCGGTATTCCTGACCCGGACCTGCTTCCACGCATTCCTCGGCAACAGCGAGGCGTTCCGGCGGGCAGGCGTCACGGCTTCCACGCCTGACTTCGCCTCCGGCGCTTACGGCCGCGACAGCGGCGGAGGACTGAACGGCTGGATTTACGAGGATGCCGTCCAGCCGTTCAATGAGGTGCAGCCGGCGCCGGATTACGCCGCGCTGAAACAGGCGGTGCGCCGCGGCATTGCAGACGCGCTCTCCCTCGGGCTGACCGCGGTCCACACGGAGGACCTGCGGCTCCTGGGCAGCGTGGAGACCATGCTGCGGATCCACCGTGAGCTGCGGGAGGAGGGCATGCTTTTCCGCACCCATCAGCTGCTCTACTACGCCTATCTGCAGGAGGCGGAGCAGCTCGGGCTCGCAGCGGGCAGCGGGGATGAATGGCTGCGGCTTGGTGCAGTCAAGCTGTTCGCCGACGGGGCGATCGGCGGGCGGACAGCCCTGCTGGAGCAGCCGTACAGCGATGCGCCAGAAACCTCAGGGATAGCGATTCATACCCAGGAGGGGCTGAATGATATCGTCAGCGCCGCCCGCAGGCTCGGGTATCCGGTGGCGGTGCATGCCATCGGCGATGCTGCGGCGCGGATGACGCTGGCCGCGATGCAGCATCAGCCGCTCCGGCCGGATGCGGCGCTGCCGGACCGGTTCATCCACGCCCAGGTGCTGAACCGCGGCCTGGTGGAGCAGATGGCCTCCATGCGGCTGATCGCGGATATCCAGCCGCGGTTTGTGGCCAGCGACTTTCCGTGGGTGCTGGACCGGGTCGGCCCGGAGCGGGCAGGCTATCTCTATGCCTGGAAGAAGCTGCTGGCCGCAGGCATTCCCTGCGCCGGTGGCAGCGACGCCCCGATCGAGCCGCTTAGCCCGTTCCTGGGCATGCATGCCGCGGTTACACGGTGCAGGCCCGGGGAGCGTCATGAGGGCTATCTGCCGGAGGAAAGGCTGAATCCGGCTGAAGCGCTTCGTCTGTTCACAGAGGGCAGCGCCTCAGCGGCCGGTGAGCAGCGGGAACGGGGGCGTATCGCACCTGGCTTCCGCGCAGATTTTACCGTTACAGACCGTGATATTACGGCAGATGCTGAGGAGATGCTGAACGTTAAGGTGCGGATGACGGTGGTTAACGGTGCGGTGGCGTACAGCGCAGATTAAACAGGCCTGCTGGGGGGAACTGTATACCTGATGTGCTGCAGAGCAAGTTTATGCAACCCGGGCAACGGGTTAAACGTTATTAAGGGTAGACTCTTACCACACTCTGCACACACAAGGAGGCCGTCAACATGAGATCAGTGAGACCGCAACGTTCATTACCGGCTGCAGCTGCTGTTGCTGTATTAATGCTGGCCCTTACCGCTTGCGGGGGACAGAGCCCGGCAGAAGCACCCGGCGAACCCTCGGCAACCGTTACCCCTTCACAGACAGAGAACGCTGCACCGGCTTCACCTTCGCCCGCGCCTACAGAGGAAGCAGCCCAGGTTATCCAGGGTACAGGAACCTATATCGGCCAGATAGACAACCACTCCGTGGAGATCGAAACGGAAGAGGGGCCGACCGCTTTTGAGCTGGGAGCGGGCACAGAGGATGCCCCTGCAGCGCTTGAGATGAATGATATTGTAATTATTGAATATGTGGAAAAAGCAGTGGAGGGCGATCCTGCCGTAGTCCAGCGGATTCTGTCCAGACTGGAAAAGGCGGAAGCCGGCGGAGAGGCGTCTTCAGCTGAAGCTCTGCCGCCTACAAAGACCTTTAAGCTGACCCTTGAGGGCATGGAGGAGGAGAAAACGGCGGATTTGGCCGAGGGAGATGGCTATTCGCTGTATGTATTTGATATATTCACCTTTGACAGAACTGCCGGCAGACTCGCCATGAAGGTGGACCCCGGCTATTATGCTGATATTACCAGGCTGCCCTCCGATTTCAATCTCGATGCGCTGGAAGCAGAAGGGCGCGAAGCCCTATCGGACACGGGAGAGGTTACCAGGCTGAGCCAGGAGGAGCGGGAGCGGCGTATGTCAGGGGTGAGGCTGTACCTGACGGCGATGGGCTCCGGCGTCACGAGCCAGTATATCGTTAAAGAGATTGACGGCCAAGGCTACATCATCCGCATGAATATTCCGCAGCGGGAAGCCTCGGAAGGGTTTGGGCCGCATGTATATGCTTCGCTGGATTCCATCGTCAGCCGCTGAGCTTAACGGAAGCAGGGCCGCTCCGGATTAGACCGGAGCGGCCCTGCTTCTGTCTAAACCATAGAGCCTCCAGAATCAGGCTCCGGCATTTACCAGTACCGTTGCAATCATCAGCATGAACAGAAGCAGAATGATAGCGTTAATGATGGTACCGATGATGGCGAACACTTTTTTGCGCCTGCGGAGGGTAAGGCCGATAATCCCGACAACAGCACCGGCTATATTAACCGCTACAAGAATGATGACGGCCAGACCCAGCATCATGATGGCTTGCGATGAATCATTGATTACATCGTTGCTGCTGCTAAGGATAGTAGTCGCCTGCATGCCTGCGTAGACAAAGGCAATGGCATAGCCGATTACGGTAACCAGGGCAATCACGAAAGAAGCAATCCCCGGGCCGGAATGTTTGTAATCGCGTTTGTTCTCCTCATACCCGTATCCCGGGCTTGTTTCCGGCTGCATGCCTGCCCCTGACAGGGGGGACTCCGGCGGGCTGCCCGGGAGGTCGGTTTTGGGCGGGTAATGTTGATCCATATTCAGCACTCCTCGTAATGGGGATGAAGACTTATACCTTCCACTTTTTCATAAGACAGCTGTAAAAGCAAGATATAACGCAAAAATACTGCCGGTCCTCTCTAGCTGGAAAACGGAGGCCCCGATAAGTTAAGATAAGGAAAGCTTAATGAAGAGGAGTTGTGACCTTAGTGCAGCGAAAATTTATGGCCTGGGGAGCTTTGCTGGCGATGCTGTCAGTAATGATCGGCGCCTTCGGGGCTCATATGCTGGAGGATGTAATCAGCAGCGAGCATTTGGCTGTGTACGAAACAGGGGTTCATTACCACATGGTGCATGCGCTTGGCCTGCTGGTCATAGCATTGCTTATCGGGCAATGGGGAGAGAGCACCAGACTGCGCTGGGCAGGCTGGCTGCTCATTGCGGGCATAGTTCTGTTCTCCGGGAGCCTGTACGTGCTCAGCATTTCCGGCATCAGCATGCTGGGGGCTATTACCCCGCTTGGCGGTGTCTGCTTTATCGCAGGCTGGATTTGCCTGGCTGTTGAAGCTTTCTTCCGCAAGCAGTAACACCAAAAAACCAACCTGTACCTGCCCGTGCATTGAAGCGGGAAAGGTACAGGTTGGTTTTTCTGTAAAGAATGCCCTTACATAAATTCATCAATTTCATAGATTTTAAAGGTGTATACCTGTTTCTCATCGACGTGATAAACGCTGATGGTGGATGACTCTTCATCAAAATTCAGAATCCGGCAGGGCATGGAGACCTGATTGCCTGGACGGTTCGTCCGCAGGCGGACCAGCTGGTTGTTCTTAATGTACTGGCGTATTTTGGCAAAAGCATCTACAGGGACGGCTGCTGCGGGCTTGGCTGGCGCGGGTTTTGCCGGTGCAGGCGCAGGCTTCGCCGTCTTGTCTGCCGCTGTGCTGTCAGCATTAACCGGCATTTTGAACGGTGCCGGCTTTGCAGGCTCCTGATTAAGGGCTGCTTTGGCTGAGCGGAGCAGCGTATCGATGCTTCTTCCCAGCTCAAGGCCCGAGTTGATTTTGAAATCCGTAACCTTATCGCTATTGTTGTTCAGCAGTTCAAGTAAATATTGCAGTGCCAGCGGGTTGGTACGGGCATTGATCAGGATGTCGACGTTAAACAGGTAATTACCGTCTGTATTTTGCAGTTTCTTGTCCATATATCCCCCAGCTTTTCATCAAATCATTTCATTCTTTAATATCTATTAATCATTTCATAAGCCAAGTAAACTATACCATTAAACCGCTGATAAGCATACACTTCTTTGTCCGGATAGAGGACTCCCGGCTCATAAAATTTATAGACCATTTGGTCCATACGTCCACACCGGCTCCCGGAGGGGAGCATACACATACAACGTGACTGTGACAATAAGGAGGAACTGCAAAGTGGTGACGTTAGAGCCTGTTCAGGTAGGCGGACATACGCTGGTCGGAGTCGAGGTAAAGCTGCCCAAAACAACTCTGCTGACGGTCAGCACGGACCGGGGATATATTATGTGCGGGGCGCTTGATGTAGGTTTATTGAACGAGAAGCTGGGTGAACGGAAGATCATTGCAGCAAGGGCGGTTGGTGTGCGTACCCTGGCCCAGCTGCTTGCCGCTCCGCTGGAGTCTGTTACCATAGAAGCCGGGAAGCTGGGCATTGTTCCGGGAATGACCGGTGAAGAAGCGCTGCTGCTTATGCTTTAGGCCGTTTGTATTGAAGCTGAAGGGGCCGCTGCGGCCCCTTTTATACAGCCTGTCTGAACAGCGGATAAGGCTGGAGGAGATGGTCATCCTACGTAAGAGGAACATGCATGGCCCGGGCCCCGGCCTGTCAGGTGCAGCCGGTATGACCTTGTTTCGTAGCTGGTCATGCAGGGTACTATGAATATAGACAACTGCAGCCGGAGGTTGGACATGCAGCCGGCAAAAATTACGGATAAGGATGGGATTAACAATGGCAAAAGCAGCAAACAAAGTCGATACAACTTCACTGGAACAAGTACTTAACCGCCAGGTGGCGAACCTGAACATACTGTATGTAAAGCTCCATAATTATCACTGGTATGTGAAGGGTGAACAGTTCTTCTCCCTGCACGAGAAATTTGAAGAGCTGTATGATGATGTTACCCTCAAAATGGACGAGGTGGCCGAACGCCTGCTGAGCATCAAGGGCAGTCCTGCTGCAACGCTCAAGGAATATCTGGAAATCGGGACGATTCAGGAAGCAACGGGCAAGGAAGATACCCGCGGCATGGTTCAGACGCTGATCGAGGACTTCGCAACAGTTGCTGAAGAGCTGACTGAGGGCATCGAGCTGGCCGAGGAGATCAGTGACCAGCCTACAGCGGACCTGTTCATCAGAATCCGCACCGATCTGGAAAAAAACCAGTGGATGCTGCGTTCGTTTTTGGGCGCGTAACACTGTAATACTGTAACAGCTGGAAAATGGAATAGAGCCTTCCTTGCGGACAATGTTATTAAGTTAACTTATCTTAATAACTTTGCCCGTGCGGAGGCTTTATTTTTTTGCGGGAAGGGACAGCGGAATAAACTGCAGGCAGAGAAATTTCTTCAGCAGCTGTGATCTTGGCAATTTGTAGACAGCCGCTGCAAGTTATATAATCCATAGTAAACCTCCTGTTATGTAAACGGAGCCGGAAAGGGGAAGACTGCTCTTGAATATGAATTCTGTCGCGCTAAAGGAATGGGCTTCAGCAATACAAGCCCTGGCCGGAGGACAGCAGATTATCCTGCTGCGCAAAGGAGGCATTGCGGAAGAAACAAGGCGCTTTGAGCTGAAAAGCCATTCGTTTTTTCTTTATCCCACCTATGAGCATCAGCGTGAGGAGCTCCTGAAGGAGCCTTACCGCCAGCTGGTTGCACAGACTATGGCGGAGGAGGCGGCTGCAGGGGAAGGAACGGTCAGGCTGCAGGTGTACGCGGAAGCTGTTGAGGATATCGAAGTGCGGGATCTGGAGCAGCTAGAGCTGCTGTACCCCTTCCATATCTGGAGCGGACAGCTTGCTGCCGAACGTTTGCGCTGGAAGGCCAAGGAGCCGCTGCATGTTCTGCTGCTTCGCGTATATGTAAGTGAGGCTGCAGTGTCCGTACCGGTATTGGACGAATATTCGGGCTGCCGTTCATGGATCGAGCTGGCTGACATGCCGCCGGCACCGCAGTGGAGTCCGGTTCTCAGCGACAGCGAATTTGAGTACCGGAGAGCGGAAATCCTGTCTGTGCTGGGGAGTTAACATGCCGCACTTATATGTCGGATAACGCAGAATAGCGCTGAAAATTGAAAAGCAGTATTTGAAAAAAGACATCCTTTGTAATAAAATTAGTGAGAATCATTGATAATCACTATGATTCTGTTTATAATTATTATAATGTGATATACAATCTAATTGTGCTGGCGATCAGGGAAATCCTGTGACAATACAACTTTCTGATTTCGCAAATTGACGAGTGGAGGGAATATTAATTATGGCAGCAGATTTTGTCATTGAGGGACTGAAAGCGAACATTGAAGGGAAAGAAATTCTGAAGGGGATTAATCTTCAGATGAAGGGCGGAGAAATCCATGCCATCATGGGACCTAACGGTACCGGTAAAAGTACGCTTGCTTCCGCACTGATGGGTCACCCGAAATATGAGGTTACTGAAGGTACTGCTATTCTAGAGGGTGAAGACCTGCTGGAAATGGCAGTGGACGAACGTGCACGTGCAGGCCTGTTCCTCGCCATGCAGTATCCGAGTGAAATCGCCGGAGTAACGAACTCTGACTTCCTGCGCAGCGCGATTAACTCCCGCCGCGAAGAGGGGAAAGAAATCTCCCTGATCCGCTTCATCCGCCAGATGGAGGCGAAGATGAAGGAACTGGAGATGAATCCGGAATTCCTGCACCGCTATTTGAATGAAGGCTTCTCCGGCGGTGAGAAGAAGCGTAATGAAATTCTTCAGATGATGATGCTGGATCCTAAAATCGTCATTCTTGACGAAATTGACTCCGGCCTTGATATTGATGCATTGAAGATTGTAGCTGAAGGCGTAAACGCTATGAGAAGCCCGGAACGCGGTTTCCTGGTCATTACCCACTATCAGCGCCTGCTTAACTACATCAAGCCTGATTATGTGCATGTCATGATGCAGGGACGCATTGTTAAATCCGGCGGACCTGAGCTGGCAGAGCGTCTTGAAGCAGAAGGCTATGAATGGGTTAAGGAAGAGCTCGGCATTGAAGATGAAACTGTAGGACAAGAAGCATAATTCATACACCAGGAAGGAGGAAACCATTTATGACGACGCAAACCATTCTTCCGGTGGATGCCGAACGGCTCAGCGAATTATCGCAGAGCGGCGGTGAGCCGGGCTGGCTGAAGGACAGCCGCCTTCAGGCTCTGGCACTGGCAGCCGAGCTGGAGCTGCCGAAACTGGAGAAAACGCGGATTGACCGCTGGAACGTGAACAACTATGGAAGCTACAAAGCGGGTAAGCCGCTTGCTGCACTTAATGAAGCACCTGCAGCTATAGCTGCGCTGATTAAGGACCAGGAGCAGGGAAGCCTGATTATTCAACAGAATTCAGGCGTTGTATACACGCGTCTGGCGCCTGAGCTGGCTGCTCAGGGTGTAATCTTCACTGATCTGCAGACAGCTGCCAAAGAGCACGGGGATCTTGTACAGCGTTATCTGCATAAGGCTGTATTGCCGGGCGAGCATTCTATTGCGGCGCTGCATGCGGCACTGTGGAACGGCGGGGTGTTCCTCTATGTTCCGAAGAATGTTGTTATTGATACTCCACTGCAGGCAGTACTGTTCACCGATGATGCAAAGGCTTCTTTTGTTCCGCATATCCTGATTGTTGCTGACACGAACAGCTCTGTTACCTATGTAGACAACTATGTATCTGACAAGGCTGAAGCAGGTCTTCACAACGGAGCGGTTGAAGTGTTTGTCGGCGCCGGGGCGAAGGTGCGTTTCGCGACTGTCCATCAGCT
This sequence comes from Paenibacillus sp. FSL R7-0273, assembly GCF_000758625.1. Lineage (NCBI taxonomy): Bacteria > Bacillati > Bacillota > Bacilli > Caryophanales > Paenibacillaceae > Paenibacillus > Paenibacillus sp. FSL R7-0273. The sequence goes on from NZ_CP009283.1 coordinate 2,261,601, forward strand.
TGGCGAGGACACCACGGATGTAACTTACCGCCGGGCTGTCATCGAGAATGACGGTACGATTGAGTGGATTGTCGGTGAAATGAACTATGGTGATACAGCGAGCGATACCAAGTCTGTGCTCAAGGGCAACGGCTCAAGCTCGGATGCCAAAGTGATTGCAGTAGGCTCGGGTTCCCAGAAATTGAACTACACTACTCAAGCACAGCATTTTGGCAAAAACACGCCAAGTGACATGATTACCCGTGCAGTTATGCGCGAATCCGCAAACTCCATTATTAACGGAATTACAAAGATCGAGAAGGGTGCTACAAGAGCTGACGGCCAGCAGACGGAAAAAGTACTGATGCTGAGCCCGAAAGCGCGCGGAGACGCCAATCCGATTCTGCTCATAGACGAAGACGATGTAACAGCAGGCCATGCCGCTTCCGTAGGACAGGTCAATCCCGAGCAGGTGTACTACCTGATGTCCCGCGGAATCACACGGCATGACGCAGAGAAACTTATCATATACGGCTTCCTGGCACCTGTCGTGTCGCAAATTCCACTTGAGGGACTGCGTAATCAGCTCCAGACTCTTGTGGAAAGGAAGTTGGGCCAATGATTAACAGCAGTATCCGGGAGCAGTTCCCCATTCTGAACCAGAAGATCAACGGGCATCCGCTCGTGTACCTGGACAGTGCGGCGACTTCACAGAAGCCGCGCCAGGTGATCGAGGCGGTCAAAGCCTACTATGAATGGGACAATTCGAACGTGCACCGCGGTGTTCACACGTTAGGCAGCCGGGCAACGGATGCTTACGAGGGCGCACGGGAGAAGGTTGCCAAATTCATCAACGCCCGCAGCGTCAAGGAGATTATATTCACCCGCGGAACTACAACGGCGCTGAATATTGTAGCATCCTCCTATGGTCCTGCAGCAGTCGGTGAAGGTGACGAGATCGTCATCACCCAGATGGAGCATCACAGCAACTTCATTCCGTGGCAGCAGCTGGCCAAGCGGACAGGGGCAACCCTTAAGTTCATCCCGCTGCAGCAGGACGGAACCGTTACGCTGGAGGATGCGGAGTCAACAATCACAGATAAGACCAAGATTGTGGCGATTGCCTATGTATCCAACGTTATGGGTGTTACAAATCCCGTTAAAGAGCTGGCTGCCATTGCTCACCGCCACGGTGCGGTTATTGTGGTGGACGGTGCGCAGAGCACCCCGCATATGAAGGTGGATGTCCGGGAGCTGGACTGCGATTTCTATGCTTTTTCCGGGCACAAAATGCTGGCGCCAACCGGTATCGGCGCTTTGTACGGTAAAAAAGCCCTGCTTGAAGCGATGGAGCCGGTTGAATTCGGCGGAGAAATGATTGACGATGTCGGCCTGTACGACTCGACCTGGAAGGAGCTTCCCTGGAAATTCGAAGGCGGCACACCGATCATTGCCGGTGCTGTCGGCCTGGGGGCTGCTATCGATTTCCTGCAGGAGGTCGGTCTCGATAATATCCACCGCCATGAAATGCAGCTTGCCGCCTATGCGGAGCAGAAGCTGTCCGGGATCAGCGATCTGTCAATCTACGGGCCGCGCAACCGTCAGGTGGGTGTAGTAACCTTTAATCTCGGTGACGTCCATCCGCATGATGTTGCCACCGTGCTTGATGCCGAAGGCATTGCCGTGCGGGCCGGACATCATTGCTGCCAGCCGCTGATGCGCTGGCTGCAGGTCAGCTCAACAGCCCGGGCCAGCTTCTATCTCTACAATACTGAAGAGGATGTAGATGCGCTGGTTAAGGGCCTAATCAAGGCAAAGGAGTACTTCTCTTATGAACTTGGATGACCTGTATAGACGCGTTATTATGGATCATTATAAAAATCCCCGGAACCGCGGTTCTTTTGAAGACGATGCACTAAAAATTGAACTGAACAACCCTACCTGCGGCGACCGGATTACGCTGCAGCTCAAAGTAGAGGACGGCATCGTCAAGGATGCCCGCTACAGCGGAGAAGGCTGCTCGATTAGCATGTCGTCCGCTTCGATGATGACGGAAGCGGTCAAAGGCCAGAGCATTGAACGTGCGCTTGAGCTGGCTGACAGCTTTTCCTCTCTGATGAAGGGTGAAGATGCAGATTTCGGAGACTACGAGGATATAGAAGCCCTGTCCGGTGTTAATAAATTTCCGGCGCGGATCAAATGTGCCACCCTGGCCTGGAACGCGCTGCGCAAAGGCATTGAAACAGAAGAAGGGCACCAACAACATTAGAACAAGGAGGCTGATACCATGGCTAAGAAAGCGCCTGATATGGAGGAGTACCAGTACGGGTTCCGTGATGAGCACAAGTCAATATTTCAGTCTGGTAAAGGGCTCACGGAAGAAATCGTCCGCGAAATCTCCGCAATCAAAAACGAGCCGGAGTGGATGCTGAATTTCCGCCTGAAATCCCTGGAGCAGTTCCGTAAAATGCCGATGCCTAAATGGGGCGGCAATCTGGACGATCTGGATTTTGACGATATCCAATATTATGTAAGACCTTCCGAGAAGCAGGGGAAGACGTGGGAAGAGGTTCCTTCTGAAATCAAGGAAACCTTTGACAAGCTTGGTATTCCTGAGGCGGAGCAAAAGTTCCTGGCCGGTGTATCGGCACAGTATGAATCCGAGGTTGTCTACCACAGCATGCAGAAGGACCTTGAGGATCAGGGCGTTATCTTCACAGATACGGATACCGCGCTGCGCGAGCACCCTGAGCTGTTCAAGAAATTCTTCGGCACGATCATCCCTCCGGCTGACAACAAATTTGCCGCACTTAACAGTGCAGTATGGTCAGGCGGAAGCTTCATCTATGTTCCAAAAGGCGTGAAATGCGAAGTGCCTCTGCAGGCTTACTTCCGCATCAACTCCGAGAATATGGGACAGTTCGAGCGTACGCTCATTCTTGCGGATGAGGACAGCTTCGTGCACTATGTAGAGGGCTGTACAGCACCGATCTACAGCACGAACTCCCTGCACAGCGCAGTTGTTGAGATTCTGTGTATGAAGAACGCACGCGTTCGTTATACTACGATCCAGAACTGGGCGCCGAACATCTATAACCTGGTAACCAAGCGTGCTGTAGCCGAAGAAAATGCCACGATGGAATGGGTTGACGGCAACATCGGCTCCAAGCTGACTATGAAATACCCTGCGGTTGTCCTGAAGGGACGCGGAGCGAAGGGTTCGGTATTGTCCATCGCGGTTGCGGGTAAAGACCAGCACCAGGATGCAGGCGCCAAGATGATCCACCTGGCACCTGATACAACATCGACCATCGTCTCCAAATCAATCAGTAAGCACGGCGGCAAGGTAACTTACCGCGGACTCGCATCCTTCGGCCGTCAGGCAGAAGGCGCAAAGGCGAACATCAAGTGCGATACACTGATTCTGGATAACCAGTCTACATCGGATACGATTCCGTACAACGAGATCATGAATGATAATGTCATTCTTGAGCATGAAGCTACGGTATCCAAGGTATCCGAAGAGCAGCTGTTCTATCTGATGAGCCGCGGCCTGACTGAGGCTGACGCTACACAGATGATCATCATGGGCTTCATCGAGCCGTTCACCAAGGAGCTGCCGATGGAATACGCGGTGGAAATGAACAGACTGATTAAGTTCGAAATGGAAGGGTCGATCGGCTAAACCTTGTATTTACAGGGTTAGTTGCTCCCGCCCCTGACTAATAAATAAGTGTCCGCTGTGCTCTTGACACCATTGTGTCTGAGACGGGCGGACACTTTTTTTATGTGTCAGCAAATTAGTGATCAGCTATCACTTTTGATCATTTATTTTAAATCGAAACGCTGTTAACTTTATGTTGAATTATGCTAAAGCTAAATTGAGCAGCATTTGTAAGGAAACGGGAGCAATTAAAGATACGACAGTCATTATAGGCCATGTTAAGCCTGATTTAACCGGAAAAAACCTGTAAAATGGTCAATTCTCCCCTTTGCCGCATTAAAACATGGGTGATAAACTGCTTAAAGTCGCTAATCTGAAAGCGCTAATAAATATGGCTTATCATGTGAGGTTAAGCTTTAAGGAGGAAAGAAATGGATGTTCTCAGGCAACTGCGGGGCTTTTACCGGGAGAAGCTGCATTATTTGATTCTGTCGATTATAGCTTTGGCCGCCGCAACTGCAGTGGGGCTTATAACCCCGAATTTGCTAAGAAGGCTGATTGATGATGTCATTGTTCCCCTGAAATTTACAGAGGTGCCTGTGCTGGCCCTCAGTGTTGCGGCAGTCGTTATTGTAAAAGCCTGTCTGCAATTTGCCCATGGTTTTTTTGGCGGACGGCTGGGTAACTTTCTGGCCTACCGGCTGCGTAACGCCTGTTATGAGAAGCTGCAATTCCTGTCTTTCCGCTATTATGATACTGCCAAGACAGGCGATCTCATGTCCCGGTTGACCGGGGATCTCGAAGCAATCCGTAACTTTATCGGCTTCGGCTTTGCACAACTGCTGAATGTATTTTTTATGGTGCTGTTCGGCTCCATTATGATGTTCACTATTAATTGGCAGCTGACGCTTGTTACCCTGGTTACGATGCCGTTTCTGGCAGCTGTAGCCTTCAAATTCGAATCGAAAATTCATCCCGCCTTTCAGGAGATGCGGCTTGCCTTAAGCTCACTGACTACGGCTGTACAGGAGAATGTTACCGGTGTGCGGACAGTTAAATCCTTCGCCAGAGAGGATTATGAGGTTGAGAAATTCTCGCACCGTAATGAACGTTATAAGGATAACCAGATTTTTGCGGCTGAGCTGTGGAGCAAGTTTTTCCCGGTGATGGAGCTGCTGGCCTCGGTCAGCATTGCTATTCTGCTCGGTGTCGGCGGAACACTCGTCATCAAAGGTAATATGTCACTGGGCGAGCTGGTAGCCTTTTTCAGCCTGATCTGGTACATTATCGGTCCGGTATGGGGACTTGGCTTCCACATCAACAACTATACGCAGTCCAAAGCCTCCGGAGAACGGGTGCTTGAGGTGCTTAACCAGCGGATTGATGTACAGGATAAAGCAGATGCTCTTCCGCTGGAGTCCTCTAAGGTAAAAGGCGAGGTTATTTTCAACCATGTAACCTTTGCTTACGGAAACAAGATGCCTGCTGTCAAGGATATTCATTTCGAAGCCAAGCCAGGGGCAGTGATCGGCTTTCTGGGCGGGACCGGCTCCGGTAAATCAACGATTATCCAGCTGATGATGCGTGCCTACGATGTGAACGAGGGCAGCATTACACTGGATGGCACAGATATCCGGGAGTACAATGTGCGCAGTCTGCGTTCCCAGATCTCAACAGTCTTCCAGGAGACGTTCCTGTTCTCCTCATCCATCCGCAATAATATTTCATACGGCCTCAAAAATGTAAGCATGGACGAGATCATCCGGGCAGCCCAGCTTGCCAAAGCCCATGATTTCATCATGGAGATGCCGGAAGGCTATGATACGGTGGTCGGTGAACGGGGAATGGGACTCTCCGGCGGACAGAAGCAGCGGATTGCCATTGCAAGGGCGTTGCTGAAGAATCCGCGGATTCTGATTCTCGATGATGCAACGAGCGCGGTTGATATGGAGACGGAGCATGAGATTCAGGCCGGCTTCCAGGAGGTTATGCGCGGCCGCACCACACTGATTATTGCCCACCGGATTTCCTCGCTGCGCCATGCTGACCAGATTATCGTCATGGACCAGGGGCGGATGGTGCAAACCGGCACGCATGCTGAGCTGATTGAGGTTCCCGGACCTTATCAGGACGTATACCGGATACAATATGCCGATTATCTGGCCAGAACGCAGGATAGAGGGGAGGGAACAGGGCATGGAGCTTGAAAAGAAACAAACGGCAGGCGGACCGGCAGGTAAGCCCGGAAAGCAGGGTAAGGCGGCGGGACAGCTCCTTGAAGAGCGTTTTGTGTACAAGGATGATGACCAGATTGACAAGGCCTTTGACTGGAAGCAGTTCACCCGGCTGTTCGGATATATGAAGCCATATGCAAAGCAGATGCTCCCGCTGGTCTCTGTCCTGATGATTCTGGGTACCGTAACCAAGCTGACGGTTCCCTTTCTGACCAGTATGGCGATTGATAAGGCGATAGCTCCCAAGGAAGGGAGTCCCAGTCTGACTCTGCTTTACATATTGACAGCAAGCGTAATCGTACTTTATCTGATCCAGTGGATTGCCGGAGTGTACCGGATTAAATACACCAATGTAATCGGGCAGCGGGTCATTTATGATCTGCGTTCGGATCTGTTCCGGCATATCCAGAAGCTGTCGTTTAACTTCTTTGATAAAAGACCGGCGGGCTCCGTACTGGTCCGCGTAACGAATGATATTAACTCCCTGCAGGATTTGTTCACCAACGGAGTCGTCAACCTGATGATCGACTGTGTCCAGCTGGTCGGGATCATGGTCATTCTGCTGCTGATCAACTGGAAGCTGGGGCTCGCTGTAATGATTACTGTGCCGGTTATGTTCTTTGTGTCCACCAAGCTGCGCCAGAAAATCCGGATCGCCTGGCAGGATGTGCGGATGAAAAACTCGCGGATCAATTCCCATCTGAACGAGTCGATCCAGGGTATCCGTGTAACCCAGGCATATACGCAGGAACAGGAGAACATGCAGTATTTTGACGCGATGAATATGGACAGCCGCAAATCCTGGAACAAGGCTTCTGCGATGAACCAGGCGTTTGGCCCGATTATCGAGGTTACCGGCGGGATCGGCACGATGATTCTGTTCTGGTACGGTGCGTATCTGATCCAGTCAGGAGATCTGACAGTCGGCTACCTGGTGGCGTTCAGTACGTATGTCAGCAATTTCTGGGACCCGATTAACCGGCTGGGCCAGATGTATAATCAGCTGCTGGTGGCTATGGCATCCTCGGAGCGGATTTTTGAATACCTGGATGAGCAGCCTGCGGTGCAGGATAAGCCGGGTGCCAAGCCGCTGCCGAAGATTCAGGGGAACATCAGCTTCAAGAATGTCGTATTCGAGTATGAAAAAGGACGGGCGGCGCTGAAGGGGATTTCGCTCGATGTCAAAGCCGGTCAGTCTATAGCCCTTGTCGGACATACCGGCTCAGGGAAGAGTACAATTATCAACCTGATCGGGCGTTTCTATGATATTAAAAGCGGCGGGCTGACGATAGACGGTCAGGACGTGCGTGAAGTCCAGCTGCAGACCCTGCGTGAGCAGATCGGGATCGTGCTGCAGGATACGTTCATATTCTCAGGGACGATCCGGGACAATATCCGTTTCGGACGGCTGGATGCAACGGACCAGGAGATTGAAGAGGTTGCCAAGGCGGTGGATGCGCATGAATTCATCATGAAGCTGCCCCGCGGCTATGACACAGAGGTAGAGGAGCGGGGGAGCGCCTTGTCGATGGGACAGCGCCAGCTGTTATCCTTTGCCCGGGCGCTGCTGGCTGACCCGCGGATTCTGATTCTGGATGAGGCAACGGCAAGCATCGATACCGAGACAGAGATTAAAATCCAGGACGCGCTGAAAATCCTGCTCAAGGGCCGGACCTCCTTTATCGTGGCTCACCGGCTTTCAACGATCCGCCATGCCGATAAAATTGTCGTGCTGGATCACGGTGAGATCAAGGAAGAAGGCACACATGCCGAGCTTACAGCACGGGACGGCATTTATAACGGATTAATCGAAGCGCAATTCCGCTTCCTGTAGCTATTACAAGGTAAACAGCCCGTCTCCGCATTGCCGGAGGCGGGCTGTTTGCATACAGATATTAATCCGAATTGTATGAATCAGAAAGAATGAGACACCGGCAGCTCCCTGCCGTGCAGCAGCCATTACCGCCGCCTGGGCGCTTTACCGGTGCTGCGCACCTTCTGAAGCTGTGCCGCTATGTCCTGCTGCCAGGGCACATCGGAGGTCTGTGCCGCAAGCTGTTCCTCCATATGCAGCCGGCCCATTTCCCAGCAGTAGACCGTGTTGGCGTGTAGGCAGTGCTCTTGCTCTGTAAGCTCAGGCTGTGTTAGCGGCCGGGTTCGGCTTATCGTATACAGCTCAGCCAGCCGCTGATGAATTAGCAGCATTACTCCACCTCCCGTTGTTCGGCCTGTCTTACCAGCCTCGCCATAGATTCTGCAGCCCAAACATTCTCTGTAGAGTCCAAGTCCAATCTGTACAAAAGAGGCTCCCTTTACCGTTGACGGTCAGGGAGCCTTTGTACTATTCCATATAAATTTCTACAATCGTAATTTGGCGCTCACGGGACAGATCGAGGAATTTACCGTCGCACTGCACCAGCGGACGGAAGACATCCAGCGGATTGTTCATAATGATAACCCCGATATCACCGGTATTGAGCAGTACTTTTTTGTTGATAAAATTAGGCATCAGATGCTGGACAAATGCCTGAACATGTCTGCCGTTAAGCTTGCCGAAGCTGAGCGAATTCAGCTCCCGCAGTACGGAGATGAGCTCCTGCTTCGACTGGTAGACCCGGTGGGTGGTCATTGCGCTGTAGGTATCAGCGACGGCAGCGATCTGGGCGTAGGGATGAATATCGGCCTTGGTCAGATTGCCGGGATAGCCGCTGCCGTCCTCCCGCTCATGATGCTGCAGGGCAACCAGGGCTGTAAAGGGATCATCCATGGAATTGCGGATAATTTCATTGCCGTAAACCGTATGTAATTTCACTTCTTCAAATTCCGCCGGTGTGAGCTTGCCCGGTTTCTTGAGAATGGCCGGGGAGATCCGGCAATTGCCGATATCAATCAGGTATCCGGCCCGGCCGATTTCATAGCATTCCTGCTTGGAATATCCCAGCCAGGAAGCTATATAATAAGATAGCATGCCAACCTGCAGAGAATGGTTATAGGTGTAATTGTCTTCACGGTCCAGCAGCAGCAGAAGTGTCACCACATCCTTGTGCTTATCAAGTGCGTGCAGAGTAGGCTGAAGGATGTCATCAACGACGGATTGGCTAAAGCTTCCTTTAGTCAACGCTTCCAAGTATACCGATTCGAAGCCTTCAATGCTGGTGTCAAAGCTGGCGGTTACCGTCTGGATAACGGATGATCTGCTGGTTGGTACAACAGCCTCCTGCCGCCCGTCTTCGATATCAACATAATCAACCCCGTGCTGAATCAGCTTGGATATCTCCTCAAGCTGAAGGCGGGAGCCTTTGGGCAATACGTGTAAGCCCCTTGAGCTGAAGGTGTCCGACCGCAGAAAATCTCCGGCTTTTAGATCCATCACATGTACTCTCAATACTATGCCACCTTACTAATCGCAATTTTCCTCAGCATAGCAACAAAGCGGGAAATATTCAATGATTTTGCAGCAGGAACTAAAGCGGTTTATATTCTTTGGCCTTGGGGTCAGAGCCGAGCCAGGCTTCCCCGGAATCATTGATGTCTTTTTTCCATACCGGTACAGAGGCTTTGAGCTGCTCGATGGCATACCGGCTTGCTTCATAACAAATGTCACGGTGAGCGGCGGACACGGCGATAATGACACTGGCCTCTTTAAGTCCCACCAGGCCTGTACGGTGCGCAATGGCACAATTTGCATTCCACCGGCTCTTCACCTCTCTGCCGATTTCCTGCAGCTTGCCAAGCGCCATCGGGGTATAGGCCTCATAATGAAGCGCTGTAGTCCGCTGGTCTCCGGTCATTTCCCTTGTGGTGCCGACAAATACCAGAGAAGCGCCGTGATTCTGGTCCAGCACCTTGTCCAGCAGGACTTCTGCATTTAAGGGCTGACCGGTAATGCTGAACAGGCCGTCCGCTGTCTCCCCGCCGGTCTGTTCCGGTTCACCGCCGGATACCGGAGGAATAAGGGCAATCTCCGCATCTGGAGATATAGACGAGTCATCAGGTGCATATTCATGATTAACCGCTACAAGCGAAGTATGGATCTGCTGGGCTGCCTCAGGGTATGAAGCGGCAAGCAGTGTCTTAAGTCCGCCAGCTGTCAGCGGCGCCTCAGGCACCTCAAATTTCAGGGCGGATGCGCTGAACATCTCCGCCAGGCCGGCGAACAGGCGTATAGTTATCTCCATTGTTCATTTCACCTCATGGTTCTAATAATGATTCCAATATACCATATTGCCCCTGAAAATGTTATGCTAGGCTACATAAGATTACATGCCTGCCGCTTCTGCCGGAACGGCTTTACAGAAGGAAGGGAACTAGTGCTCATGGAGTCTGTACCACAGAGACTGACGATACTTCATACAAATGATATACATAGCCATTTTGAGACGATGAGCCCCATTGCTGCCGGGATTGCCGGGCTGAAGGCTGCAGCCGGTGAGGAGGCCGTGCTGCTGGTGGATATCGGCGATCATATGGACCGGGCTGCCGTGGAGACGGAAGGAACGATGGGCCAGGCGAACATAGATATAATCAATCTGACCGGATATGACGCGGTAACCATAGGCAATAATGAAGGTCTTACATTCCCGCCGGGGACATTGTCCGCCATATTCTCCGGGCTGCAGTGCCCCGTAGTCTGCTGTAATTTCCTGGATGCCGCCACAGGCGAGCCCCCGCATTGGATGAAGCGTCACGCCATCGTGGAGAAGAACGGAATCAGGATCGGCATAACCGGGGCTACAGCTGCGTTTACGTCCTTTTATGCCCTGCTGGGCTGGGAGGTTATGGATCCTGAAGAGGCCCTGCGCGAAGAGTGCCGCCAGCTGGCACAGCAGGCGGATATCGTTATCATCCTGTCCCACCTGGGGCTGCCTGCTGATAAGCAACTGGCAGAGCGGCTGGAGGGCGTGCATGCCATTCTCGGAGGCCATACCCACCATCTGCTGGAGCAGCCGCTGATGATTAACGGAACGGCTGTCTGCGGTGCCGGCAAATTCGGCCGCTACCTGGGCCGGCTGCAGTTTGAGCGTCCTGTAGACGGGGCGCCGTTCAGGCTGGTCAACGGCGGCTGTATTGAGCTGAATCAGCTGCTGACAGAATCAGTGGTGGCTCCGGCCGCCGCGCTGCATCTCCGGCAAGGGCATGAGGCGCTGGAGGAAACGGTTGCGATTACCGGTCATGAGCTGACGCTGGATCTGCTCGGTGAATCGCCCTTCGGGAACCTGCTGGCCCAGGCTGTCCGCCGGTTTACAGGTACCCGGCTGTCCCTGGTCAATACCGGGCAGCTGCTGGGCCCGCTTCCGGAAGGCACTATTACAGCAGGGATGCTGCATGCGCTGTGTCCTTCACCGATTAACCCCTGCATAATCAAGCTCAAGGGCAAGGATATCCGGACAGCCCTTCAGCAGAGCCTGACAGAGGAGTTCTGTACAAAGCCGATATTCGGCTACGGCTTCAGAGGGAAGGTGCTCGGCAGCCTGGCAGCCGACGGATTAAAAATCTTGTACGATCCTGCAGTAATGCCTTATGATAATAGTATTGCAGTTTTTGTCGAAGAGGAGCCGCTGGAGGACGAAACGGAGTATGAGGTAGGCACCCTCGATATGTTCACCTTCCGCTCCGGCTATGAGAGCATTGCGGACGGACGTGAACCGGTGTACCTGGTGCCGCATTTCCTGCGCGATCTGCTGCGGATGGAATTGCAGCGTCCGGGCAGCCTTGAGGAGAGCGCCGTCAGGCGATGGGTGAACACAGCCACTTAAGAGCTTCATCTACATAAGCACGGCACACGCAGAATTCGGGGCAGGTTATTTTTTCTAAACAAAAACAGGAGGAAGCCATGGATACAATTACTGCAATAATTCTTGCTATAGTTGAAGGGATTACCGAATTTATTCCGGTATCTTCAACCGGCCATATGATCCTTACCACCAAGTTGCTCGGCTTTGATGAGCAGGAGCCGATTATGAAGACCTATGAAATAGTGATTCAGCTCGGCGCTATCCTTGCTATCGCGCTGGTTTACCGCAGACGCGTGCTGGATTTGCTCGGCATCGGGCGGCAAAGCCGCGGCAGGGGCGGCGTGATGCCGGCTCCCCGGCTTAATCTGATCCATATTATTCTCGGGATCGCTCCGGCGCTGGCGGTAGCTTTTTTTGCAAGGGATTTTATTAAAGGCCTTTTTGGAGCCACTACAGTACTCTGGGCGCTTGTCGCCGGGGGGATACTGATGATTGTGGCAGAGTGGTGGAACAAGCACAAATCGCGGGTAACTGCGCATGAGCTGGATGATCTGTCTTACGGGCAGGCACTGGCGATCGGCCTTTATCAGATCATTTCAGTGCTCTGGCCGGGCTTCTCCCGTTCAGGCTCGACCATCTCAGGAGGGATGCTGAGCGGGGTGAGCTATAAGGCTTCGGCTGATTTCTCCTTCCTCATTGCCATTCCTATTATGTGTGCCGCGTCCGGGTATGAGCTGCTGGATTCCTACAAGTATTTTACCAAGGATACGATAATGGATTTCGCCATCGGGTTTGTGATCGCATTTGTGGTTGCTTATTTTGTGGTTGTATTGTTCATGAAGCTGATCCAGAAGATCAGACCGACGCATTTTGCCATCTACCGTTTTATTCTGGCAGCTGTTTTCTGGCTGTTTATTATGCGTTAATACAGGTTCGTCCGTGATAACGGTATTGTACAAAGTAAAGCAAAAGGCTTCGAATCAGAATAGTAATTTACCGTTAAAGGCAGGAGTGAGCCAAGGTGCGTTTAGTATCCGTGAATCGGCTTCAGGCTGGGATGAAGCTCGGAAAAAAGATTTATAATGATGAAGGACTGGTTCTGCTCGCTGACGGGATAGAACTTACGGATGCGTTAATTAAGCGGCTGGCTAAGATCGACATCGGTTACGTCTACGTTGAGGACGCCTATACGGACGATGTTGTGATTACGACAATGCTGCATGATGAGACGCGCAACCAGGCGCTCAAAGTAATCAGGAACCAGTTCCAGGAGATGTCCGGCGCCTCGGGAATCACCAAGGGCTTTTATCACCTGGACAAAAAATTCTCCAAAGTCATGGACTCCATCCTGGATGATATGTCCTCCCAGGAAGATCCGATGATTATGCTTGCAGATATGCATACGGCAGATAATTACCTGTACGTCCATTCACTTAACGTATGCTTATATACACTTGTGCTGGGAATTGCTTACGGCTATAGCAGGGAAGAGCTGCGGGTGCTCGGACTCGGCTCGCTGCTGCATGATATCGGCAAAACCCAGATTCCGGTCAAAATCGTCCAGAAGCCCGGCATGCTGAGCGATGAGGAGTTCAAGCATATGCAGGCGCATACGGAGATCGGCTACCGGATTCTAAAAGAAGAGCCCAACATTCCGCTGCTTGCGGCCCATTGCGCCTTTCAGCATCATGAACGGATCAACGGCTCCGGCTATCCGCGCGGACTGACCGGCCCGCAGATCCACGAATATGCCAAGTGGCTGGGAGTAGCTGACTCCTATGATGCAATGACCTCCAACCGGATCTATAAAAAGGCGATGCTGCCGCATCAGGCTGTGGAAGCACTCTATGTAGGCTCTGGCACGCTCTACGAGCAGAAGCATCTGGAGCTGTTCAGAGACCGTGTAGCGATCTATCCGCTTGGCCTGACCGTTAAGCTAAGCACAGGCGAGAGCGGTGTTGTGGTCAAAATTGACCCGAGCACGCCGCACAGGCCTGTAGTGCGTATATTTACAGGTCCGGAGGGTGAGCCGGTTACCCCGTATGAGCTGGATCTGGGCACGGCGCTCTCAGTAGTGATATTCGATGTCTCTGATAACGATGAACAGTGAAGTCTGCCTGAACCGCAGGAGCGGCGGCGGGAGGCTTTACCTGCAGCCCCCTGCCACATTAGCAGCGAGGAGCGAACAACAGGAGGCCGCAGCAGTGCGGCAGGGCAGTGCCTGTGTTCGCCCCGCTGTTTTTCGTTAGCTGCGGTTTACAGGGGGAGCGGCAAGCTTGTGTTTCTGTACATGCTGTTTTTTTGACAGCCGTGGTATCATAAAAGGTAAGCTGCCTATCTTTTTCATAAATTTGGGTTAATAATTAGGAATACGTATTAAAGGAGAAAGCAAAAATGAGTATATTAGAACCATCATCCAGAACAATGAAGGAGCTGTCGCCAAGCTATGATCCCTGGGATCCGATTACTTCACTGCGCCGGCATGGGCGGCATGTACTGACCAGTGTGGAGATGACGGTTACCAATCTGTGTAATATGCGCTGTGAGCATTGCGCGGTCGGGGACAGCCTGACCATGAAAGAAGGGGATATGCTGCCGCTGACGAATATGCTGAAGCGCCTCGACGAAGTGGAGCATCTGCAGACCATCAGCATAACCGGGGGAGAGCCGATGTTCCGGGCTTCAACGGTAGATAATATGATTGTGCCGCTGCTGAAATATGCGCATGAGCGGGGGATCCGGTCGCAGATTAACTCCAATCTGACCATGCCCTATGCCCGGTATGAGAAGCTGCTGCCGTATCTTGACGTTATGCATATCTCCTTCAATTATGTGAATGGGGACGACTTCCACGAGGTGGGCTTTGCGAACAGCGGACATCCTGTCGCCAGGGAAGCAGCCTACAGGCTGTATGAGACCATGATTGATAACTCCCGGCGGCTCAGTGAGGACGGTATGCTGATCTCGGCAGAATCCATGATTAACTACCGGACCCATACAAAGCTGCCGCAAATTCATAAGCTGATCGGAGATATGGGGGCAAAACGGCATGAGGTCCATCCGATGTATGCCTCCAGCTTCGCCTCCTCATTGCCGGTATTGTCGCTGAAGGAGATGGGGGATGCGATTCATTCCCTGCTGGACACCCGTGATCCGGAAATGTGGATGCTGTTCGGCACCCTGCCGTTTTTTGCCTGCAGTGACCTTGCGGAGCATCAGACCCTGCTGCGCAGATTGCGTACAGAGAAGAATGTAACACTGCGCAATGATCCGGACGGACGCAACCGGGTGAATGTAAATATGTTCACCGGTGATGTATTCGTAACGGATTTTGCCGATATATCCGCTTTTGGCAACATTGGGACAAGCCGGCTGGATGATATTTTTGCTGAATGGCAAAGCAGTCATCCGCTCAACCAGAAGGTTAACTGCTTCTGTGATGCTGCCGGCTGCTGCGGGCCTAATCTGCTGGTTGCTGATATGTACTATCCAAAGATCGACTTCAAATCAAGAAAGGCGATCACTCTGTAGAATCGAGGCGTTGTTATTGTGCATACGGAATTTGACATAGGAAGCTTATTGCTTAATCTGTTGCTGGTTCTGGTGCTTGTATTGCTGAACGGTATCTTTGTTGCTGCCGAGTTCTCGCTGGTGAAGGTCAGACAATCCCGTCTGACACAGCTGGTGAGCGAGGGAAATAAAATGGCCGGATATGCGCTGAAGGTCAACAAGAAGCTCGACTCCTATCTCTCAGCCACCCAGTTCGGCATTACACTGGCTTCACTGGGACTTGGGTGGATCGGGGAGCCGGCAATATCTGAGCTGCTGGTAGAGCCGCTGATGTTCAAGCTGGGTGTTACCGATCATACTTTAATTTCTACCGTATCGGTGGTAATCGGATTTTCCATCATTACATTTTTACATATTGTACTGGGGGAGCTTGCCCCGAAATCGCTCGCGATTCAAAAAACAGAAGGCTCTGCACTGCTGCTGTCCGCACCGCTGATGTTCTTCTATAATCTGTTCCTTCCGTTTATCTGGGTCCTCAACGCTTCGGCAAATGCGCTTCTGAGACTGGTTGGCGTAGAGCCGGCCAGTGAAGCTGAGGCGGCCCACTCGGAGGAAGAAATACGCATCCTGATGAACCAGAGCGCCAAAAGCGGGGTCATCGACAAGGATGAAATGAAGCTGATGGATAACATCTTTGAATTCTCAGACCTGTTAGCCCGTGAAGTGATGCTGCCGCGCACCGATATGGATGTATTGTACAGTAATCTTTCGCTGGAGGAGAATATGCGGATCATTACAGAAACCAAGCATTCCCGGTACCCGGTAGCCAATGAGGATAAGGACCGGATTATCGGCTTCATCCATATTACCGACCTGCTGTTTGCCCCGCTGGATCAGCAGAATGACCTGGCCTCCCTGGTGCGCCCGATCCTGAATGTACCGGAATCCATGGAGATCAGCCATGCGCTGCGGCTCATGCAGAAGAACAAAGCACAGCTGACGCTTGTGGTTGATGAGTACGGCGGTACGGCCGGTCTCCTGACTGCTGAGGATATTCTTGAGGAAATCGTCGGCGATCTGCATGATGAGTTCGAGAATGAGCGTCCGGACGTTGAACGTAACGGAGACTATATTTCGGTGGACGGGCGGATGCTCATTGAGGATGTTAACGACCTGACCGGAGTCATTATCGAAGATGAAGAGGTCGATTCCATCGGCGGCTGGCTGTTTAAAGAGCTGGAGGGCAATCCGTCCAAGGGCAAGCAGATTATTGTTGGTGATTTGAGCTTTGAAGTGGAGGAATCCACCCGCCTGCGGATTACCAGAATCAACATTCACCGCCTGAATCCGCCTCTGACAGAGGAAGCAGACCCGGATATGGATAAGGACGAAGAGTAAATATACAAATGGATTGAGCTGTGCTGATGTGTTAGGTCATTGACCTGATTACGCGGCGCAGCTTTTTTTGTTCATCCGCGTTCTGTCAGCCTGCCTAATCATCATACAGTAGTTACGAAGAGAGGAATGCCAGAATTGAAAGTGAATCAATGAGGAGGGGAATTTTATTGAACTCCCAGGAGCGTGTATGGGCTACTTACCGGGGACCGTTTGATCCTTGCCCGCCGGTGCCGTTCAAAACGTATGTTGTGCCGCCTAACCAGTATGTGAACTTTCAGCCGCCAGGCCTGCCGCAGTACCCGCTGGCTGAAGCCCTGAGAGCGGGAACCCTCTGGCCGGCCTTCTACAGTCCTTACGAGTCCAAAGCCGGAAAAGGGGGTGTCTAGCCCGATGGAGCAGTCAAAAGCATGTGAGCCCCGTTACTATGAAATGCTGGAGCAGCTGCAGGTGCTGGATTTTGCTCTAGTTGAGCTGAATCTGTATCTGGATACTCATCCGGAGGATTTGCAGGCGATTGAGCAGTTCAACCAGCTGACCCAGGAGCGTACCCGGCTGGCTAACCAGTTTCAGGAGCTGTACGGGCCGCTGCAGAATTTCGGGCGGGCTTATTCCAAATGCCCGTGGGAATGGAGCCAGAGCCCCTGGCCCTGGCAGGTGTAGCGCAAATCTAACGTATAGGAGGGAGGCTTCCGGATGTGGATTTATGAGAAGAAGCTGCAGTACCCGGTGCGTGTCGGCAAATGCGATGTAAGAATGGCACGGTACCTGATGGAACAGTACGGCGGCGCTGACGGGGAGCTGGCAGCGGCGCTCCGCTATATGAATCAGCGTTATTCGATTCCTGATAAGGTGATCGGCGTGCTGACGGATATTTCGACTGAAGAATTTGCCCATCTTGAGATGATTGCCACGATGATCTATAAGCTGACCAAGGATGCATCTGTGCAGGAGCTTGAGGCTGCCGGGCTGGGACCTAACTACGCGCAGCGCGATCATGCCCTGTTCTATCAGAACTCGGCCGGTGTTCCATGGACTGCGAGCTACATTCAGGCCAAGGGTGATCCTATAGCGGATCTATATGAGGACATTGCTGCCGAAGAGAAGGCCAGAGCTACATACCAGTGGCTGATCGATATGACGGATGATGTGGATCTGCAGGACAGCCTGAAGTTTCTGCGGGAGCGTGAAATTATCCATGCCATCCGGTTTAAGGAATCCGTGCAGATTCTGATGGAGGAGCGGGATAAGAAGCGGGTATTTTAGAACGGGTTTGGTATTTATTCTATTTGTATGTTAAGCCGCCATTTTGGCGGCTTTTTTGTTACTCCGAACCGGGCATTATTCATAGTGACGAAGTCCCGGACGGTTAAACGGGAGCAAAGGCTGTAGATGAAGAAGCTGTTGGATGTTGAATAGAATCTGATTAAATTTATGTAATAATCCAAATTATTCAAAAAGTTTATGAGGGGATATCCCGGGTTGGAGAAAGTTGTACATATGCCGTTACTCATAAATATTGAACTCTCTTTTGAATAAATGTGCGGCCATGGAACTATAACTTTATACTCTGTTAATTTCAATGCGTTAAAGAGGATAGTTACTTATAAGGGAGTAATGAACTATATTTACAGTTAATGTTATGGAAAATATAAACTATCTTGTCGGATTGCCGATAATGCATAATATAAATCCCAGAATAATGAAAATTTATATTTTTTTATTTAAGTTTTTAAATAAAGTGGACGCACTTAATCAAAAATTCCTATTCAGTGGTGATGAAAAAAATGAGCTTACAAGAAATACTGGCCAATCAGGTCCAAAGGACCCCCAGACTTAAACCCAATTATCCGGAAGGTGAACTGGTATTGGAGGACCCTGCCAAGCCCTCGGGCAAACCGACCTTCTCTTGGCTGACGATTATTATTCCGCCGTTAGGGATGATGCTGATTGCCATATTCATGTCAACCTTGACCAGATCCTACACGATGATGATTTCAACCATGAGTATGACAATTCTAACCGTTATGGTTTCGGTTATGAATTATAAATCCAGTGTGAAAAAGCATCTGGAGCACAATAAAAAACTGGAAAAAAAATATCTCAATTACTTATTCCAGATCCGAAATGATCTACAAAGCGCTGCCAGTATGCAGCGAGAAGCTTATACATATACGCATCCAAGTGTCCCGGGCTGTGCTGAAATTGTACGCAGTAGAAGCAAGCAGCTATGGGAAAGAACAGCCATTGAAGATGACTTCTTGAATAACAGGATCGGGTTGGGCGTTCAGCCCATCTCTCTGGTACCTACATATAGCTCCAAAACAAAAGCAACGGACGATGATAATCCCCTTGAGGAAATTGCCGCCAAAATCTGTGAAGAAATGTACTTTGTTAGGGATATTCCAGTTTACATACCGCTTAAAAATATTAATACGCTTGGCATATTTGGCAGGATGCAGGAGGTCCGCGATTTTCTGAATGCAGCCATCATTCATCTGACTACGCACCAAGGCTACGATGATGTAAGAATTGTATGCGCAATGCAGCCGGATGATCTGGAGCACTGGGAGTGGCTGAAATGGCTTCCTCATACATGGGACAATGAACGCAGAGTCAGAAGTATTGCTACGACCTCTTATGATGCATCCAATCTTGCCGATGAGCTGCTTCCTATCCTTAGAAAGAGAGAGGAAGGCGGCCAGAACAGCTATGGTTTACAGACCCTGCAAACCCCTCACTATGTATTTCTGGTATTTGCTCCTGAATTGTGGGACAGCACAGAAATGATAAAGGTTCTCCTGTCCAATCAACCGCAGCTTGGAGCCACCAGCATATTCATTTCGGAAAAGATTGATGTTGCTTTGCCGCTCAATTGCCAGGCGATTCTGGAAATCAGGGATGGTAAAGGGTCAGTCCGCAAAGATACCCGCCAGCTCTTAAATCATTTGGCGGATCATTTTGTCGCCGATTCTCTGGATAAGCGGCAATCAGAGTTTTTTGCCCGTTCCCTGTCGCCGCTCAGAATCAAGGAAGGGCAAAATAACAGCTATATCCCGCAAATGGTTACCTTTCTGGAGAGCTTCCAGGTAGATCAGGTTGAGGAACTGAACGTCCTCCAGCGATGGTCCGGCAATCAGGCAAACCGTACGCTCTCTATTCCTCTGGGACTGGGGGCAGGCGGGAAGTCCCTTATGTTCGATATGCATGAGAAAAGCTATGGTCCCCATGGACTGGTTGCCGGAACTACCGGTTCAGGAAAAAGTGAGCTGCTTCAATCCCTGCTGCTTGGGCTGGCGGTAAATTACCACCCACATGAGGTTGCTTTTGTACTTATTGACTACAAGGGCGGAGGAATGGCCAATGCCTTTCAGGGGCTGCCCCATCTGGTAGGGACAATTACAAACCTGGGCGGCAACCAGATTAACCGGGCACTGGCCTCAATCAAAAGCGAACTGCTGCGCAGGCAGCGGCTGTTCAGTGACGCCGGTGTAACCAGCATTGATCATTACATCGTTCTGTACCGCAATAAGGAAGTCACTCTTCCCCTGCCGCATTTGATTATTGTGGTGGATGAGTTCGCGGAGCTTAAGTCAGATCAGCCGGAATTCATGAAGGAGCTGGTTAGTGCTGCACGGGTAGGCAGAAGCTTAGGTATCCATTTAATACTGGCAACCCAGAAGCCATCGGGAGTGGTTGATGACCAGATCTGGAGTAACTCAAGGTTCAAGCTGTGTCTGAAGGTGCAGACGCCTTCGGATAGCCAGGAAATGCTGAAACGGCCTGAGGCGGCAGAGATTAAAGAAAAGGGCCGCGGGTATTTGCAGGTCGGCAATAATGAGGTCTTTACCCTGTTCCAGTCCTCCTGGAGCGGAGCACCTTATCATACCGGTGATTCGGATGGGGAGGGAATACCGCAAATGGATGTAGTCACACTGAGTGGTGAACGGAGATCCCTGCTGCCGAAAGTGAAAAACAATGATGGGACCACTGAAATGAGCGAGCTGCAGGCAGTGGTTAATCACATCGCAGCACTCTCGGCAGAGCACTCCATCGGGGAGGCCTTTCAGCTCTGGCTTCCTCCGCTTCCGGAGACTCTTGTACTGGCGGAGGTGCTTGACCCGCAGCAGATCTGGAATGGAGCTGACTGGCAGCCGCAGGCGGATAATCTGACGGCTACAGTGGGGCGGGTAGATAACCCTGCGGATCAGGAGCAATATAATCTGGATATTCATTTTAACCAGAATGGGCATCTGCTTGTGTACGGGGCACCGAGCAGCGGTAAGACAACACTTTTAAAAACGATTGTCATGTCGCTTGCCCTAAAATATGATCCTGATTATGTACATTTTTATATATTGGATTTTGGAACCCGTACATTTGGTGTCTTTCATGAGCTTCCGCATCTGGGGGACATTATTTATCCTGAGGATGAACAGAAGCTTGGCAGGCTGATTAGCTGGCTGTTGTCCCAGCTGGATGAACGCAAGCGTAAGTTCTCGCAGCTCGGCATCAGCAATCTGGTGTCCTATTGTGCAGCTACAGGTGAAAAGGTTCCGTACATCGTTATTCTCCTCGATAACTACACCGGATTTGCCGAAGCGTATGATGACCATGTGATGGATCTGGCTAAGCTGGTACGCGAAGGAGGAAATTACGGAATTTATTTTGTATTTGCAGCTAATTCCGTCAGTTCCTATCCTTACCGGATCAGCCAGAATGTCAAGCAGGCGCTGGTCTATCAGATGTCTGACAGAGTGGATTACATCAGCATTCTGGGCCGGACAGACGGTATGGAGCCAACCGACACTGTCGGACGCGGGCTCTTCAAGGATAACCGGATTCTGGAATTCCATACTGCGCTTCCGGTGGAGGGCAGCTCAGATGATCAAATTGCCGCGTCGCTCCGCCGGATCAGTGCAGAGATGAAGGCTGCGGCGGGAGAATTAAGTCCGGTAGGCATTGCAGTGATTCCGGATAAGCTTTCGCTGGCAGAGCTCCTGGAGCGTGCCCGCAAAGAGCATCCGGAGCGGGAAAAGCATCTTGTACCTGTAGGACTCGACTGGAATACTACAGTTCCGGCAGAAATGAATATAAAGCGGGTCAATAATTTCGTAGTGTCGTATACGAATCCTCAGCTGGCAGATTTCAGGTTCAACTCGCTGGTGCAGGCTATCTATGAGTCTTCTGATCAGATAAGCAAGGAATTCCATTTGTTTGACAGCGGAGGTATCCCACTGGCAGAACTGAAGGCCAATCCTGTGGTTACCCGCTGTATGAATACGGCTGAAGAGTTTTTGAAGCTTACACAATGGCTGATAGAACAGCTGCAGATGAGAAAAAATGATGCCCGGCAAGCTTTTGCCGAGGCCGAGGTCCGCGATGCCTTTGATGAATCGGGCTATATTCTGTCCAAATATCCGCTGCTCGTCATTTTAATGCCGCATTTCAAATCGGCGTTTGATTTGATGGAAAATGACTCACTGGATCACTTGGAGCGGGTCGCAAGATTTGGCGGCGGGCTGGGTGTGCTGATAATGGTCGGCAGCAACACCGTTGAGCTAAATAAAATGCAGTTCACCATTGAACTTGCGGGTGAGTTGATCAGCAGCGGGAATGCACTGTTGTCAGGCGGAACTCCAAGTGATCATACATGTTATGCTGCATTGCTGGATCAGTTGGATTATCAGCAACAAAATCAGGTCATGGATGCCAGTGAAGCCATTTTGCTAATAGAAGGGGCAAGCCAGCGGCTCAAAATGATTACAGAACTATAGATAAGCAGGTGAAAAAAGCTATGAAGCCAGCTCGTAAAGCCTTTGAATTGAACGCTCTGGAAATCATTTATCTGACTGCGTTAACTGGAGGGACGAGCTTTCCGGGATTGGAAACTATTCTCACAGAGGAATCGGATCGCGGCCTGCGTTCCCTTATGGATGCCCAGATGAGGTCACTTGAAGTGAAGGGATATCTGGAAACTGATTTTACGGGGAATGCGCAGGTGAAGGAGGAGCTTCATGAATTTATCTGTGCGGCCACAGGCAGCAAGGCTTATCTCAGCCAGATTATACAATGGGATGAAGGGATGGTTAAAGTCTCTTATTTCTTCCGGGAAGGAACCTGGTTTGAGCTTGAACACCAGCCGGACGGCACCAGTTACAGAGTGCAGGAAATCTATGCTTGGCATGAGCTAATGTTCCAGGTGGTGAATAGAATCCCGTTGGTGCAAAGCTCGGATAGCTCCGGAGAGTTACTGTCTGCAGCAGAAGAGTCTGAGCTTGAAAAGTGGGCGGGGCAATGTCTTTTAACCGGAGCCTCGGTGCTCTCCCTGGCGGAAATCCGCTGCACTGCTGAAGAGGCAGAAGTATACAGAGATCTAAACCTGCTGATCCATGATGATCAAATGTGGCTGCTGCGGCGCGAAACAGATGAAGAGGTTATGAGGACTTCTGTTAGCTTTGCAACAGCGTTAAAGGAATTGATAGCTTGGCTGCAGGATTCAATACTATCGGGGGAGGATGGACATGCCGACAGCATTGACGACCTTTCAGTTTAAAGGAAACGGGGCCAAAGTGATTGATTTGGAGCTTTCCCTTTCTCTTACGGCGGGGCAATGCCTTGAGCTCCTGAAGCAAGCGAGCTGGCTTCCGGATGATTGGGAATTCAAATGTGAGGTCAGCAGCACCGGAGAGGCCTGGGCGGAGCTAGGGCTGGAAGTGCTGCTGGCTGATGTTATTCAGGGTGATGGGTCGATAATCCGGATATTGCCTTACTAAGCGGGTAGGTTACCCGGGGAGGATTCTTATGAAAAGCGTACATTTAGTTTGCTCACCTGAACTGATTATGCTGCTGTCCAGATCACTGGAGCATGAAGGATACGTCATTTCAGGTAAGCATTCTACTTTACATAGTTTTATCAGCGGCTTCAGCAGCAAAGAGGTTGATCCTGCATCCATTGTAATTATGGAGGGTGGAGCAGGGCTGGGAACACCGGTAAAGACTGCTGATATCATTGGCTATATGACACTGATCCGTAAGTATCTCAAACATACAAGACTGATTGTTCAGCTGGACCCTGTGCTGCGTACAGATGTTGAGTTCATCAGGTCCATGGTAAATATGAATATTCATGATCTTCAGTTCACCACGGAATTCCGGGGCGATGATCTGCTGGACTGGATTAAGGAAAAGAAAACGACAAGAGACTACTATCATATTCTGGGGAAAAAGAAGGGCCTTTTTTCGTTCAAAAGCAAATCAGCGGCAGCCGCTGTAATCCCGGCATTGGAGGAGCCGGCGACTCCTCCCGCAAGACCGGCTGAGTCACTTACCCGTCCGCAACCGGTGGCTGTTCCGAAATCCCCGCCGGGTGGCATCGGCGGGAGAACCGGCAATGCCACCCGCCCTGCTGCAACGCCTGCGGGGCCAGGATCAAGGCCGACGGCCAGAACAGCAGCTCCGGCGCCTTCCGAGACGGAAACGCTGGAAAGCCTGGCGCAATCTATACCGGCAGAGGAATCTGCCGCAGCTGTTACGGGTCAGAGAATACTGGGGAGTAATGTGCCCCTTGTAATCGGGGTCTGTGGTATCGGCGGGGAAGAGGATGCTGGCGCGGCTGCTTTTCTTGTGGCGGCAGGTCTGGCAGAGCTGGGCTGGAAGCCGCTGGTCTGCAGTGATGACAGACCGGAGATCGGCTCGCTTGAACAGATTGCTTTTAAAGGTGAAAAGGAAGATTCCGTGTCTAACATGTTTGAATATGAGGGAGTTACCTTTTACCGCAGAGGATATTCGTGGGATATGTCCGAGCTGCTGGCCAGCGGGTTCACGCATATCATTCTTTGGCTTGATATCCATCGTGAACGGAAGGGGACCGGGGGATTAGAGCTGTGGTGGAACTCACAGATTCCGATCATGGTAGGCAATGGGGCCATGTGGAAATATGAGCTGCTGAAAGAGAAGCTGAATACACTGAATCCTTTTGAGCGCAAGCGTTGCAGGCTGCTCCTGGAGAACGGGCATCAAGAGGTGCTGCAAATGCTGAAAAAGGATTTTCCGGAGATTGGAGCCTCTCTGATGCCGGCACATCAGGATCCGTTATATCCGGATAAAGCGGCTGTCGAATGGGTGATGAAGCTGCTGACGGTTCAGAAAAAGCTCTTCCGCAAGCAAACGCTGCTCTGGGTAATTGCAGGGGCGGTGTTGTTTGTAACGATACTGTTAATAGGCATCGGATTCTCCTTTGTTCCGGAGAGCCGTTAATTCACAACCGGGAGGCGGGCTATGAATTCAGGTTTGGTTAGAGGGATGGCTTTCAACTGCCATCAGCTGCTGGCTCCTGCCCAGGAGTGCAGCGACAAGATGAGTGCTGCGACCTTAGGCATCTCTAATTATTGGGTAGATATGGGCGGGGAAGAATTTAGGCAGAACTGCACGGAATGGATTAGGAAGATGAATCAATTCAAGGCTGCAATTGCCCAGATTGAAGCTGAAATGATGAATTATGCTAATAAACTGCAGATAGAAGAAGAGGCAGAGGCTGCGAGAGTGAAGGAAGCACAGCGGCAAGCCGCCGAACAAGCTGCGGCTGCTGCGGCAGCGGCAAAAATGACAGGTAAAACTAAATAGGGACCGAAATGAGGTTATGAAGTGGCAGTACGCAAGCGGAAAAAAATGTTGAGATACACGATAATTTCAGGATGCCTTGTTGCCGTCGCAACCTCAGGGGTATGGTTCGCAACTTACCGCCATTACAATGCACGGCTGATTGATGAGCGGGCTGCATATGAAGCTCAGCTGGCGGACAAGGATGACGTCCTGCAGCGGTATATGGACCAGTCCCAGTCAGCCTATGTTCTAGTCTCGGCAAAGCTCGCCGGTGAGGCGATTACCGCTGAGGATGTAATGGAAGAGAAGCTTCCCAAATTCTCATCTCCGGATAATCTGATCAGCGATGCACAAGCGATTGTAGGTAAATACCTGAAGATCAATGCGATGCCGGGCACGGCGGTAACCACAGAGATGGTAAGGGATAAGGCCAGGCTCGAGCCTTCTGAACGTAAGGAAGAGACTCAATATATCAAGCTCCCGCTGCGGCTGACCAAACGGGATGTCGTTGATATCCGCATCATATTTCCTAACGGTGAGGATTACATAGTTATCGGAAAAAAATCGCTGGAGGATGTAGACTTGGCGAATCAGTATACCTTTTTTAATGATAGCGAAGAAGAAGCGCAGCTGCTGCAGGCAGCCTTAGTAGATGCTTATATTAATGACGCTGAACTGTACATGAAGCAATATGTGGAGCCAGAGCTCCAGCCTGAGCCTTTGGTTAATTATGTGCCTAATCTGGATGTGCTCGGCGTAATGAAGAGCAATCCCTTCATTATTGATCAAGCCAAATGGAGCCTTGCCGAGAAGCTGCGTACGGAGCTGGAGGAGCGGCTGGAAGCTCTTGAGGATGAAGATAAAATACGTGTCGGAGCAGACGCCCCAAGCGGCAGCGGTGTGATTAAGCGGAAAGCGGAGCAGGGAGCTGCAGCCGCTGAAGCAGCCCAAGCAGATAACAGCCAATCTGTAAACGGTATTATTGATCAGAGTAATCAGGCTCCTGTTGATTCCAGTGCGGATCAGAGCTCGGCTGGGGGAATCAATACGGAAGCGGCAACGGAAGATAGTCTGCTGGAAGGAGAGTGACGGGTTTGAATATTGTTGTCGCCGGAGATTGCGAGAAGCATGATTTCATACTGGCAGCGGCGGTTCTGTTGAAGGGCTACTTTAATAATGATGTCATGATTGTTTCAGACAACAGCCGGCATTATCAGTATTTTGAAGGTGAAGTATCCGGTATACAGATCATGCATGCTGAGCCGGCTGTGGCTGACAGGCCTGATATTGTCCTGTATGACTGGCATCATGGTTATCCGGAAGGGCTTGAGGACGAAAAAACAGTGTTTGCAACCAGCTATGAACGTCAGGCAATGGAAAATGTGGATATGCTGCTGGATCAAAAGCGTATACCCGGGCTTCTGCTTATTATTGAAGAGGAATGCGGGCTTGGCCTGAAATATATAGACAGCTATTATCCGGTAATTGCTTCTAAGATCAGTTATATAAGCAGCGCTGAGCGGCGAATTGACTGGGTTCATGACGGGCGGGTGAAGCTGAAGGTGGATAAGGACTTTGCGGAGGCGGTAAATGACTTTTTAATTGAAATCTGCAATGTTCCTAAGAATGACATCAAGAAGCTGTGGCAGTATGCAAGGAAACGGGGGGACTAAAGGTGCTGGTAGCTTTCTGGGGGCCTGCCCGAGGGCAGGGGAGAACAACTTCAAATATGGCCGTTGTTGCGGCAACGATAGCGCTGGATTATCATATCCGGGTGCTGATGACGCATACGCATTCAGAGCAAGGGGTACTAGAGCATGTGTTTTCTCAGACAAAAGCCGCGGCGCAGGCTAGTACTTCGGGGGGGATGGACGCGATTGAGCGGCTTGTACAATGCGGGCTGCTTACTCCGGAGGGAATAAGAGATCATGCGGAATCTATTCTTAAAGACCGGCTGGAGCTGTTAAGCGGTTCGCTGCATTCAGAGAAGCATGCGGCCCGGCTTTTGCTTCCGCATATTTTCCGGGATTACAGAAGATTTTATGACCTGCTGTTCGTGGATATTTCGTCGGAAGACGACCCGGAGGTGGCAGCGCTCGTCATGGAGCAGGCGGATCTGATCGTTGTGAATCTGAGCCAAAATCAGGTGAGCCTCAATAACTATTTTGTGGCAAACGGAAAAGCGCCTGTGCCGGAGCATAAGAATGTGCTCTATTGCCTGGGGGCCTACGAGCGCAGCTCAAGGATGAACAAGGAAAGAATGATTAAGCAGTACGGGGTCAAAAAATCTGCTGTTGGCTTTGTACCTCACCATATAGGTTTTATGGATGCCCAGAACGAGCGCCGCACAGTTCAGTTTCTGTTGAAGGCAAGGGAAGCCAGAGCCCGGTTTCTGGAATTTAGTGAAGAAGCCTATTTCACTGCTGCAGTACGCAGGCTCGGCCAGCTTATTCTTAAGACGCTGGAAATCTCCCCTGTGCCGGAATTGGAAGCTGCAAATGATTAATCTGATCCTGATAATTGTTGTTTTGGCTGCTATTGGAGTATTCCTGTTTCTATGGCTGGGCCAGCGTAAAGACTCAGCTCCGCCGTCCGTGCAGCTAAAATATGATATGAATGAAATCGTTCTGTTTCTAAGACGGGCGTTTGAGGAGATTATCGCTTCCTCTCTATATGAAGGAAGTCCGAGCGAAGAAGAATATAACCGCCGCAAAGCACGGCGCAGAGAATTACAGAAGGCGCTTAGAAGCTGTATGCATGGTGATTTATCCGCCAAAAAATACGTGAAGCTGTACATGAAGGATCTGCTGGTACAGACCTATGGCCTGGATGAAGGAAATGTGGATAAGATCATCAGCTTCGGACATGTGAACCGTCTGACCTCCCAGGATTGCTTCGATATTTTGCTCCATGTGTTCAAGAAGGATCACGGGCAGGACGCATTTAATGTAATGGTCAGCAAATATAGCCTGGACACGCTGCAAAGGCTGCCGGACGGTTCGCGGGGATACAAGATTACGGAGCAGCAGATCCGCAATATCTATCAATCGGAGCAGCCGAGACTATCTGCCCAGGACAAGATTGAAATTATCGTGCAGCGTGCTTATCAGATCTATAAGGGGCTTGGAGTAATCGATGAGCTCCGGGACCAGAATATCGATGGCGTCAACGGCGGAACAAGCGGGATGCCTCCGGATGTCGTGCAGACCACGGATTCTTTGGAATATACCAAACAGCAGCATTTCATCCCTCAATCCTATGATGCAGTCTGGACATTCTACCGCGGAAAGTCGCTGCATCTGGAATTTTTGAGCTTTGGTTCCGAGAAGGAGCTCAAACGGGTCTGTCAGAACATTTACGGCTTTGGCAATCCGGGCCAGCTGAACGAATCCAAGGGATACATCATCAACGATATGGCTGACGGCAGCCGTGTTGTAGTGGTTAGGCCCAAAATGGCTGAAAGCTGGGCGTTCTTTGTCCGTAAATTCAATGATTCACTGGTAGAGCTGGACCAGCAGATCAAAGATGAAGGTGCACCGCTTGCGATCAGCATGCTTGTCTACCTTATCCTTGGTCATCAGGTAACAGCGATTACGGGTAGGCAGGGATCGGGGAAAACAACACTGCTCAAAGCGTTAATCAAATATATTGACGCCAAAAATATCCGGATTCAGGAAACCTCTTTTGAAATTTGGGCTAGAAAAATGTATCCGGGTAAGAATATTCTTTCATTCCGAGAAACACCTTCGGTCAGCGGGCAGGATGGGCTGGATGTGCAAAAGAAAACCGACGGTGCGGTTAACATTGTCGGTGAGGCTGCTACTCACAGTGTGGTCAGCTATGTCATTCAGGCCGCCCAGGTAGCTTCAGAGTATACCCTGTTTACCCATCACGGCAAAACACTGGCCAATCTCGTCAGCGCACTCCGCAACAGCCTGATTGCCTCAGGTGCATTCAGCAATGAAAAAATTGCCGAGGTGCAGGTGGTTGAGGCTCTGGGCTTCAATGTCCATCTGGTTCTGAGAAACGGTAAACGGTACATTGAGCGTATTACGGAGATTATCCCGGCCGATCCCCAGTTTGAGTATCCCCAGAGTTACAGGGATCAGGCGGAGATTACGGACAAGCTGGACGCTTTTATGGATACGATGACTGAATACTTTGGACGGATGACGGACAGGCGTTCTTATCAATATCGGGATGTTATTGTCTGGGAAGCCGGAGAATACGTTGTCAAGCACCCGATCAGCAGCCGGAAGGTTGATGAGATGCGAAAAAATATGGATGAGGATGATGCAGCCGGATTCACGGCATTTCTTGAACAGTATTGGGGGCAAACCGCATGAGTCTGCAAAGTATTATGCTGATTGTTCTGGTCACATCTGGCCTATTACTGGCCATCCTGCTTATCCTGCTGAGCATTGTGCAGCGCAAATTGAAGGGTACACATTATCAGGAGCAAAGACGACTTAAGGCACTGCTGCCCGCACGCACCAAGGACAGGAGATGGCTGGAGCAGGCGCACAGAGCTTATCCGGTCCTCGATGAGCTTCCAGTCATCAAAAAGCTCCTTCACCGCATGCGGGCCCGCCTGACCATACTCCATGCCGGAAACGAAATTATGATCAGAAGCCGTGCAGCTGCGCTGACCTTAATGATTGTCACCTGTATTCTGCTAATCTCGCTGTTGTCCTTCCTATGGACCTCATCCTGGGTCAGCCGGGCAACGATAATGCTAGTCTCGATTTATTTGGGGGGAATTCTTAGCGATCTCTTCATTGGCCGCTTGGTGAAGCAGATGCTGTATGACCAGTCCTCTATGATTCTGGATATCCGTCATGAATATCATCAGACACATATGGTGCAGGTCAGCCTGGAGAATTCTGCGGAACGATCTAAGCCTATGGTGGCGATGCATGCCCGGCAGATTGCGGGGATTCTCGCAGCGGTGGACCCGGAGGATGAGCTGCAGCGATATTATGAGGTTGCACCTAACCGGTATATGAAGCAGCTGGCGGGAGTGAGCTACAAGATTGGTGAATATGGCGACGCAGATATTCATAAGGGGGAGCGTTCTATATATCTTTCCATGCTCGGTAATATCCGGGAAGAGATTCATATGGATATTAACCGCCGGGAGCGCATCGACCGGTTACTATACGGAATCGTTTTTGTAGCTGTATCACCGGTCTTCATGCTGGATCCGATCCGTAAATGGGCAGAGAGCATGTTCCCGATTGTATCCAATTATTATAATTCCGCCTGGGGCTTATATTCATTAATCCTGCTGTACATTACGTTTATCGTCTCGTTTGTTGCTTTGCGGATATTAAAAGGTGTTGATGAGGATACGCAGTCCATTAAGGATGAGGGCAAGTGGTTAAACCGGCTGTTGAAGAACAAATGGATATACACGGTAACAGACAGAATTACTCCGGCAGAGCATGAACCCGTCCATTTCAAGGTAGCCGGTAAATTGAAGGATGCCAATTCGGGGCTGTCCCATCATGCCTACTATTTGCAGAAAATCCTGGCAGCAGCGGGGATTTTCCTGCTGGTTGTAATTATTCAATTCTCTATCCATACGAATATCAGGCATAACCTCCTCTATCCCAATGTGGAAATTACCACAGGCGGGAATCAGACGGAATCCCAAAAGATGCTCAGTGAGGAACGTTATGCCTTCGAGCAGTCGCTGATTGGAGAATTGATCGCGAAGGATACCACTCCGGACCAAATGCTGCTGTACATTCAGGAGCAGGCGGAGAATAAGCCGTTTCTGCAAAATAGCCTGGACAAAAATGCCTACGCTGCTCAACTGATGAACAGGGTAGAGCAGTATCACCGGGAATATTACAAATGGTATGAGCTGCTGCTGGCCTTTGGGCTGGCTGCGGCGGGCTTCTATCTCCCGGATGCTTATCTGATTATCCGGACACAGCTGCGGAAGTGGGAAATGCAAAATGAGGTGGACGCCTTCAATACACTGTCGATGATGCTGTCACAGTTTCCAAATATCAGCGTGTACGAAATCATTGAGTGGCTGCACCGCTACAGTTACATATTCGAACGGCAGCTGCTGCGCTGCATGCTGGATTATGAAGCGGGAGGCTGGAACGCCATTGAGAAGCTAAAGGAGGATGCACGTTTTGTTCCCCTGGAACGTCTGGCCGACCGGCTGCAGGTTGCCGCTGATCTGATTCCGGTAAAAAAAGCGTTTGATGATATGGATGCCGAAAGGACATTCGCGATGGATCAGCGTAAGGAGCACTACGAGAAGGTAATCAGCAGGAAAAGTACACTCGGTAAAATGTTCGGGTTCTTGCCGATGCAGGCAACATTCACCTTATATTTACTGCTTCCCTTCGTCTATATGGCCTTCCAGCAGCTGGGCGACCTGACTGTTGTTACCGGCAAAATGTGAAGGAGACACAGGCATGGAGAATATAGCAAGCTTCTTAAAAACAACCATATCGATTCTGATTACGCTGGCCATTATCTCCTCCGGGCTGTTCCTGTGGGGGAAAACACAGCCTGTAGTTGAACTCGCGAACAGCCAGGCGGCGGCACAGGCGAGAGAGCTGTCGGAGCAGCAATACTCCGCTTTCGACAATCAGCTGGTCAGCGGCTCGCAGATCCTTACCGCCTACCGGCGGTACGAGTCTCAGCCGGGCTTCTGCCTCTATGTTCAAAGACCTACTGTCTACGGGCAGGATGCGTATTACAGGGAATTCAGTATGAATCCGAGCGATGAAGGGAGCTGCCGTAATTTTGATTATTCAAGAGGTGAGTTTAAAGAAGGCACAGGTTCCAGCTATGTAGACGAGGATAATATTTCGAATGCATCCGATTCGTATTACATCAGCCCGCAATCCAGATATAGGGCCATGCTAATCAAGGACGAGAATGACCGGATAGCGGCCATTTACTTTCAGGCTCAATAACAGAGAAAAGTGAGGAGGAACGCTTCTTGGAAAATATATCAACAGGCCTCAAATGGGTTATCGGCATCATCGTTACGATTCTAATCATTGCAGCAGGCGTAAGTATTTACCTGGTCATCAACAACTATTTCATCCGCGCCCAGGAACAGACCCTGGCCCAGACACAGATGATTAATCAGGCGGAGTTCAACAGCTATGATAACAAGGATGTATCCGGCCAGGATGTGATTAGTGCAGTAATGCGGTATAAAGGACGTCCGCAATTCGCAATTAAGATAAAGACCGGAGAAAATATTGTTGGATTCTATGCGGAAAATACGTATGGAAAATTTTATATTGAACCTACAGATACATATAATCCGGTTGTTAATTTACAAAACACTCTGTCCGGTACAGAAACAAACATCAGTTCTTCGGAAATGCTAGACCAGACTAGAACACCCAGATACAGCAGTACCAATCATCTAGTAAATACGCTTGCGACTTTTAAAGCACAAGTATATAGAGACAGTAATGAGGAGGTTCGCTTAATTGTCTTTACTCAGCAATAGAGAGGATTAGAAAGGAGAAGAATTAAATGGAAAATATTTCAACCGGTTTGAAATGGGTGATCGGTATTATTGTTACCATCCTGATTGTCGCTGCGGGTGTCAGCATTTATCTGATCATTAACAATTACTTTATCCGTGCCCAGGAGCAGACTCTGGCTCAGACACAAATGATCAATCAGGCTGAATTCAATATGTATGATAACAAGGATGTGTCGGGTCAGGATGTCATTAATGCAGCCATGAAGTATAAGGGCAGGCCGCAATTCTCCATTCTGATTAAGACAGGCGTCAACACGGAAGGCTTTTATGCCCGGAATACATACACAACTTATTATAAGCCAGCGCAAGACGCTGTAGGTGAAACAGCGGCTACTGAGCTTAATCTGTCAGAACTAAACAAGGGTGCTAAGAATTACTCTGTATCCCAAATGCTTGATCAAAGTGTATCAGTGGGTGATGCTTACAATTGCAATATTAATACACTTTCTTTATTCAGAGCTACTCTGCATAAAGATAAAAACGGCGAGGTCCGGATCATCGAGTTTAATCAGAACCCGGATAAGTAATGAAAACCGTTACGCAATTTCTGCTGACCCTATTCGCCTGGATTTTGTTCACGATTGGCGGTTTTACATTTTTGCGGCTGGAAACCAGTCATACCGTTAAGGCCCGTGGACCGGAGCAGTCAACCATTACGCAGGCCCTTTATGCCGGAACCGGTGATCTGAAAAAAGTGTCAGGAGCGCAGTTAATCGGGATGATTCCTCAGGCAATAGAGGGAGACTATATTTTGGTTATCGACGGTATTATTTTTAATGAAGAAACAGACCTGGATGCAGTGGATTTGCGGGGAGTGCCTGGCGGTGCCTATGAGCTAAGGGTTACGCGAAACAGCGAGATGATTACGGAAATCTCTGCCTCCCGCTGAGAAAGGAGAAGCCGCATGGCAGATGCGCTGAAAGGTGTAATTATCGTTATTCTGCTGGCCTTTGTGTTTGGGGTCTACCCGGCCTTCCGCCAATCAGAGGTTGTTGAGAGGAATACGAAGCTTGCAGCAAATGCGGCTGTAGTGGAATTCGTAGATACGGTTCGTGCCAAAGGGTACGTGGATGTGGGCGATTATGAGCTGTTTCTTCAATCGCTGGATGCTTCATACGGTGTATTCGATGTCCAAATGGAGTACTACAAAAAAAAGCTGGAGCCTCTATATACGAATCCGGATGACTACTCCACGTTTCAGAACAGCTTCACAGTCCGTTTTGACGGATATTTTAACAAGGATATCTTGGGGGTCCTGTATCCTGAATCGGGTACTTCTCTAGCTGCAGATGCTCCCGCCAGAAGGTTCACCATGCATGTTGGAGACTTGTTCAATGTCCGGCTGGAGTCCTCAGGAACAACACTGGCTTCACGGATGCGGTCACTGCTGTTTCACAGTGAGCTGATTCCGCTCAATTTAAAGTATGGGGGAATGGTTCGAAGTGAAGCCCCTTAGTGTAGTGCTTGTTTTTCTGATTTTGGTTATACCGCTTGTTCTTATTAATGATACGAGAGAAGAGCTCCAGGTGTTTAACCAAGACATGTATAAACGTTATTCGAATGATTTTCAGGCAGCAGTGGATGATGCCGGGGATTATCTGTCACGGCTGGAAATGCAGCCCACAATCACGGCAGTTCATTATGGCCGGGAACGGCAACTGCAGCTGGACCATGATGTGCTGAGTGTGTTCTATAGCAATCTGGCGATGAAATTTGGGCTGGAGAACAATCAGGCTGAATTGAACAATCTAAAAATGCATATCCCTGCCCTGGTAATGTTTGGCTACAGCGGTTATACGCTGGTTACGCTTGATGATACAGCCAGTAACGGCGGCGGAGAGGAGCTTAAACCTGTCAGCTGGCCTGAGCGGCCCTACTATTACAAGCTCCGGAACGGAAACTTGCTCTATTTTACTTTGGACGACAACGCCCGGGTCTACGATACAGGTTCAAATGAATTCTATGAGGGAGAATATGAAGAGCTGGCCGCCGTGACGAGTCTTGATCCGATCAGCTCACTTGAACTCTTCCGTGAGGTCCGTCAGAGCACGATCACGTCTCTGGTCGAACAGGATTTGGCAACTGCCATTAATAGACACCTGGAGCTGGTGAAACGGATGGGCCTGTCGGTTCAGTTCACACTCCCGCGCGGACTTCAGGAGCAGTCAATACAGGATGTGGGAATGATGGCCTTCATCCAAGGCTACCCGCTTCCCGGAGGTGAGCTGCTGGATGCTTATTCGCTCGGCAGCGGTGCGGTCATGCGGCGTAAAAGTCTGATTGGCACCCGGACTGCAGCAGGCAGGCGTATTGCTTATGGTGAAGGCTGTGTACCGGCCGGGGCGAACGTCATTGAGAGTCTGTTTGATCCCGAAGAGGCTGTGAGGAAAGGGTATTTTGTTGAGGATTGTACATTCAAGTGAAAGAAAGAGGGATTTACAATGAAGAAGAAACTATTCTTACTACTTATTTTCACCATGATAAGCTTGCTTGCAGCGAGTGCTGCTTCAGCTACAAAGTTAGTAGGCGAGCCGAATCTGGCAGTTCTTGTGGACGGCAGAAAAGTGAAATTTGGTAATGCTAAACCCTACATGGAAAATGGAAGAGTTATGGTTCCTATTAGAAATGTAGCTGAGAAGCTGGGTGCGAAGGTTACATGGAATGCTACAACCCGTACGGCAGGTTTTACACTGGCAGACCGTTCTGTGGATATCCAAGTTGGAGCAGACAAGGTTTATGTTAATGGCCAAGCAAAAACTATAGATGCCAAGGCAATTGAAAAAAATGGGAGTGTGTATGTTCCGCTTCGCTTTGTTTCTCTAGGGCTTGGTGTATCTTTGGAGTGGGATCAAGTTGGAAATTGGGCTTGGATCGGAGAGAAGAAAATTCCAACAATGGAGGAAGCGGGAATCAAGGCTGTTTCCATTACCCCATATGAAAAAATATTTAAAGGAGCAGATATTGTACGCTGGGATAGTAATGATGAAGTGTATTCTACTATTAGTACATTTACCATCGACCAACTCCCAATACGAAACGGAGACAGGATTTATTATGATATTTGGCCGGTGACATACGGAAATCAAGTGTTTTTGCGAGCGAGGACCTCTCAAGAATTAATGAGTATATACTATTTGAGTTCTCTGTTTGAATCTAAATTTAGAGGTCCGATGAGATACTTTTTGGAGCATAATCAGGACGGAACCAAGATGGTAGCATACAGAGTTGCCTTTATAGATGATGAATTTATGATCAAGTTAAATCAAATTGAATATATTGGAATTTCGCTATATGACAAATCGGCTTCAATAATAAAGAATCCATTTAAGTAAGAAGGGGACTCGAATTGAAGAAGCTATTAATTGCTCTTTTTGCGTTTCTTTTATTATTTGAAGGCTCATTATTTGTGTCCAATGATCATGCAGCAGCGGGGACGCTCCCTACTACAGTTGATACTAATAATCCTAATATATATTACTTTGTAGCACTCTTTTCTTATGATATTTGGAGAAGGTCTGATGGTGAAACCTGGACTTCAGACGGTCATCCGGGACAGCTGGGAAAGACTATACCCAAGTTTACTTATTCTTTTGATTTCCCTGGTCGGAAAATAAAAAATGTTGTGGTTGAGAACTTTGTTAGTCCCTCCCAATGGAGTAATGGTATAGAGATATGGAAAAAGTCCAGGTACTATCAGAAAGAATGGACGGATATTGGTAAATTTTCCA
This sequence comes from Paenibacillus sp. FSL R7-0273, assembly GCF_000758625.1. Classification (NCBI taxonomy): domain Bacteria; kingdom Bacillati; phylum Bacillota; class Bacilli; order Caryophanales; family Paenibacillaceae; genus Paenibacillus; species Paenibacillus sp. FSL R7-0273. Next base: position 2,297,984 of record NZ_CP009283.1, read on the forward strand.
GTCAAAATTTCACACTTACTCGGCATGCGATTACAGGCATAGGTACTGGTTCTGTTTCTTTTGATATGAGTCTAGTCGGAGATCTAGTTACTCAAGTCCCAGGAAATGCAGGCGAAGATGTGACAGCACAGGGAGCGCCCGTAGATCCGGGAGTCATCAGCTACAGGTACTACTTTCCGAGTATGTTGACTATTGAGCTGGAGCCAGAAGGGAAGGCTATAATTAAACATTACACAACTACGGGACAATCGTTGAACGGAATCAGTGGTTTTACAGACCGGGAGGAGGTACTAACAAAAAATACTGCTTATTCTTTTACACACACGTCCGGAAACAGTGCTTATGAGTACCAGGGCTTCAAAAAAAGCACAGTTGCTGCTCCGAACGGTGGAACAATCGAACCAGGTGATCCCTATGGATTCACCTATGATGGAAGTTATCCTGTGTATTATCTCTCTTTCTATTACAAACTAGCTGGTCCGCCTGAAATACCGGATGGCTCAGGCTCAGGTTCTTGCACGTACACCATACAACCGCCGAATACGATTGCAGCTCCGCAAGCATCATTTATGGACCCAACTGCGAGCGGAGTGATTCTTAGTGATGATGCTGCGAATGGAATTCATTTTGATGCGCCGGCTGGCATTCCTACTTCAGAACATTTATACGCCAACGCTTTAGGCAGAAACTATTTGTTCGAGCATACCTTTGCCAATATGGCAGGACAGATCCGCTATTCCTGCAGCGTTGATGTTACATATTCGACTAAATGGGAAGAAGCGCAAGATGATCTTCCGGGTGAGGACGGAGAAATGATTCCCCAAGATCCGCTGCCCCAAACAGGATCCTTTGACAAAACATATAATTTTGAGCTGACACCAAGGGAATACGCGTATTGGCAGATCGATCAGTTATCTGTCTATCGCATCGACAGGGCGCAGATGGAGAATTATGCGCTGCCGGGAGGAGCAGTCACACTTTACCCTAACAACTATACTTCTCCGGCGGTTGAGCTTGCCAACAGCACTGTCGTGGAAGAGCATGTTGTTCCCCACGAGACCGGAACGATTTCGTTTACACCTGAGGTGGTCGATGGCGGAGACCGTGAGCCCGGACCAAGCGATGTTGATGATTTGGCTGATCTAAAGGGATTGGCAGAAACGCAAACCCAAGATCCTAAGGTGCAAAATGACCGGCTGGTGTTTAACGGCCAGACGATTATGAATGATACCGTCTCGACGAAAACGGGACCTGTTCCGGGAAGGATTCCTGATCCGCAGGGTATCGGAGGAGAGGTATTGTATCAAAGCCAGTTGATGATTAACCGGGGGTTGCACAATCAGGCGAATACAATCAGCTCAGGCACAATCTATTACCCGATGCTGCCGGAAAATGTGCAGGGACGCGGTGATCAAGTGTATCCGATTAATGGTATTAACACCGTCACCGTACACACCCCTGTCGTTAACTATTCCCTTCTTCCGGACGACAACCGTCCGTTTGACCAGCGGATGGTACCGGATTATACCCGGACGGTGCTGATTCTGGACCGGCCTTTCACGGTTCACTTCACGGAGAGCGGACAGCATCTGAACATCCCCGGTTACGGGAACCGGAATTATGCCAAGTACACTCAGAATAAACGGATCCTGTTTCCGTTCGGTGTGTTTCAAGAGGGGCAGTATTACCCTGAGAATACATGGATCTATATCCCTGTCGGCACACCGTCCATGACCTTTACCCTGCCAACCTGGGTGAACGAAGGGGACTATACCATTCAGACGCAGTCCTGGGCAATCAATGCCCCATCAGATGCTGCGGATCTATGTGAGAAAAATCTGAACGGGAATCTGGCGAATTACTGTGCCTCGGAGAGCTTCAATGTCGGGGTGGTCGGCCGGCTGTTCGATTTTCGGATCTGGGACATCGGGGATTTCCGGTTTGAACAGGTGTTTCGTACGGGCACGGGCAATCTCGGCCATAGTACAGCGATGTATTATACGGGCGGCAATGATGAGAACGGCACACCGACAGCTCTAAGCGGACAAACACAGTGGCATCTCCCGGTCCGCAAAGGCTCGCATCCCACAGAGCAATTAACCGTTCCGCATAACGGCTATTCGTTTCTGTTTGATTTCCGGACCATCGGGAATCTGTGGCAGCCGGGAGAGGGAATCCGGATCGAGCCGAGCTTCTATTTTATTCCGAAGACCGGAGGCACTGCGGCGCCCGTTGACCTGTACTATGACATTTCCGGTTCGAACAATAAAGTGATCGGCGTGGGCTCCCCGAAGGACAAGCTGAGCTACACCCGTACGTACCGCCTGGCGGACGGCCTGCGGAACATAGCGGACGGAGAGTTGTCCACAGCAGCCAGCTATGAGTATAACTACATCCTGACAGAAGCGGAGCGGAATAAGAGCACTTGGCTGAAGTTCTATGAGCAGTATAAAAAGCGCAAAACCAAGCTTGCAACAGGCTATAATCTGGAGATCCTGCCCTATACCTCGCGAACTCTGGTGGGGCCAACGGAGATTCCAAGTGGAGTAAGCCCCATTGCCGCGGTACGCAGCGTGCAGCACTGGTACGGAGAATACAACCTGCCGATCGCCCCTTACATCTTGCCCAAAGGAACAGACATTGTGGCGCTGGCGAATCAGTACGGAGGGTCGCTGGACGGGCATGAGCAGGAATTCATGACCGGCGGCTACATCCTGGTGAAGTTCGAAATCTATACCGTCAAAAATAGCGATGCCGGGACGCGGATTCTGGGCTACAAAGCCCCGATTTCCAACATGTGGGCGATAGAAGGACAGATGACGGGGGACACGGATGAAATGGGACAAACGTTCTCTTTTTCCTCGGGAGACATTATCCTGTTCGAATCGGACTTTTCCGTGCGAAATGACTATCAGGGGCAGAGGAAATAAATATAAATTTAATTTTAAATAAGGTAAAATATTCATTTATAGGTATTAAATATAAATTTATTGACTTGTTGGGCCGATAAATAAATCAAGTAGAACCGGAGCTATAATAATGAATTTGAAATTCCAGTATGTTTTTCAAATTCATTTTTATATAAAACTATTAATAAAAGGAGCGGTTTATAATGGCAGACAAAGTTACAGTCAGCTACCAGGGATTGGCACAGCAAGCAGATAGTATCAAGCGGCAAAAACAGGAATACGATGCGCTAATGAAAAAAATAGTGACGACGGCTACGACGCTGAATAGTATCTGGGAGGATGCAGCCGCAAAAGAGTTTGAGGAAAAGGTTAAAGGCATGCAAAAAACCTTTGACGCTTTTGGTCAAGCGCTGGATAACATTGGTATCCACATGAAAAATGTCTCGACTAGCTATCAGGAACTTTCCCAAAATATTAAAACGGCCCAGAACAAAAGCTTCTAATAATCCTCTTTATCCAAAAAACAGCATGAGCCCTTCTACATAAGAATGCAATCAGCTATGCAGCCTACTGCATAGCTGATTTTATTAGAAATAGGCAGGGGGAAGCGATGGCGACAACGAAACTAATGTTTAATGTCGATGAAGTAGAGCGCCTGCGGACGAAAATTGGCATGATCAGCCAGGACACGAACCGGCTATACCTGCAGTTCAAGGGAAAGGCTTCGGACTGGAACGGAATTCCGCTAGGATCAAACCTTCATCAAGCCCAGGTGCTCATTAACGAGCTAACCAGCGGAGCCGAAAAACTGGAGGATCTGATCCGCAGCGCCGTCCAAGGGGTTCAAGGTGTACAAGCGGAGAACAAGCGGCAGGCGGATCAGCTAAGCCAGCAGCTGGGTGTACTGGCAGGGTTATTCGGAAGCACAGGGAACCGTGGGTCATTCGGTCCACTTGCCATCCCGGCCTTGGCGCAGAAGGCCGTGACTAGCTTCATTCATACGGTTTCGATCCTGAATGGCCGGGATGAGCTGAGCAGCAATCCGGCGGTGCAAAAGCTGCGGGAGATCGTTAAGCAGTCGGGCCTGGCAAGCATTGAGGGACTGTCCGCGCAGGTCAAGCTGAAAGAGATCTATGAAGCGAGGGAGCAGATTGCCAAGGCACAGACAGCCTACGAGGTCTATCAGACGTTTGGGAATCAGGCTCAGATGGCGGCTGCACATCAGCAGGCAGAGGAAGCGCGCAGGAAGCTGGAATCGATGGGGATCAGCGCGATGCAATATGAGGCAGGGAAAGATCTTACAGGCTACTTCAGGCAGGCGGCAATCAAAGCCTGTGATTATGATCCGTCGGTCAAAGACAAAAGAGTGCCGCTGCCGGAGAAGGAAGAATATGCGTTTCTGCTACGGATGGCGATGGAACCGGGAATACAAGGAGAGTGGGCAAAGCAGCAGCTGGCGCTGGTCAAGCCGGAAGCGACGCTAGGTCCGGTGGACCCGTATAACAGCGTATCCGAAGCGGATATCCTGAACCGGAACGATCCGGAGGCAATTGGGCGGCTGAAGGAAACGTACTGGTTCACCTTGGCGCCGGAGGAGCAGGACCGGCGGTATGAAGAGCTCAAGGCATACTACGAGAAGCAGGAGAAGGAAGCAGCGGACAAAAACCGGTTGACGGGAAGCGGCGTAGGAAATCAGACACTGGCGAATATGCTGGTGGGCGGAAGCAATATGATCGTGAATGCGATCGATACAGCCTCGTTCGGAATAGCGAGGACGGTGACCGACTGGATCGCGGGTCCGAAGCCGGAAGGTTATGTCAGTCCACTGGATGATCCCTACGGGAAACAAGCGGGACAGGTGGCAGGGGGCTTTATTAGTATTGGTCTTCCATGGAAATATCTTGGTAATGCGGTGAAGGCGACGGGACTGGTAGGCAAATTCTCGCCGACCGTATACAAATCAATGGTTTCAGGAGCGATAAGTGGAACGATTGGAGAAGCGTTTGACGCTGTCAATGATTACCGGGATGATGGGAAGCAGAGCCTGGGTGAACGATTAATTTCAGTAGGCATCAACACCGTGATTGCAGGAGCGGGAGATGTGTTCATAACCTCCGTGAGCAAAGGTCTGGCCGGTGTAAAGAAAATCGTGAGCGGGTCCATTGAGGAAGTGAGGGTTAAAGAGGTTGAAGGTACGGCCAAAGCCAAGGCGGAGATGGAGGGGAAGGCGAAGGAGCTTGAGGGGGGTGCTGTTGAGGGGACGGGTAATGGTGGCAGGATATTCTCAAGTGTTGATGATTTATCTGATATTGCAAAATCAAAAATCACTACTAGTCAGAGGGCTACTTTGAATCAACAGGAAAGAACATACTCACATTTAACTGAAATGGATTTAAAAGGAGCACAGAGGGACTTAGTTGGTGACCCTGTTCCAAAACCAGGTGGAGATTATTATGATCATGCTCAAGAAGTTTCTGACGCATATCGTGGTTTAGTTGATTTGAACCGAAGTTGGGAAGGGATGCTCAAAAATCCTAATTTAGATAATGAACTTCGACAACTTTACACATCTAAGTTGAATGAGGTAAACGCTACAATGAAAAAAATTGAAGATATGTTTGCCCCCAATGGCGGAGTGTATCCACCTAAATAATGATTGGAGTAATGTATATGATAAATAGAAAAATGACATTAAAAGAGTTTTTGACTAATGAAGAATACGAAAGTGTAATGCAAAATGCAACTCAGTATTCTGATATGTCACTACCTGTATGGCACTTAGAAATTACAGGGAAATGTCTATATGAGTTATCAAACTTTGATTTGATTCGTTGTATTAGGCAAGATGTTTTCAAGGATTTAGCAACGTTTGAAATTATTGAAAGGATTGATGAACAGAACACACCTTTTTATGCTGATATTGATTCAATGGAATTGATGGAAAAATTATCATCAATCAGTTCGGAAATGCTCTCAGCACATAAGAGTAAATTAGATAGAATGATTGAAAATCTTGAAAAGAATAACTTAATAGATTTAGCAGATGTTTGGATGTTCGATGAACAGAAGGAAACGTATCAAGGCTATATCAATATAATACAAAATAAAATTAAATGATATTTTGGTGAAGGGGCTACCCAGTGCCGAATGAATCCATCATTCAACAATTAACACATATAACCCATGTAATATTTGTATAAAGATTCTGTCATTTTGTTTGTACGCACAATAATGCTTGAAAAGTATAACCTAAATAACGCTAGTGCGTTACATAAGACAGGTCGATTATGGTCAGATACCACCATGATTGACCTGTTTTTTGTTATGTTCGCTTTCTTGCGGTTTTTTCAAATTTATTCGCAACTGTAGATTACCCTGTAGCGATAGTGAGGGAGAGGAAGACAGAATCGCACCTTTATGATGGATAGCACGACAACTATAGTAAAGGTTTATGCAAAGAATAGGACTTTGTCCGCAACTTAACTGACACTTGCAACGATGATTACGGTGCAGGAAAGCAATCTGGTGACGACCAGTCAACATAAAAGGTAAGGCAACGTTGTAAGGCTAGCCACCTTGCCCTCTAATATAGTCCGAAATTCGTTAAAAAATTTCGGTTGGGGGCTGAACATGAAAGACGTACAAGTTTCAATTGACCGTATTGTAGTAGAGTTTACGGATGTGTATTGGGATTTCTTTAATCCTTTTCAATTACGTCTTCGTGAGTATTTAAATGCTAACCTTCGTTTGAAAGAAAAGGGGTTTAAGTATCATTTACATGTAAGAGATCGTGGGCATTACCTGCACATCTCATATCAACTGACCTTCGTTCCAAAGTCGAGGAAGAACACGCTAAGAATCGAGTGTCATCCAGACAGTCTCGTTCATTTCTATTCTTGGCTCAAGCCATTAAAGGACAATGCTACTGACATATTATTTATTCGGTGTGATGTAGCATTTGACATACCGCTGCTCATATCAGAGTTGTTCACTTTATCGCTCACTGGACGGAATATGCGGACTTGGAAAGGGACTCGCTACTCCAATAAGAAGCATCAAAGGCAAGTAGCAGGGTACAGCCGAATTTATGATAAGAAGCGTCAACTGATGCAACGGTATGGAAAAATTATTGAGGGTGAATTAACGAGGTTTGAAATTGTTTATGTACCTGACGAGAAGATTCCACTTGAAGCTATCGTGCAGTTTCCGCCCAAGTTCAATAGGCTTTATCTGTGCACCCATCTGACTTATCCTGAACGCTTGAAGCCCAAGCAACGGAAAAGAGTCTATGGACTAATGAGCGGAGAACTGCAACAAAAGGATGTGTCAGGCTACTATCGAAGGTTAATTGTAGAAGAAATGAGAAAGCAGACTACATTGGACTTCGATGAGGTAGCGGCGGCGCAGTGGGAAGAAGCCGTAACAATTCCTTGTGCTGTCTTGAGCGGCGTGATTAATAAAGTAGCTTGTACAGTTTAGCGCTACGTTATTTCAATCAATTCATCGATGCTTATTTCAAGTTTCTTGCATATAAGTTCCAATGTTTCAAGGTACACTCTATCAACTCGTTCTGAGCAGAGATGATTGATTGTGCTAGGTCGCAATCCCGTTAAGCGTGCTAGTTCACGTTGAGGCATATCTTTCTTGTCTAGGATATCTTGAAGCCGAACTTTGATAGGCATACTTTCTCCCCCATAAATAGAGTAACGCTTGAGCGTACTAATGAAATTATAGCATCGTTAATGCATAATTTCATTGATTGTTTCGGTTAAGCGTTATATAATCAATGAATAGTTCGGTTAAGCGTTACAGTGATCTTAGTTTCTGTAACGGTGGGGGAGGAAACAGCATGAATGTCATCGGTTATATCAGAGTTTCGACACAAGGACAAGCGAAGGATGGCTATAGTTTAGCGTACCAACAGGATGAAATTCGCTCTTATTGTCAGGAGCAAGGATGGAATCTGATAAACATATACAGCGATGAAGGTATCAGTGGGGCGAAGGTTAATGAAGATGCTCTTGAAGTGGATAGAATTGGATTTCAGAGCATGTTATCTGCCCTATCCACTCAATCCATTGATGCAGTTATTGTCCTCAATACGAGCCGTTTATGGCGGTCTGATATCGTGAAAGTGTTGGTGCATCGAGAGTTTAAGAAACATGGGGTGGACGTTCAGAGCATTGAACAACCGACCTACAGCATTCATAAGAAAGACCCGAACGACTTCCTGATTAATGGGTTGATGGAATTGCTTGACCAGTACCAACGATTGGAGATTGCGTTGAAACTAGGCAGAGGTCGTAACCAGAAAGCCCAAGAGGGTGGCTATGCAGGTGGAAGAGCAACATTTGGCTACAAGGCAAAGAAAGGTCAGAAGTGCATCCAAATAGATGAGAAGCAAGCACAAATTGTCCGTAGAGTGTTTGAATTAAAAGAACAGCATCCAACATGGACTTTGACTCGAATAGCAGAATCATTGAATGAACAAGGCTTTACAACTGGGCAAGGCAATTTATTTACGAAAGTACAAGTGAAACGAATCTTAGACAAACGAGATTTTTATAGCGGCACATACCGCTATGGAGATATAGAAGCCATTGGCTTACATGAAGCCATACTGTGACAACTAGGAACGGAATAGAGAGGCTTGCGTCCCATTGCGAACCGAAAGGTTAACGCTCGAACTGAGGTTGCCCCTATTCTTTACCCAAGTCACGACAGAATCCGTATACAGAGGTGAATCCTTTTGACACACTACAAGCAAAATCATATCTATGTCGGTTTGGATTTACATAAAGCCCACCATACAGCGGTTATCGTTAACTGTTGGAACGAAAACTAGGCGAAATTCAAATTGATAATAAGCCCACAGCGTTCGATGAGTTGATGAAGTTCGTCAAGAAACAATGTGCAAAAGGCTTGACCCCAGTGTATGGGTTAGAAGATACGGGCGGCAATGGTAGAGCCTTAGCCGTACATCTTGTTGAAAACAAGCAAGTCGTAAAAGAAGTCAACTCTGCCCTCTCGTACAACGAACGTATGAGCAATGCAACTACACAGAAAAGTGATAGTTGGGATGCTTATTGCATCGCCAAAGTATTGCTTGCCAGACTGGATGAACTGCCTGATGCGAATCCACAGGACATTTACTGGACAATCGGGCAATTGGTAGCAAGACGTAATTCCATCGTCAAACATGCCAGTGGCTTAAAGAATCAGATGCATCAACAATTGAGCTACCACTATCCGTCCTATAAGAAGTTCTTCTGTGACATTGACGGTAAAGCTGCTTTAGCCTTTTGGGAGAAGTATCCTGCACCGCATCTAGCATTAACTGTGGGGGTCGAAGAACTAGCAGAATATCTACGTAATTCCAGTAATAATACTTGTTCTACCCGTAAGGCAGAAGAAATACTTGAACTGGTTAGGCAGGATGGGGAGACGAAGAGGAATTTCCAAGAATACAGAGACTTCCTAGTCATTAATATGGTTCATGACATGCGGAGAAGTAGAGAACTAATCAAGCAGACAGAGGAACAGCTTCGTCACGTATTAGCACAAACTGACTACAAGCTAGAGTCGATGGACGGAATCAACATCGTTACAGCAGCGGAACTGGTCGCTGAGATTGGAGACATTCACCGCTTCTCCAATGCGGATAAGTTAGCTCGTTTCTCCGGAATCGCACCGATACACTTTAGTTCGGGCGGAAAAGGCAAAGACCAAGCTAGCGGACAAGGCAATCGAGCATTGAACGCAATCTTCCATAACCTAGCTGTTCAACAAATCCAAGTAGCTAAAGGCGACAACAAGAAGCAACGGAATCCCATCTTCTACGAGTTCTATCAACGGAAGCTAGCAGAAGGGAAGACGAAGAAACAAGCCCTTATATGCGTGATGAGAAGGCTTGTGAACATCATCTACAGCATGATGAAGAACAAAACCGAATATAGGGCGGTGAGTCCTCTAACAGAATTGAAAGCCGGATGATACAATGGTGATAATTGGTAAAACAGTTATCACCTTTCCTTTAGTAGAATTTAAGATTACTACTTAGGGGACGGGTAATGTTCAAACTGGAGGTCGTAATAACCTCTCAGTAGATGAATATTTTCGTCAAGAAGCTGAAGCATCGAAAATGTATGATAGCATAAAAGCATCAACTTCAGATGTTCAGGGGATTTCAAAGAATACAGGAATTGCAGAAAGCCGGATACAGCGCATCAAAGACCATGTATTTAATAATGAGCATATCAAGTCGAGCGGAAATGGAAGGTTTGACCCTGATTATGAAATTGCTCAAGCATGGACTAGATTACAGCAAGGAACTTACAATACGAAAGATATCGATTTATTGAATCATGAATTGTTTGAATCAAGGTTTGAAGGTATATTTAAGACAAATTATGAAACGGCTCACGACGCCGCTGTCAGGTCAGGTCGTCCGTGGGAAATAGGAGATTAGAGGTGATTATAAATGGGAGCTTTTGTCTTACTCTTGAAAGACTATGAAGATGAATCAGTTGTGATTTATAGATTCGGTCCTAAAGAAGATATAATGGGAAAGATTCAATTAAACAAAGAAACTAGAATGTTTGCTGAACTAGAACCGATTAACAACCAAAATCATTCAAATCAATTTTACTTCGATAGAGCGGCTCAAAGAATGGCGAGATGTCTAGTTAAGGAGGGCGGTGTATTTCCTGAGAAATTGACATTTGAATCCTAAGGTTACTGGTGGGGGCTATCCAGTACCGAATGAATCCATCACTCAACCAATAACATATATAACCCTTGTAATACCCGTATGAAGATTTTTCTATTTTCGGTTGTACACACATTAGGTGCTTTAATTTCATAACCTAAATAACGCTATTCCTTTACATCAAACAGGTCGATTATGGTCAGATGCTACCATGCTTGACCTGTTTTTGTTACAGAAAAAGGACTGATCCGCAGCTTAACTTACTCTTGTAATGGAACTCTATAAAAATAATGGAAAATATAACCAATAATAAAGGGGATATCTAATCTTTTTAGATATTTATTCCAGATGTGAGTACATAGTCTTCATAACAGAAAGGGAGTTTTTAGATGGTGATTTGGAAAGGTTTAGGCATTTTGAATTTTGTTGTTATTGTAGTGTTGTTGTTGATTGTCGATAGTACGTTATCACTACTAGGGTTTGAATCGGTAGATTTCCGGCTGTCGCGGGCTTTTGTGTTTATAGTGGCAGGAGTGATTATTTGGTACATGGGGAAGGCTCTCGACGCTAAATCAGGGAGAGTGCTGATTGATGCGGAAACAGGAGAGCGATATCGAATGGGAACCTTGCATAGTCTGTTTTTTATCCCAATGCATTATTGGGGTCCTTCAGTCTAGGGATAGGTGTCATATTTATTATTGTAAAAATAGTCAGTCCTTGATAAGCGTATCAGATAAATTCTGTGGTACAAGACAATACATATGAACCAAATTCCACTAACTATGAGAGGAAGAGCTTTTTGAATACATATCGGAAGAAACTGAATAAAAAGGCCGGCTTGTTGTTCTTATTGTTTTCTTTAAGCCTGACAGCCTCATCCAATCCTGGCGCCGAAGCGGCAGCTGCCGGATTTAAAGATGTTCCCGCTGCTCATTGGGCGAAATCAGGAATTGATGCTGCAGTAAATAAAGGTTATGTGGAGGGGTACCCAGGCGGGTTATTCATGCCGGATGCCAGTGTAACACGGGCCGAATTTATTAAAATGATTGTGACCGCAACCGGGCAGCCGGTAGAAGCGACTGAAGGAAAGTGGTTCGAAAGCTATGTAGGTGCTGCGCAGCAGGCGGGCCTGTATGCCGCAGGTGATTTTGCCAATTCGGAGCTGGAATGGAACCGGAAAATTACCCGCCGGGAGATGGCGCGTATCGTTGCCCGGGCCGCAGGACTTGAAACAAAAGAAGACAATAAATGGATGTATTTGGCTGCAAAAACGGGCTTGATCTCCGGATTGGGTGCAGGCAAGCTTGGCGAACAGGAACATACCACAAGAGCCCAATCTGTAGCTGCCGTAGAGCGTGTTCTGACTGTAAACAGCGGAGGCAAGCTCAAGGTAGATAAAATATGCTGTCAGCAGCGCGGAATTGGCTTGGCATAAGACTAATATTTTTACGATGATGGGGGAGATTTTATTATCCGGTGATCCAAAAATAGATCTCAATATTGAAGAACGCTGGAAGGAAGAGAATTATCAGATCTCTACTAGAGATAAAAGATTCATTGAACGTGTCGAGGAAGTGATAGTGATTGATTTATCGGATAAGAATGATCCGAACTTAAAAGTTATCCCTCCTGTATCTACATTAAAGTGGGAAAACTATTCATACCAGGATGGTGTTCCAGTAACAAAATCTATGAACAGTTACATCATCTACTTTAAGACAATATTTGTACATACTGAATTTCACAAAGATGCACATGCTAGATTTGCTATTGATGGTTTTGATGCAAGACACATTATCACTTCTAACGGTGGGTTAGCGGCTCCTGGGTTTGTGTATCGAAAAAATTGGGGAGATGTCACTGCGCTAATATTCCCCAAAACAGGCTGGAAAAGAAATCATAACATTCTGATCGATATGAGGACCCCCTCAACTCAATGGAATGGGGAGACTAAGGAGCTTTTGAACATACCTCTTGTCCAGTAATGGTATTGTGAGATGAACAATATGGAACAAAGACCATTAAAACTAACATTGGCGTGTACTGCTATGGCTACATTATTTATTTTGTGGCTAATGTTTTTTGGTTTTCAGACAGAGTCTCTGAAGGCTGCAGAAGACGGTGAAATTTTATTAGAAACCGATGGTATACAATACAGTGTTACAGATCCTGACAGTATACTTAGGAATTATCAATCTGTATTTCATGATAAGAAGGAGATAACTACCAAGCCGTTAAGCTTTAATGCTGGAAATGGAAAAATAATCACCAGAATTGTATTGAAAAAAGATAATCAAGTACTACAAACCATAAATGTAAATGCTCAAACCTATAATAATTCCTTGACCTTGCATGGTGAACCCGTACCTGTGAAATCAGTAGACAATATTCCTTGGGGATCTTGGTTTGCATGGGACAGAACGGTTAGTGGAGAGCAATGGACTCCTGGATTAGGTGGGAATTGGGACTACGATACACCTGAAAATAGTGATCATGGGAGCGAAGTTATTGGTGGAATAACAAGGCACGCATGGCCTGGGAAAAGAGTAATTATGGAAGTTTCATATCAAAGAGATAAACCATACTATGCAGTTGGAGGAGTGGATTATGGTGCGATATCCACAAAGATAATTGATAGCAGCACCCAAACACTCAATGCCGCAAATCCATTCCAGAATAACGTAAACGTTTCTATCTATACTGGAAAACGTGTTCAAGTGGTGGATTCTGCAGGGAATCCTCGTGTCCCTGATGTGAGTGGATACACAGATTCAAGTACGGTTATCAAAGGTCTGCAGATAAAGGATTTGAATGCAGCAACTATAAAATTTAGCCAAAATTATGACCATGCAGGTTTAAAGGTGAACATCGCATCGAACGGTTCTTCAGCTACCATGTACTACTTTGCCCTTTATAAATTTGATATCAAGTCCTTTACTTACCGTTATCCCAATGTTTATGAGGTGTATGTCAAAAATGGAACAACTACTTCCCCGACACCGACACCAGCTTCCACACCCGGGAACTCGACAGTACTATGTACAAACCCTGTCCCGGGACAAACCGTTTCCGGTGAGTTCCTTCAACCCGGTGCGGCTGCTGAAATCCGGGCGGATCAGCGTGGTAACGAGCAGTTCGATGTGCTCCAGGGGATTCCAAGCTCTGAAAGCTTATATGGTCATGCCTCTACCAATAGTTATCTGTATCAGAATAAGTTTGTAGAGATGAAGGGCACCTGCACATATAACATTAAAATTAATAAAACCTATAACCTGAAATGGGATCCAACCAAACCGGCTCCTACCGGGGGCGGGAGCCTTCCTGACCCTCAGAGCAAACCGAAGCCGGTGGAATATCCTTACAGTATAACCCGGCCTTATTCGTATTGGACTGTGAATACGCTTGAGGTTTATGCACTTGCCAGAGCGTTATTGGTGAATGATGCACTGCCCGGAGGACAATTAGTCATCGAGCCGAGCGGATATACAGCTCCGGATTTCTCTACGGAGATTAAGGGCAAATATTTGCCTCCTCAAGCTCCGGCTTCAATCACGGTTCCGTCCACTGATGTGCAGGGAGGAACAAGCCAGCCGGAACCTCCCGATGAATTGGAAATCTTCCGGTCCAAGGCTGAGGAAGCCGCCAAGAAGATCCAAGTGCAAAATGACAGCTTTGTTTTCCTTGGACAGACCATCATGAATGGAAGTGAAGTGACGGAGACAGGCCCGGCTCCGGGGACTATTCCTAATCCGCTGCCCGTTGGCGACAACGTGCTATACCGTCCGGGAAATACAATTGAACCCATGCATTCGAACGCGCTGAATCTGCCCAGCACCGGCGAGATTTCCTATGCGCCGATGAACGGGAATATCAATGGCGGTTCACAGGAAAACGTGTATCCGATTAATGGTATTAACCCTGTCACGGTACACACACCAGTCGTCAACTATTCCCTACTTCCGGACGACAACCGTCCGTTTGACCAGCGGATGGTACCCGATTATACCCGGACGGTGCTGATTCTGGACCGGCCCTTCACGGTCCACTTTACGGAGAGCGGGCAGCATCTGAACATCCCCGGTTACGGGAACCGTAATTATGCCAAGTATACACAGAATAAACGGATCCAGTTTCCGTTCGGTGTGTTTCAAGAGGGGCAGTATTATCCGGAGAATACGTGGATTAATATTCCTGTCGGGACACCGTCTATGACCTTCACCCTGCCGACCTGGGTTAACGAAGGTGACTATATCATTCATACACAATCCTGGGCAATTAATGCCCCATCCGATGCTGCGGATCTATGTGAGAAAAATCTGAACGGGAATCTGGCGAATTACTGTGCCTCGGAGAGCTTCAATGTCGGGGGGGTCGGCCGGCTGTTCGATTTTCGGATCTGGGACATTGGGGATTTCCGGTTTGAACAGGTGTTTCGTACAGGCACGGGCAACCTCGGCCATAGTACAGCGATGTATTATACGGGCGGCAATGATGAGAACGGCACACCGACAGCTCTAAGCGGACAAACACAGTGGCATCTCCCGGTCCGTAAAGGTTCACATCCTACAGAACAATTGACCGTTCCGCATAACGGCTACTCGTTTCTGTTTGATTTTCGTACGATCGGGAATCTGTGGCAGCCGGGAGAGGGGATCCGGATCGAGCCGAGCTTCTATTTTATTCCGAAGACCGGAGGGACTGCGGCGCCCGTTGACCTGTACTATGACATCTCTGGTTCGAACAATAAAATGATCGGCGTGGGCTCCCAAAAGGACAAGCTAAGCTACACCCGTACTTACCGCCTGGCGGACGGTCTGCGGAATATAGCGGACGGCGAGTTGTCTACAGCAGCCAGCTATGAGTATAACTACATCCTGACTGAGGCGGAGCGGAATAAAACCCCTTGGCTGAAGTTCTATGAGCAGTATAAAAAGCGTAAAACCAAGCTTGCAGCAGGCTATAACCTGGAAATTTTGCCCTATACATCGCGGACCTTAGTGGGCCCAACGGCTATCCCGAATGGCGTAAACCCTATTGCCGCGGTACGCAGCGTGCAGCACTGGTACGGGGAATATAACCTGCCGATTGCTCCTTACATCCTGCCCAAAGGAACAGATATTGTGGCGCTGGCGAATCATTACGGTGGGGTTCTTGACGGGCATGAACAGGAATTCATAACCGGCGGCTACATCCTGGTGAAGTTCGAGATCTATACCGTCAAAAATAGCGATGCGGGCACGCGGATTCTGGGCTATAAGGCCCCGATTGCCAACATGTGGGCGATAGAAGGGCAGATGACGGGGGACACGGATGAGATGGGACAAACGTTCTCTTTTTCCTCGGGAGATATTATCTTGTTTGAATCCGACTTTTCTGTACGGAATGACTATCTGGGACAGGGAAAATAAACATAAACTAAGTAGAACCGGAGTTATACTAATGAACTTGAAATTCCAGTATGTTTGGCAAGTTCATTTTTATATAAAACTATTTAATAAAGGAGCGATTTATAATGGCAGACAAAGTTACAGTCAGTTATCAAGGGTTGGCACAACAGGCAGATAGTATTAAGCGGCAAAAACAGGAATACGATGCGCTAATGAAAAAGATAGTGACGACGGCTACGACGCTGAATAGTATCTGGGAGGATGCAGCCGCTAAAGAGTTTGAGGAGAAGGTGAAAGGCATGCAAAAAACCTTTGAATCGTTTGGTCAAGCGTTGGATAACATTGGTATCCACATGAAAAATGTCTCGGAGAGTTATCAGGAGCTATCCAAAAATATTAAAACGGCCCAGAACAAAAGCTTCTAATAATCCTTTTTATTCCAATAAAACAGCATGAGCCCTACTACATAAGAATGCAATCAGCTATGCAGCATACTGCATAGCTGATTTTGTTAGAAATAAGCAGGGGGAAGTCATGGCGACAACGAAACTAATGTTTAATGCCGATGAAGTAGAGCGCCTGCGGACGAAAATTGGATTAGTCAGCCAGGACACGAACCGTCTGTACCTGCAGCTGAGAGGCCAGTCCGGTACCTGGAGCGGAATACCGCTGGGATCTAGCCTGCAGCAAGCCCAGGTGCTCATCAATGAGCTAACCAGTGAAGCGGAGAAGCTGGAGGATCTGATCCGCAGCGCCGTCCAGGGGTTTCAGGGCGTGCAGGCAGAGAACAAGCGGGAGGCGGATCAGCTGAGCCGGCAGCTGGGTGTGCTGGCGGGACTATTTGGAAGCGCAGGGAACCGTGAGGCGTTCCGTCCGATTTCCATCCCGACCTTGGCACAGAAGGCTGTGACTAGCTTCATTCGTACGCTTTCAATGCTGAGCGGCCGGGATGAGCTGAGCAGTGATCCGGCAGTGCAGAAGCTGCGGGGAATTATCCAGCAGTCGGGCCTGGCAAGCATTGAGGGACTGTCCGCGCAGGTCAAGCTGAAAGAGATCTATGAAGCGAGGGAGCAGATTGCCAAGGCACAGACAGCCTACGAGGTCTATCAGACGTTTGGGAATCAGGCTCAGATGGCGGCTGCACATCAGCAGGCAGAGGAAGCGCGCAGGAAGCTGAAATCGATGGGGATCAGCGCGAAGCAATATGAGGCAGGTAAAGATCTTACAGGCTACTTCAGGCAGGCGGCAATCAAAGCCTGTGATTATGATCCGTCGGTCATAGACAAAAGAGTGCCGTTGCCGGAGAATGAAGAATATGCGTTTCTGCTGCGGATGGCGATGGAACCGGGGATACAAGGAGAGTGGGCAAAGCAGCAGCTGGCGCTGGTCAAGCCGGAAGCGACGCTAGGTCCGGTGGACCGGTATAACAGCGTATCCGAAGCGGACATCCTGAACCGGAACGATCCGGAGGCAATTGGGCGGCTGAAGGAAACGTACTGGTTCACCTTGGCGCCGGAGGAGCAGGACCGGCGGTATGAAGAGCTCAAGGCATACTACGAGAAGCAGGAGAAGGAAGCAGCGGACAAAAACCGGTTGACGGGAAGTGGAGTAGGGAATCAGACGCTGGCGAATATTCTGGTGGGCGGAAGCAATATGATTGTGAATGCGATCGATACAGCCTCGTTCGGAATAGCGAGAACGGTGACCGATTGGATTACGGGCCCGAAGCCGGAGGATTATGTCAGTCCGCTGGATGAGCCCTACGGGAAGACAGCGGGACAGGTGGCAGGGGGATTAATCAGCATTGGTCTGCCATGGAAGTACCTCGGTAGTGGGATGCAGGCGACGGGAGCGGTAGGCAAATTCTCGCCGACCCTATACAAATCAATGGTATCGGGAGCGATAAGCGGAACGGTTGGAGAAGCGTTTGACGCCGTCAATGATTACCGGGATGACGGGAAGCAGAGCCTGGGGGAACGATTGATTTCAGTAGGCGTCAACACCTTGGTTGCCGGAGCGGGAGATGTGTTGATAACGACCGCCAGCAAAGGGCTAGCCGGTATAAAGAAAATTGTGAATGGGTCCATACCGGAAGTGAAGGTTAAAGAGGTTGAAGGGACGGGCAAAGCCAAGACGGAGATCGATGGAGCAGCGAAGGAGCTTGAGGACGTTCGGGTTGTGGGGACGAGACAAGCTCCTAAAAGATTTGGGGAGCCTCCTATTGAACCAAAACTGAAAATTGATGTAGCGACAGAAAATAAGGCAGAAATGATTAGGGCAAATGGATTGGATAATATTGAGGAATTTGCTAAAAACACAGGCCTTAGTTTTGAGGAAGCTAAAAATCTAAAATCCCATATGTTTTTAAATGAATATGAATTGTGTCATTATGATCAAAAAGGGCTTTATTATTATAAATCAAGACTTACCCCTGATTCAGAAGTTGTATATGCGTTTACTAAAGCGCAAACTGGAGAATTAACTCCTCAAGGTAAGGGATGGTTCAAACAGTTAGCAGCACATGAATTAGCAGAAAAAAAACTAATGGAGAGTGGCCTTAGTTACCGACATCCCGACTCATGGGAAGGAATGAAATTTTCAAATGATCCACCTGGTGCGCATGACTTGGCACCTAAGCAACCTGATTTTGGCTCATTCCCAGGGTACGAAGAAAATGTTGCTAAATTTTATAATCTCAGATGGAGTGAACTGTATGATTGATTTCTTGGAAAAGGCAATAACACGTATTTCAAAAATTGCTTGGGGAACATCTAAAACAAAAAGGAAATCAAGTGAACTTTTAATTGCCGAGTATTTGAGGAGAAGCTCACTATTTTTGGAGAAGTATTCAATTGAATCGGGACCTTTCTTTAGTCCTTCAAAGGTGTTGGACTCTAATCTGGATTTAGAGGATGTTATCACTGGTATTTTTTCCGCGTCAGATAAACCAAATCTATTATGTAAAACAATTTGTTTGCGTTATCTTGAATGGGTCTCTTTAGTTGGGGAAGGAAAAATAATTAATGGTGATTATCAAGATATTTACGAGCCAATAATTAAGTATTTTGAAAGGGGGGGAACTCTTAGACTTGATCAAGGTATCTATTTAGATTATGGATTCGGTGCATTTCCTATAGATAATTGGCGTGAACGATATTCAAAGTTACATGCTATTGATATTTCAGACGAAAATTTAGATAACGTTGATATAGAGAGTAATTGAAATTAAATGTTTGTGTTTACAACTCCAGCAACAAGGTCGTACAATACAACCAACAAACCACTAAACCATTCAAACACTTGATAAACTTTTAAAGCTCTTTCCAACTTGTTTTATGAGTAGGAATGAGCTTTTTTGCGTGCAGAAAATAAACGAAGGAGCTGAATGACATGGTAAAACAAGTACAGGAAATAGAAGAACATATGGGTTTCATTGCTCAGGTACAAGTAGCATATGAACATATTATGGATTAAATTGGTAATTACAGTCAGCAAGCAAGAGGATTACGTGAACAGGCGGCAGAGTTGCAGCGATCAGGATGTACAGACTTTAAGGTTAGGAAAGAGATTGGACGGAAGCGCAGCAGCCGGGAGGATCGGGATTCCGGCATTAGCTCAAGCGGCGGTCATGAAGCTAATTACCAGCGTGTCCATCCTGTCGGGCCGGGACGAGTTGAGCCATGATCCGGCCGTGCAGAAGCTGCAGGGAGCAATGAAACTGCTGCCTTTGGCAGCGTTGACTGGTTTGCAGCACAGATCAAGCTTAGTGAAATCTACGAGGCACGGAATCAGATTGCGAAAGCGCAGACGGCTTACGGGGTATATCAGGCCTTTGCAACCGGACACAGATGGAGGCGATGCACCAACTAGCAGAAGCGGCCCGTCAGAAGCTGGAGTCACTGGGAGTAAATAAGCTGCAGTATGAGCCGGGAAAAGATCTAAGCGGCTACTTTAAGCAGGCGGCAGTACAGGCCTGTGAATATGATCCGTCAATGACAGCCGGTAGCGTGCCTTTGCTGCAGGATGAGGCGTATCAGCTGTTGCTGCGGAGGACGATGGAACCGGGCATTCAAGGTGAATGGGCAAAAAGCCAGCTGTCGGCCAAAAGACTGGAGGTCCAGCTGGCGCAGACGGCAAAGATACTGGCGGCAAAAATCGAAGCCGAGCAGCGGCTGGCGGGTCCCCCGGTGAACCTGCCGGACGGAACACCGATCACCGCGAAGAACAAAGAGAATGAGATAACTCTGGCCTACTTCCAGGACAAGGTGTATAACCCGGATGCCCAGCTTACCCCGATGTATACGGCATACCTGGGAAGGCTGGAAGACACCTACGGGATGACGGAGTGGCGGAAGAAAGTGGTGCAGGCTGACGCGGTAGCAATGGCATTTACTGAAGCGCTCCTAAAAGAGACGGTGATGGGTGTGGTAGATACCGCGAAATTTGCCTTCCATCTCGCGGTGGACCCGGAGAAAACAACCCAGGAAGTGCTGGACCAGGCGAATTACCTGATCAATCACCCGGAGGTACTGGTCGAAGCAGCGAAGACAGTGTACCATAACTTTGAGGAAGGAACACCGGAAGAAAGGGCCGCGATGCTGGGAGCCGTAGCGTCAGTCCTGGTACCGGGCCTCTCGGTCACCAAGAGCGGAAAGATAGGCCAGGTATTGGACGGGGTGCAGGGCCTGGCGGACAAGGCGGTGGAAGGGGTCAAGGACCTGGGCGAGGTCCTGAAGAACAGCGAGAAATTCCATTTCCGGACCTGAATCCATTCGTAACGACCCCGGAAGGCTTTACCATCAACTTCAACGCGGGGAAGATTCCCGAAACGAATCCGTTGCCTAAAACCTCAGTGCAGGAGCATTATTTGAGTGAGATGGATGGACTGGGGGATGGGAAGGCGGGTAAGATTGAGGGGACGGGTAAGATTGGTGTAGTAAGCGAGGGTTCGGGTGGTCAAAATTTACTATCAAGTATAGGGAAAGTAGATAAAGCTCCATCAACAGTTAAATACTTGGAAGACGGTATTAGAAATGAGCCGTTTGAGCATGGTCTGTTTTTCGATAAAGACGGCAATGTGATTGGTAAATTAATCTCTGATGGTGAACAAGCAAAAATTGATCTTTCTTCTTATAAAGATATAGCAAAGGATACTATATTTACTCATAATCATCCTAGTAACAGATTTCAAACATACCATAAAGAAAGCAGGGGGAACTTTGGAAAGGTTTGAAAAAGCAGTACAAAGGATTATAAATATTGATTGGAACGCCAGGAGGCAAGACCTTCCTTCACATGCATTACTTGTAACTGAATTTATTAATAGGGGTAACATTTTTAGAGATGTTTATTGTCCTGATAATAAAATACGTAAACCTATATACAGTGCGGCTCAGATTATTGGTGTTAAAGAAGAAATACTGCTTAATATTCAAAAAAAAGTTGAGGAATTGGAATTATTGAAACAAGGTTGGACAGTAGAGTTCTTGTGCAAATATTTTTTAGAGTGGGAGTGGATAATTAGCGTTGGAGAAAAGATAGATTTACGTTTTGAAGATCTTTATGAACCTATAATATTGTTGTTTGAGAGAGGGGGGAGAGTTAGTTATCACCATAATGAGCTTGTTTGTGGAAAATATGGATGGCCTCAGAATGTTTATCATTTTCCAAGAACAGAATTTAGTGAATTAAACATGGAGAGACTAGATGAAATAGATAGAGTAGTATGATTTATATTTTTGATTCTTTCTATTGCTGAATTTTTTTATTTTTATTGTTTGTCTATTTCAGAAAAAAACTATAAATCACTTTGTATGAGCAGTATGCATGTTAAATACAAGCATTAACGCCACAATGCGAGCTATCCGACCGTATTGTGGTTTTCTTTTGCCCTGGTCTCAAATCCCATCCAGTACCGAATGTACCTATCATTAAAAGAGTAACACTTTCTCACCGACCGTATACAAATCAATGGTATCAGGAGCAATAAGCGGAACAATTGGAGAAGCGTTTGACGCCGTCAATGATTACCGGGATGATGGGAAGCAGAGCCTGGGGGAACGATTAATCTCAGTAGGCGTCAACACCGTGGTTGCCGGAGCAGGAGTGTGTTGATAACGACCGCCAGCAAAGGGCTAGCCGGTATAAAGAAAATCGTGAACCGGTCCATACCGGAAGTGAAGGTTAAAGAGGTTGAAGCTACGGGTGATTTTGATTACAAGGAATGGGCAGATATGCCCGTAAGTGGTCAGATTAAACTCGCACCTAACGGTCAAAGATTAATAAGTATTCGTGATTTGAAATTGTTTGAAAAAGAAATGAATACAGATGGAATTAGTATTATCCCTGATAAAAAAGGACTATACTACCAGATGACGTAGCCGCAGCTTTCGATCCAGCTACTGGAACGATAATCTTAAGAAAAGATCCGACTTATTTAAGCGCAATTCATGAATCATATCATGCAAAGCAATGGATGGAGATAGGGGTGTAGTAGGAATTGCGTGGATTGTCCTAGTTTCTATAGTACCTACCGTTTATCATGCAAATGATGCATTTTCTATAGTTATTTCTGATATAAAGGCAAAAGTTGAATACATTATTGATGCTAATGGACATTATTACGCCCCACATGTAGAAGGAATAAGCGGTATGACGGATAAAGAATTTGATTCACTGTGGGATGAAGAAAGTGAAGAATAGAATTGAAAATATTGTGTAACTCTCAAATCCATGAAAATGGAAGTAAGAGAAAGGTTGGGGGGACACATGGGACTTGTGTTTAATTGTGAATTCCCTCTGTGGGGAATCCGTACTTAAAAGAGTTTACACAAAATTAAATGCAAGACCTTGTAATGCCGTCTTAGGATTACGTCATTTCAATTGTACGCACATCAAAGCTAAAACTTTACAATGAACAGGTCGATTATGGTTTGAGCCACCATGATTTACCTGTTTTTGTTGTTATTCACTTTCTTGCGTTTTCCACTGAACGTACCAACAAAGAAAATATTACATTCCGTATCCTTATCCAAATAGGAAATGCTAAAGCTTAAGGATGAATGAACAAAGCGTACTTCTTTAAGCATTAATCATTTCTTTCGTCAACTTACAAATGCTTAATTGATCATCCGCATGGGTTATTATCAACTTTTGAATGGAATTCTATAAAATTAATGGAAAATATAACCGATAATAAAGAGGGATTTAATATTTTCAAATATTCATAACACCTATGCGTACATTCTGTCTGATTAACTGTGAAGGATGAAGAATAGGAGGGAATATTCCACGAATTAAAATACATATGAACCAAATGCATTACATAAAGCAGATCAAGGAACTCAGGAATAAAACTTGAGTGAGTTCAAGCACCGGATAAAATTTTATTAAGTGCAAGCAGGAGGAATCCTATGTCCGCAATGAAGCTAACCTTTGACATAGAAGAAGCAGACCGCCTACAGAGGAAAATCGGTCAGGTGAGTCAAGACACGAACCGGCTGTATATGCAGTTTAAAGGTCAGGCCGGGAACTGGAGCGGAATTCCGCTGGGGTCCAGCCTACAGCAAGCCCAGGTGCTCCTTAACGAGCTGACGGTGGAAGCGGAGAGACTGGAAGATCTCATACGGACAGCCGCAAAAGGAGTCCAGAATGTACAGGAGGAGAATAGTCAGCGGGCGAATCAGCTCATGCAGCAGTTTAGCGTGCTGGGTGTACTGTTCGGCAGGCTGGACGGAAGCGCAGCAGCCGGTCGGATCGGGATTCCGGCATTGGCCCAGACGGCGGTTATGAAGCTAATTACCAGCGTGTCTATCCTATCGGGCCGGGACGAGCTGAGCCGTGATCCGGCCGTGCAAAAGCTGCAGGGAGTGATGAAAACCTCTGCCATTGGCAGCTTAGCGTGGTTTGCAGCACAGATCAAGCTTGCCGAAATCTACGAGGCACGAAATCAGATCGCAAAAGCACAGACGGCTTACGGGGTGTATCAGGCCTTTGGCAACCGGACACAGATGGAGGCGGTGCACCAAGTAGCAGAAGCGGCCCGTCAGAAGCTGGAGTCACTGGGAGTAAATAAGCTGCAGTATGAGCCGGGAAACGATCTAAGCGGCTACTTTAAGCAGGCGGCCGTACAGGCCTGTGAATATGATCCGTCGATTACAGCCGGTAGCGTGCCTTTGCTGCAGGATGAGGCGTATCAGCTGTTGCTGCGGATGGCGATGGAACCGGGCATTCAAGGTGAATGGGCAAAAAGCCAGCTGCCGGCCAAGAGACTGGAGGTCCAGCTGGCGCAGACGGCAAAGATACTGGCGGCAAAAATCGAAGCCGAGCAGCGGCTGGCGGGTCCGCCGGTGAAGCTGCCGGACGGGACCCCGATCACCGCGAAGAACAAAGAGAATGAGATAACTCTGGCCTACTTCCAGGACAAGGTGTATAACGCGGATGCCCAGCTTACGCCGATGTATACGGCATACCTGGGATGGCTGGAAGACACCTATGGGATGACGGAGTGGCGGAAGAAAGTGGTGCAGGCTGACGGGGTAGCAATGGCATTTACTGAAGCGCTCCTAAAAGAGACGGTGATGGGCGTGGTAGACACCGCGAAATTTGCCTTCCGGCTCGCGGTGGACCCGGAGAAAACAACCCGGGAAGTGCTCGACCAGGCGAATTACCTGATCAATCACCCGGAGGTACTGGTCGAAGCAGCGAAGACAGTGTACCATAACTTTGAGGAAGGAACACCGGAAGAACGGGCGGCGATGCTGGGATCCGTAGCGTCAGTCCTGGTACCGGGCCTCTCGGTCACCAAGAGCGGAAAGGTAGGCCAGTTATTGGACGGAGTGCAGGGCCTGGCGGACAAAGCGGTGGAAGGGGTCAAGGACCTGGGCAAGGTCCTGAAGAACAGCGAGAAATTCCCGGACCTGAATCCATTCGCAACGACACCGGAAGGCTTTACCATCAACTTCAACGCGGGGAAGATTCCTGAAACGAATCCGTTGCCTAAAACCTCAGTGCAGGAGCATTATTTGAGTGAGATGGATGGACTGGGGGATGGGAAGGCGGGGAAGATTGAGGGGACGGGTAAGATTGACAATACTCCGCCTGCTTTCAGGCAAACTGAGTTTGCCAGTTCTTATGAAGCAAGATTTAGTCAGACACCTGCACCTGAAAATCCAAAAGTTGGTTTTGAAGGAACTAGGGGCGAATCTAAGTGTACTCTTAAGCCGCCACCTGATCCTGATCTACAAATAGTATTAGATGAGGCTGGCATTGATGGTATACAATATAAAAATGCTGTACCAGACTTTTCACCTGTAGCAAAAGCACAAGTAGAAATCGAATATATGCTAGGCGGAAAAGGAACTTATGGAGGAAAAGCACGAAGGGAAAATTTCATTCAATCAGATTCAAAATTGGCTGAGCAACTCAATAATTCTCCTGAATTAGCACGCCAATTCGGAATGGAGTCTGGTAAAATTAGTGCAAGGGATATAAAGATTTATCGTGAAAAAAACAACTTAACATGGCATGAATTAAATGACGTAAAAACAATGCAACTAGTGCCAACAAATATGAACAGCACGTTTGGACATCTTGGCGGTGTAGGAGAGATTAATGCAGGGGCATTTGAACCTGGAGGTTTTGCCAAATAATCAAAAGGAGGTCATAAAATGAAAAAAAATGATCTAATCTTTGGTGATCTTGAGTATAACTATAGCTGGTCTAAGGATACTACTATTCTTTTTTTCGGAAGAGAAACTGATATTACATTAATGATTGATGGCGAAGAAGATGGGGAATTTGATGAAGAACAGTACGCGGCATACCAAGCGTTAATGAAGAGTTGGGAACAATTACATGGGAGTTTTCTTGAACCAATTTTAAATTATTATCGACAAAAGCGATATGAATTAGGTTACGATATCGCTCAGAATGGAAATTATCCTTTAGTCGAAACAAGTGACCAAATTCTTGAAATGATTGCTCTAGAGGGAATTGTGGTCCCATATGGAGATATAAGAGAAGGTCGAGATATTGGATTGCTTTTTAATTGCACATGGGACCAGGAAAATGGATTGGGACTTCGTTTATTGAATGAAGAGGTGGTTGATGTAGGATACCAGGATATTGTAATTTAGTAGTCAAATAAGCCAGTAGTACACCGCGCATCATATATCAAGCAGGTGGGAGATAACGAAGCCAAGCAAATATTCTTGCCCGTGAGAAGACTAAACCGAATCGGTAAATCATCCATATAGTGTGACGAGAGTGGTAATTTAATCAAATGTATTTAGGAATTACCTCATAGATTACTTCCGATGTGACTGGAGAACGTGCTAGGACATGGAGTTGATCTTGATGAACTTACTCAAATTTTTTAAGGATGTCAGAGACCCGATGTCTCAGGAGCAAGTCGAACTGAACCTCGCACATTACCTTGCTAAAATGAAGCATAATGATGTCGTTTATCGGAATCAGGTCTTAGCAAAGGTTGCTTGATTCTTAAATCAATATGACTGGCGGCCATCCGACAATCTCATATGGATTACTATCGTAAATATTTGCTGTTGTTTGGCTAACCTGTTCCCCGCCGTTGTGCGGGGATTTTCTTTTTGTTGCACAGGTCTTAACTATCACATCACCCTATCGTATAGAGAAGTTGAAAGAGCATAGCTCCTGACAACATAGAAGAGGATGAAGAACATGGTAGTATATCAATGGTTGGATGACATGAAAACCCAGTTTCACTACATTGACGACGAGGGCGCATTCGCAGAACTAGACTTGGAACAGGAGAACGACAGTTGCATAACATGCCATTAGGCGAATAACACTTTCTTCCAGCGTGTCCATCCTATCGGGCCGGGACGAGCTGAGCCGTGATCCGGCCGTGCAAAAGCTGGAGGAAGTGATGAAAATCTCTGCCATTGGCAGCTTAGCGTGGTTTACAGCACAGATCAAACTTGCCGAAATCTACGAGGCACGAAATCAGATCGCAAAAGCACAGACGGCTTACGGGGTGTATCAGGCCTTTGGCAACCGGACACAGATGGAGGCGGTGCACCAAGTAGCAGAAGCGGCCCGTCAGAAGCTGGAGTCACTGGGAGTAAATAAGCTGCAGTATGAGCCGGGAAAAGATCTAAGCGGCTACTTTAAGCAGGCGGCCGTACAGGTCTGTGAATATGATCCGTCGATTACAGCCGGTAGCGTGCCTTTGCTGCAGGATGAGGCGTATCAGCTGTTGCTGCGGATGGCGATGGAACCGGGCATTCAAGGTGAATGGGCAAAAAGCCAGCTGCCGGCCAAGAGACTGGAGGTCCAGCTGGCGCAGACGGCAAAGATACTGGCAGCAAAAATCGAAGCCGAGCAGCGGCTGGCAGGTCCGCCAGTGAATCTGCCGGACGGGACACCAATCACCGCGAAGAACAAAGAGAATGAGATAACTCTGGCCTACTTCCAGGACAAGGTGTATAACGCGGATGCCCAGCTTACGCCGATGTATACAGCATACCTGGGATGGCTGGAAGACACCTATGGGATGACGGAATGGCGGAAGAAAGTGGTTCAGGCTGACGCGGTAGTAATGTCGTTTACTGAAGCGCTCATCAAAGAGATCGTTATGGGCGTAGTGGACACCGCTAAATTTGCCTTCAATCTCGCTGTGGACCCGGAGAAAACGACCCAGGAAGTGCTCGACCAGGCGAATTACCTGATCAATCACCCGGAGGTACTGGTCGAAGCAGCGAAGACAGTGTACCATAACTTTGAGGAAGGAACACCGGAAGAACGGGCGGCGATGCTGGGATCCGTAGCGTCAGTCCTGGTACCGGGCCTCTCGGTCACCAAGAGCGGAAAGGTAGGCCAGGTATTGGACGAAGTGCAGGGCCTGGCGGACAAAGCGGTGGAAGGGGTCAAGGACCTGGGCAAGGCCCTGAAGAACAGCGAGAAATTCCCGGATCGGAATCCATTCGTAACGACACCGGAAGGCTTTACCATCAACTTCAACGCGGGGAAGATTCCTGAAACGAATCCGTTGCCTAAAACCTCAGTCCAGGAGCATTATTTGAGTGAGATGGATGGATTGGGGGATGGGAAGGCGGGGAAGATTGAAGGGGTGGGAGAAGGTAACAAGCCTAACCTTTATGATAAGGCTGGAAATTATACTGGCCGTAGAACTCAGAAGGAATTGGATGACTTAGCTCGAGATCCAGCAAGTAATGGGAAA
Source organism: Paenibacillus sp. FSL R7-0273 (assembly GCF_000758625.1). Classification (NCBI taxonomy): domain Bacteria; kingdom Bacillati; phylum Bacillota; class Bacilli; order Caryophanales; family Paenibacillaceae; genus Paenibacillus; species Paenibacillus sp. FSL R7-0273. Next base: position 2,326,211 of record NZ_CP009283.1, read on the forward strand.
ATAGAACCTAAAAATATCAGGGAAAGGGAAGTTGGATTAGCAGTAGAAGAAAGAGGTCGATTGGGAAAGCTAGTACGTGATCCTCAAGCAGAAAATGGAGCAGAGTTTATTGATACTTCTTCAGGTTTAAAGTGGGATGTGAAAAGCTTTGAATCATACCCAAGTGGTGACAATGGAGTTCCTATAACAAATCCCAAAAAGGGTGCCTTTACTATCAAACAAGGTATGAAAAAGCTACAAAAAGAATTTGATAATGGGAACAACATAATTATTGACACAAGAAAAATGGAGCCTGAGCATGTTGAACAACTCAAGAAAGCAATTGATGAAGAAGGAGTAACAGATAAAATAATATGGTATCCTTAAGGGGTGGGAAAATGGAAGGAAATCTAAATAGGAAGTTTGATTTGCATAAAAAGTGGGTTGAGACAATTGGTAAAGAAGGCGAAATGTTGAAGTTAGATGAAGTGGATTTAAGAAGTTTTGATTTATCCGGTATATTGCTTGAACAAGCTTATTTAATAGAGTGTATTTTTGATCATCTCAGACTGGAAAATATTGATTTTCACACATCATTGTTAGCGTCGTCAACATTTAAAAATGCATATTTAGATAAATGTGATTTTTATAAATCAGATCTTAGATATACGGATTTTTCCAACTGTGTCATTAAAAACAGTAGATTTAGTAAAGGTGATTGTTGGGAAGCAATATTTAGAAATGCATATTTACTAGATTGTAATTTGATTAATGTATCGTTTTACTTAACGGATTTTAGTTGGGCAAGACTAGAAAATATAGATATAAGTGTAGCGACATTTGAAGAAACATTATTAGGCGGAGTGACTTTGAAAAATATTAAAGGTATAGAAGAAGCTCATATTAAAAGTATTAATATTGGTACGTTGGAGAAACCGATTTTGTTGAAATCAGATGAAGCAAAGAAATGGATGTTAGAAAAATGTGAAGTAAGTGGTTAAGAGGATTGGCTAACAGTGCCGAGTGAAATGGGTAGCAATGCTCAAACAGACTTAACTCTTGTCAGCTCCATATGAAGTTTTACTAAATATGTTTGTATGCACATCATATGCTTTAATTTTATAACCTAAATATCCCTATTCCGTTACATCAAACAGGTCATTATGGTCAGATATTACCATGATTGACCTGTTTTTTATTTACCGCCAATCATGCGCATCAAGCACCGTCTGTTAAGCTAGAGAGAGATAACGAAGCCAAGCAAATTCAACTTTTCATGCCTATTCGAAGATTTAACCGAATGAGAAAATCATCAGATAATGTGTCGAGATGCGGTAATCTAATGGAGTTAATCATGGATTACTACGGTTGTGACAAAATCAAGAATTCAAAAACGTCCTATGCTTCTGTATGTCTGGTGAGTAGGAAGCACAGCGGCAGTATCTCTTATGGAGGAAATGGAGCGTTCAGCAAAAACTAGACGCCCACGCTACCACAGAAGGGAGGATGCATCCATGAAACGACTACCTTTAGAAACAGCCCTAGCCCTGATGAGGCGGGAGAATGTGCTAAGACATGGCTTTGGTCTTGATGAATTAATTGAAATCATCGTCAAACATATCAAAGACCCGATTTCATAAGAGCAAATTGAGCTAAGTGTGCTCATCACCTTGCTTAAATCGAAGCACAATGATGTCGTTCATCGGAATCAAGTCTTAGCAAAGATTGCTCGATTCTTAAATAACTATGACTGGCGGCTATCCGACAATCTCATATGGATTACTATCGTAAATACTTGCCGTTTTGAAAAACATGGTAGTATATCAATGGTTGAATGACATGAAAACCCAGTTTCACTACATTGACGACGAGGGCGCATTCGCAGAACTAGACTTGAAACAGGAGAAAGACAGTTACATAACATGCCGTCAGGCGAATAACACTTACTTCCAGCGTGTCCATCCTGTTTGGCCGGGACGAGCTGAGCTGTGAAGCGGCCGTGCAAAAGCTGCAGGGAGTGATGAAAACCTCTGTCATTGGCAGCGTTGACTGGTTTGCAGCACAAATCAAGCTTGCCGAAATCTACGAGGCACGAAATCAGATCGCAAAAGCACAGACGGCTTACGGGGTGTATCAGGCTTTTGGGAACCGGACACAGATGGAGGCGATGCACCAAGTAGCAGAAGCGGCCCGTCAGAATCTGGAGTCACTGGGAGTAAATAAGCTGCAGTATGAGCCGGGAAAAGATCTAAGCGGCTACTTTAAGCAGGCGGCAGTACAGGCCTGTGAATATAATCCGTCGATGACTGCCGGTAGCGTGCCTTTGCTGCAGGATGAGGCGTATTAGCTGTTGCTGCGGTGGACGATGGAACCGGGCATTCAAGGTGAATGGGCAAAAAGCCAGCTGCTGGCCAAGAGACTGGAGGTCCAGGCGGCAAATACAGAGGCAGGACTTAGTAAAACATCTATCCCATCTGTAGCAGGAAAAATAAGCCTCCAGAAGGTTATACATGGCATCATATGGAGGATGGAAAGACAATGGTACTGGTTGAAAAAGATATTCACGACGAATTTAAGCACATGGGCGGACAGTCCATTGTAAATGGAACAGGAGGAGATTAAGTTGGAGATGCAAGCGAATAGTGAAGTCTTAACAGAATCAAGACTTCAAGACTTTGAGAGAATGAATGGAGTTCAACTTCCCCAACAGTATCGAGAATTTTTATTGAAATACAATGGAGGTTATCCCAAACCATATTACTTTAGAATCTCACAAGAGCAAGGCATTGGGATGGTAAATATTTTCTATGGTATTGGTGAGATGTATGACAATTTAGAAAAGAGAATTGATATATTTGACGATATAATAGATATAGGTTTTTTTCCAATCGCAGATGATTCGGGTGGAAATCAAATTTGTTTAGGTCTTACTGAAAAGTATTCCGGCAATGTTTACTTTTGGATTCATGATGAAGACCCCGAAGATATGAGTAATATGTATTTCATTGCTAAGGATTTCAAAGAATTTTTAGAGAAACTGTATGACGAGACAGTAGAATAATTTGATAATAATAGATGAATTGATTGTTTAGAGGTTACCCAGTACCGAATATTCCGTTACATCAAACAGGTCGATTATGGTCAGATACCACCATGATTGACCTGTTTTTGTTAGTTCGCTAGGAATTACTAAAAAAGATAGAGAAATATAGAAATAAAACAAATTAATGTGGAATAAATTGGGTGAAACTAATACAATGCAAATTAACCTAACTAAATAAACAGTACATTCAGACTATGGCGGAGTTGGAGAAATAAGTGCAGGTGCGTTGCACCTCCGCTTTAGCCGGCGGCATTCCAACCTGCAGCAAATTATGTGATAATAGCATTAAAACTTCTGGGACAGGAGAAAACAAGCTATGGCATTTGAGTGGCTGAACGGGTTTGTTCGGGCCTGGAAGGATTACCCGCTTCACGAAGGGTCAAGGATTGGCGGGAGGTATACAATTGAGTGTTTGATCGGTGAAGGGAGCTATGGGCTAACCTACCGCTGTAGTGATATAGAGAACGGCAGGGTTTACGCGCTGAAGCAGTCCAGGCCGAGCAAAAAGACTGCCGGACGGGTGCTGCTGGAGAAGGAGTATACTATCCTGCGGTCAATGGAGCATCCGAATATCCCCCGGTGCCGGGACTATCTGGAGTATAAAGGATCGAACTGGCTGGTCAGTGATTATATTACGGGAAAAACGCTGGAGGATCTGATCTTTGATGATCAGCTCATCTACGGTGAACGGGAGAGCCTGGCTGTCATTATGAAGCTGGCGGAGCTGGTGGCCCATGTTCATTCCCGCGGCTATGTGCACCTGGATCTGCGGATTCCGAATGTGATCCTGCAGGAGGATGCTTTGTATCTGATTGACTTTGGACTGGCTAGCAGAATCGGAGAAGAAAGAACGGCAGAAGCGCAGGTACGCCTTGATCCGGCACTGCTGCCTGAGCAGCTGCCGCCGGTGGTCGCCTCGGATCTGCATGACATGGGCCGGCTGATGCTGTTTATGCTGTATTCTGCCTATGAGCCGGTAAGGGGTGAAGAGGAGCGGAGCTGGAGGGAGGAGTTGAAGCTCTCACCTGAAATGCGGCTGCTGCTCAGCCGGCTGCTGGGTGAGCAGGCTGAGCCATATCCTGACATAGAGGCCTTTGCCCGTGAGGCTGCAGCACTGTATGAGAAGCTGCTGTAGTAATAGAAAGAGGCGCTTCCGGTTTGAACGGGAAGCGCCTCTAGTGTTATTTCGGCTACCAATGCTTAGCTTGAGCTGCCGTAACGGTTCTTATAATATTTGTGTCCGCTTCCTCCGCGCCGGGCATCGGAGGATGAATACCGCTTATAGCCGCGGCTGCTGCTTGAGTGTCTGCCGTAAAATGAGCGGCCTTTATGACTGCTGGAATGCCTGCGGTGACCGCCGGGCCTGGAGTGTTCCACGGAATGCAGCACTTTACCAAGAAGTTTTCTGAGCATTGTTATTCCTCCTTATATGTTATGTTGCGCTTGTAATTTAATCTTACTCTATAATTACCCGTTAGTACGCCGTAATTACATTAAGGTTTCATGAGGAATTTTTCATTTTTGTAGGTGCAGTATTTATGCTAGAGTGCTGGCATCCTGCAGCAGCTACAGCAAACAGCCGCCTCCGGACAGGAGGCGGCTGTTTGCTGTGAGTAATCCTGCTTACGCGCGCAGAGTCTTGAGAGCACCGCTCCAGGCCAGTACCTGATCAAGCATGGCATTGACGTTTGCTTTATGCAGGTCAGCCGGCTTAAACACGGTTCCGTTCTCGAAATCAGTGAACAGGGAGAGCAGCGGATGTACCCGGACATCTGCAACCTGAAGCTCTCCGAGAATGCCGCGGAGATGCTCGGCTGCACGGGCGCCGCCTGCCGAGCCGTAGCTTACGATACCTGCCGCCTTGTTATTCCATTCATCACGTGCCGAGTCGAGCGCGTTCTTGAGCGCGCCGGTGATGCTGTGGTTATACTCCTGGGCAATGAATACAAAACCATCCAGCGTAGCCAGCTTAGCAGCCCAGGCTGCGGCAGGGGCATAATCGTCGCTCTCGCCCAATAGCGGCAGCTTAAAGTCGGCAATATCCACAATTTCATAATTAGCGTCTCCACGTGCATCTGCAATGCCTTTAACCCATTCCCCAACTTGCGGACTAACGCGGCCCTGACGGGTGCTTCCCAGAATAATTCCGATGTTTAAAGTAGTCATTTGATATTCCTCCCAAGTAATGATATTAAATGTCGTTTGTTTGTTGTTTGTGTTTTTATTATAGCATATTACTTTTATAAAGCAAGTATAAAAATGAAACTAAAATACATTTTCAGTTGCAGTCAGATTTAACGGGAAAATAAGCGTTCATTCCTGCCGGATTAACTGTTGGAAGCGGATTTACAGGAAAAACGCTTCATGATAAACTATTAGCCTAAATGGTTATTTTAAAATTTAATTAACTTTCGGCAGACTGTATTTTCATATATGATTTCACCGCGGCGATAAGTGTATTCTCTACAATTGTATGAGGTTGTAGCAGAAAATATGGATTGAGCGTAACTGCCGCAGTAAGAGCGGGTTTTTGGCAGCCAGATGTATACTGGAGGAAAATTATGATAAGAGCGGTAATCATCGACGACGAAAAGCCTGCGCTTGATGTACTGGGCAATATGCTGCTAAAGGATAAACGTATCGAAGTGATTGGTGCTTTCCGGAAGCCTTCGGATGCTATACGGGAGATCGCCGGTCTTAAGCCGGACGCCGTGTTTCTGGATATGGAAATGCCGGGCATGAACGGCGTGGAGCTGGCATTGGCATTGCTGAAATTATGCGGGGAGCTGGATATTATTTTTGTAACCGCTCATACCTCCTACGCTTTAGATGCTTTTAAAGTGGAAGCTCTCGATTATCTGCTGAAGCCCTTGATTCCGGACCAGCTGGACCGTGCGGTTACCCGGCTTCAGAAAAAAAGGGTATTGCGTGGAGCTTTTAACGCCGCCGCACGATCCATACCGCAAGAAACCCGTATTGTCGGCTTCGGCGGACTTAAGCTTTTGAATACCTCGGGCGAGGAAGAGGAAGTGAAATGGAGAACCTCCAAAACGAAGGAGCTAATGTCATTCCTGTTCTTGAAAGGGTTGTCCAATGTGTACAAGGGACAGATTATTCAGGCGCTCTGGCCGGACTGCAGCGATGAGCAGGCCCAATCCAACCTGCACACCACTATGTATAAATTGAAGAAGGCATTGAAGGCAGCGGGAATCAACATCGTTATTCATTTTAAAAGCGGAAAATACCGGATGGAGCTTGAACGCGCTACAGGAGATATCTGGGAGTTCGAGACGTTCATCAGTGAAAACAAGGCTGTTGATACAGCGAACGCCATGAATGTGGAGCGGGTGCTGGAGCTGTACACCGGAGATTTATTCGCCGATTCGGACTACCTGTGGAGCATCTCCAAGCGGGAGGAAATGTTGAGCTTCTATATTAAGCTGTCCAAAAGGCTCTGTGGCTTCTACATGAATGAGGGAAGAACGGAGGAAGCTATTCAGCGGATGGGTAAGCTGCTGCAGCATGCCCCGCTTGACGAAGAGGCGCATGAACTGCTGCTGGGCCTTTATTTCCGGCAAAAGGACCGGATCAGCCTGATCCGTCATTATCATGCCATGAAGGAGCTGCTTAATCATGAGCTCGGGCTTGAGCCGAGAGAGTCAGTCAGACAGCTGTATAACGATATGCTGTACAAGCTATGAATGTATATGACGTAAAAAGCGAACATCTTCCCCCGCCGGAAGGTGTTTTTTTGTGTGCGGTTGTAAAAGATCCTTACGCTGGATTGTGATTATTTCACAACTAAGCAGCACAAAAAAATGTGTCGGAAAATGTCCAGAAAATGTCCATAGTCCGGTGATACATTTAATCAGTGTATACATTTTTCGATAGGAGGTATTATCTGCTACAAAAAAAGACAGGAATGCGGAGCATTTGAAGGTGGGGAAGATGAAATCCTTGTAGGATTGTAATGCCTGAAGGTATCTTTTGTCACAGTAAACAAACTTGTCAGTTAATTGTAGTGTTTGAATACCTGCGACGCAGTAATAATAATCACATTGGACGGGGGATTATTTTGAAGGATAAGAAAAAAGCGATTATGACGGGTCTCAGCTTCAGCCTGTTCCTGTCGAGTGCAGCTCAGGCAGCCGCTGCTGCCAAAGCAAGCTTCACAGATCTGCAGCATGTGAAATGGGCTGAGAAGCAAATTACGCAGATGAATCTGCTGGAGGTCATTGAGGGCCGCGGCGGCAGCACCTTTGCTCCGCAGGATAACGTGACCAACCAGGAATCTGTCATCATGATGATCCGGCTGATGGGGCTGGATAGCCAGCTGTCTGCAGGGGTGAGCGGTTATCCGGCTGATGAGTGGGCACAGTCTTACATCAAGCTTGCTATTGATCTTGGACTGCTCGACCAGGATGACCTGGGTCCGGGCTGGGGCAGAGACTCGGCCAGCCGTGAAACCGTTACAGAGCTGGTTGTCCGCGGCATACAGTCTGCCAACCAGATCAGCGGGCTGTCTGCGGATTCTTCGCCCTTCACAGATATCGGTAATGCTTCAGCCAATCTTGTAAATGCCATTCATGTCGCTACTGAGCTGAAAATCGTAAACGGTTTTCCGGACAATGAATTCAAGCCTTTACAGAATGTAACCCGCGCCCAGATGGCAAAAATACTTAACGCCTCACTGCCTTATCTCGCTCTTGATGAAACTTCCCCGGTAGCACAAAAGGTAAAATACGGCGTAATCAGTGAAATTACAGCCGACCGTCTTGTAATTGATACAGAAGGCGTTAAAACGACATACAGTCTCACTGAAGGACTGGCGGTCTACGGGCTTAACGCTGCAGCGATTAATCTCTCGCAGCTTAAGGTAGGACAGCCTGTATCTCTCGTATCTGATGCAAGCGGCCTGGCGATGATTGAGGTAACCAGTCAGGCAGTTTCCTTGCCGCAGATTAAGGCCCAGCTCGCCCAGCTGGCAGTCAAAGGCGAAACAGGCGCTACCGGAGCGACAGGAGCGACCGGTCCTGCCGGCCCTACCGGAGCAACAGGGGCAACAGGCTCCAGCGGTAACGCTGGTTCTCAAGGACCGGCTGGCGCGACTGGAGCAACTGGTCCTGCGGGAAGTGACGGAGGAGCTGGTGCAACAGGCGCAACCGGTCCTGCGGGAAGTGATGGAGCGGCAGGAGCTACAGGTGCAACCGGGCCGGCGGGAGCGACGGGTGAAACGGGAGCGACAGGAGCAACCGGGCCGGCGGGAGCGACGGGTGAAACGGGAGCGACAGGAGCAACCGGGCCGGCAGGCGCGACGGGTGAAACGGGAGCGACAGGAGCAACCGGGCCGGCAGGCGCGACGGGAGAAACGGGAGCGACGGGAGCAACCGGACCGGTAGGCGCGACGGGAGAAACGGGAGCGACGGGAGCAACCGGACCGGTAGGCGCGACGGGAGAAACGGGAGCGACGGGAGCAACCGGGCCGTCCGGCGCGACGGGTGAAACGGGAGCGACCGGAAGTGAAGGTGTGACTGGGGCGACTGGTGTGACCGGAGCAACTGGAAGTGACGGTGTGACCGGTGCGACTGGTGTGACCGGAGCAACGGGAAGTGACGGTGTGACTGGTGCGACAGGAGTAACTGGAGCGACAGGAGTAACCGGAGCAACAGGAGTAACTGGAGCAACAGGAGTAACTGGAGCGACAGGAGTAACTGGAGCAACAGGAGTAACTGGAGCAACAGGAGTAACTGGAGCGACAGGAGTAACTGGAGCAACAGGAGTAACTGGAGCAACAGGAGTAACCGGTGCGACAGGAGTAACTGGTGCGACAGGAGTAACCGGAGCGACAGGAGTAACTGGAGCAACAGGAGTAACTGGAGCGACAGGAGTAACTGGAGCGACAGGAGTAACTGGAGCGACCGGAGCAACAGGTGTAACGGGTCCGGCGGGAGTAACAGGACCAGAGGGAGGGAGCGGATACGCCAGCGGGGTCGCTTCAGGCGGAACTATTGCGGTTATACTGGGCGGTACCCGTGTGCCGCTGAATTTAGACACACAAAGCTCTGCTGTCAGCTTCAGCAACAGTATTTTTACAATTAATACTGCCGGAACCTACTATATTCAATATGATATCAATTTGACTTCTGCATTAATGGTCAGCTCAAGGGTGCTGCGAAGCGGGATGCAGATCAATGCGAGCGTAATTAATCCTAACGACAGCAGATCGCAATTTAATAACGGATTTATCGTACAGCTGTATGCCGGTGAAACGTTGGAACTGCAATTATTTAATTTGTTAGGAGCCGCTACTTTGACCCCTGGAGACGGGGCATCGATGAATGTTATTTATATCGGGCCGGGAACACCTCCTATTTAACTTTAAACAAACTGCTTTAAAAGAGAAGGGCAGCCGCCCCGGTTCATTCCGGTGTGCGGCTGCCCCTTTGCTTTATTGTCTTATGCCGGGTTAATTAGCCTTCCGTGCCGGAGTGCAGCGCCGGAGAGATCCTGACCTGGAGCAGCTCCCTGCATACGGCTTCCCCGATATTGCGGATCATGGCCAGGAACATTTCATGCCCCTCGTACTGATATTCCTGGAACGGATCGTTGCCGGCATAGGCCCGCAGATGAATACCCTCCCGGAGCTGGTCCATTGCATCGAGATGCTCCATCCAATTACGGTCCACCTGGCTCAGAATGATGAATTTCTCGAGATTGCGCATTGCGAAGCTGCCAACCGCGGCTTCTTTTCTCCGGTAAGCCTCGTTCAAGCGCTCTGTCAGGCATGAATACAGCTGTGGCTGATCCAATCCCCGCAAATCGCTAATACCTACCTGTAAGCCGGAATCAAGCAGGGAATTGACGGCGGATTGCAGCACCTCAAGCTTCCATTCCTCGGGTACTTCTTCAACAGGGCAGTGCAGACCAATAAGGTCCCTGCACCATTGCTCCAGCATAGTCTTGACCAGACCTCCGTCGGTCCGGCTTAACAGAACTTCCTCCCTGTCCCGGTAGATCAGCTTCTGCTGCCGGTTTATTACATCGTCATACTGAATGACATGCAGCAGCGTGTCATAATGGATCCCTTCAACTACATGCTGTGCGGATTCAATGCTCAGGCTGACCAGCCTGCCTTCAAGCGGGCTGTTTTCATCGTGGCCCAATTTCAGCATTTTGCGGCTAAGCGAATCCGAACCGAAGCGCTGGAACAGAGAATCCTCCAGCGAGAGGAAGAAACGGCTGGAGCCCGGATCTCCCTGCCGGCCTGAGCGTCCGCGGAGCTGGTGGTCGATCCGCCGGCTCTCATGCCGCTCTGTTCCGATGACATGTAACCCTCCGGCCTCGGCGGTGCCTTCCCCAAGCTGAATATCGGTGCCTCTTCCCGCCATATTAGTAGCGATTGTAACCGCACCCTTCCGGCCGGCCACGGCGATGATTTCGGCTTCCTCAGCATGCCGGCGGGCATTCAGCACCCGGTGCGAAATTCCGGCCTCCTGCAGAAGTGCCGATAATTTTTCCGATCTCTCGATAGAGACGGTTCCGATCAGGACAGGCTGGCCGTTGGCATGCCGTTCAAGCACCTCGGAGAGGATTGCACTGTTCTTGGCAGTTTCGGTCAGATAGACAAGATCCTCCAGGTCAGTGCGGATGCAGGGCAGACGGGTCGGAATCCGGACGACATGCAGTCCGTAGACCTGACGGAATTCATTATGCTCTGTAACGGCAGTTCCGGTCATTCCGGCAAGCCTCGGATATCCGGCAAAATAATGCTGAAGGGTCATCGCTGCCCTGGTAACCATCTCCGTTCCGACGTGCAGCCCTTCCTTTTCTTCGATCGCCTGATGGAGACCGTCGCTGTATCTGCGGCCGGGCATCAGGCGCCCGGTATTAGGGTCAATAAGCAGAATGGTATTATCCTTGACGATATATTCGATATCCCGCCTGATAAGGTGGTGGGCTCTGAGCGCCTGATTGAGATGGTGGTGAATCAGGGAATGCTCAGGATCAAACAGGTTATCAATCATGAATTCACGCTCGGTCTTCCGGACGCAGAGTTCGGTCAGGGTAAGGGTTTTGGCCTTCAGGTCAATGCTGAAATCAAAGCCTTCCCTAAGCGGTAGAATGAAGCGGTTCATCCGGTAGTACAGCATAGAAGGGCGCTGTCCCCTGCCGGAGATAATCAGCGGGGTCCGGGCTTCATCAATGAGAATGGAGTCCACCTCATCAATCATTGCATAATAGAGCGGGCGCTGGACCAGCTGCTCGCTGTACAGGGACAAGTGGTCGTGCAGATAATCGAAGCCGAATTCACTTGCAGTACCGTAAGTGAGATCGCAGGCGTAAGCCCGGCGCTTCTGGTCCCGGCTCATGCCGTTCAGCGTACAGCCGACGGAAAGACCCAGGAACTGATATACGGCCTGAAGCTGGGTGCTGTCTCGGACGGCCAGATACTCATTGGCTGTAACGATATGAACGCCTTTGCCAGTCAGGGCATGGACATAGCCGGCCGGAATACTGGCTAATGTCTTTCCTTCACCGGTCTTCATCTCCGCAATATCGCCTTCAAGCAGAGCTGCACCTGCCAGAAGCTGCACATCGTAGAGGATAAGCCCCAGGACCCGGCAGACTGCTTCGCGCACAACAGCAAAGGCCTCAGGCAAAAGCTCGTACAGCGGCTCGCCGTTATTAATCCGTGTGCGGAAGACAGCGGTCCGGGCTCTAAGCCCGTCGTCACTAAGCGCCGTAATCTCCGGAGCTATTCTATCCATACTTTCAATGATCCGGCTGAGCCTGTTTAGCTCCCAGTCCTCATGATTAAATATCTTCTGAACTTGTCGCAGCATCGCTGTTCCTCCTTAACGTGCCGGTTCATCGGCATCCTCATATTCCAATTGCAGTGCAGACATCCGGTACGGATCGGCGTCATCTATGGCATTCCGTTCTTCCCGGCTAAGCTTGCGCAGCGTCAGGGACAGCCACATTTGGCTGGCTATACATACGGAGGAGTATACGCCTGTAATCAGACCCAGCGTCATTGCCAGGGAAAACAGTCGGATAGACTCACTGCCCCAGAACAGAATGGCCGCAGAGGCAAAGAGTACGCATAAAAATGTATTTACCGAGCGGAGCAGTGTCTGGTTAATGCTTGTATTTACGATATGCTCCAGCTGTTTACGGTCACGGGGGATACCGCCCTTCAGGTTCTCGCGGATCCGGTCGAAGATGACCACTGTATCATTGATGGAATAGCCGATAATAGTCAGCATTGCTGCGATAAACGGAAGATTGATTTCAAGCTGAAAGATAGAAAATATAGTGATTACAACGAACACATCATGGAGCAGGGCAATAATCGCTCCAAAGGCAAATCTTTTTTCAAAGCGCAGACCGACATATACCAGAATAGCCAGACAGGACAGTGCTACTGCCAGGCCGGCCTTCTTGGCGAACTCTCTGGCGATATCCGGATCAACGGTGTTCTCCTCAAGACTGGCAGTACCGCCGATCCGGGCTGTCAGAGCATTGCCGATAATCGAGGCGTTTCCGCTGTCAGGCGGAAAGGTCTCATTAAAGCGCAGTGACACCCGGTCTGCAGCTTCTCCGCCGATGGTGACTACTGCAGGCTGAAACCCGGCTTCACGGATGATGCTCTCTGCCTGCGGCTGCGTGATGCTTTGCGAGAGCTGAATATCAAGTGAGGTGCCTGCACGGAAATCGACGCCGTAATTCACCTGCTGAATCAGCAGGCTGACGATGCCAATGACCGACAGCACACCGGAAAAGGCATAGAAATATTTGCGCGATCCCGTAAAATTAAAGCTCCGGTGAGAGGCTGTAACCTCATGTGCTTCATGCGCACCGAATGCATGAATCCCGGACGGCTTCACACTGTACCATCTGCTGTTCTGCAGCCGGCCGGAGCGCCCAAGCTGGCGGAGCAGCCACTGGGAGAAATAGACATTGGTAAGGATGCTCAGCACAATGCTCAGAATCATGGTTACTGCAAATCCTTTAATGGCTCCCGAGCCGAGCGAGAACATACAGATGGCAGAGATCAGTGCCGTTACATTGGAGTCCATAATGGTCCTGAAGGAATGACGGGAGCCGGCTGTAAGCGCGGACGGCAGGCTTTTGCCGGAGCGGAGCTCCTCCTTAATCCGCTCATAGGTAATGATATTAGCGTCAACGGCCATCCCGACGCCGAGCACAAAGGCGGCTATTCCCGGGAGGGTCATGACAGCCTGGACCAGATTGAAGCAGATCAGCAGCAGCCACCCGTAGGTGATCAGGGTGAAGGAAGCAATTAATCCGGGCAGCCGGTAAAAGACCAGCATAAACAGCAGCACTACTATAGAGCCGATTGCTGCAGCCCGCAGTGTTTGTGTTAAAGCTTCCTGACCGAGAGAGGCGCCGATGGTCTGGTTCAGCTTCTCATTCAGCTTCAGAGGCAGTGCCCCCATATTAATGATGTCTGCAAGCTCAGAAGCTTCTTTCTGTGAGAAAGCGCCGACAATCCGCATTTGTCCGTTCGTCATGACCGCCTGGACGACCGGATCAGTAAGCAGCTCCCCGTCCAGTTCAAACCGGATTTGCCGGTTCAGCAGGCGGGTTGACATTTCCTTGAGTTTATCCGGGTTTTTCAGTGTGACGAGGACACCCGGATGGCCTAATTCATCGCGTACTGCCAGCGTTTCCCCCTCGACAAAGTCATCTCCGCGAAGCTCAAGTGAACCGTCCGGACCAACTACCGTCAGTTCGGCCGGTTTGCCGAGCAGCTCTCTGATATTCTGCTCATCAGTAACGCCCGGAAGGCGGACGCGTATCCGGTTCGTGCCTTCTGTCCAGATTTCAGGCTCGGAGGTACCGAGTGCGTTAACTCTTTTTTCCAGACTGGCAGCTGTCTGCCGGAGGCTCTCCGGCGTAATTACACCACCGGGCTCAAGCGGCTGAGCTTCATACAGCACCTCGAACCCGCCCTTCAGGTCAAGCCCGAGCCGCACCTCCTCCAGAACCCTGGGAATGGTTGCTGTTATAATAGTACAAAGAATAATTACCGTTGCTGTAAAAGCAAATATTCGTCTGCGGTTTATCGTCACGCTGCAGGTTCCTCCCGTATGAAGCCGTAAAGCCGTTTCCGGCTGTGATCCTTCAAATTTTATTGTTTTGCTGCTATAGTAGAGGCTGTCTGGATGATCATTCATAACAAAAGAAATGAAGGTGGTTTCTTGAGCAGCGACAAACCGCGTCTGACCCTTTCCATGGTTGTCCGCAATGAACAGGGACGATACCTCAGGCATGCCCTGGAACGCCATCGGCATTATATCAGTGATGCCGTTATTATTGATGACGGCAGTACAGACGGAACCCCGGGGCTGTGCCTGGAAATGCTTCAGGGAATAGAAGTCAAACTGATCCGGAATCAGGCCTCACGGTTCAGCAATGAAATTGAACTGCGCCGGCAGCAATGGGAGGAGACGGTTGCCGTTAAGCCGGACTGGATCCTGAATCTGGATGCGGATGAGTGGTTTGAGGATGCCTTTGACGGGCAGGTAGAATCTCTTATATCCAGGGATGGCGTATATCTGTATTCCTTCCGCCTTTATGATTTTTGGACTATGTCAGCCTACAGGGATGATGCATACTGGCAGGCACACCATTATTACCGTCCGTTCCTGCTCCGTTATGAGCCGGGCTACCAATATACTTGGCGTGAAACCAGCCAGCACTGCGGACGTTTTCCCGACAATATATATGGGCTGCACAATGAAATATCCGGGCTGCGCCTCAAGCATCTGGGCTGGGCCAGGGCAGAGGACCGCGTCAGCAAGCACCGCCGCTACATGGAGCTTGATCCGGGAGGCATTAACGGCAGTCTTGCCCAGTATCATTCCATCCTCGATCCGGAGCCCCGGCTGTTGGAATGGGAGGACTGATTCTTCTTGCCGTCTGTAAAAGGCTGTCTCCCGTTCAAATGCCGGAGACAGCCTTTTTTGTCATTTCCGGCCATTTGGTCTTAGCCGGTTTCTTGGATAGCGGACTGCATTTCAGCGGAGCCGAGCTTGTCCAGCAATGCACTGCGGTTAGTAAGTAAAACCGGATGATCCGGGTTATAGGTAAGCCCTTGCTCATTGTATTCGTATGCTGTCTGCCAGCTGCCGAGCCTGCTGTAACAGACGCATAGCTGAATGCAGGGCTTCCAGGTCCACGTATCTTTGCCGGGCAGGGTTTCCCAGTGAGCCGGACGTGGTGCAGCCAGCGCCTGCTTGAGCCAGCGGAGCGCTTCCTCCCAGGCCTGCTGATCCATCCATTTGGCGCCGATTCTGAAGCTAAGCTCAGCCCGGCTGCAGCTAACTGCAGCTTTGGTAAGCAAGACGAGGCCTTTTTCTGTATCGCCGAGTCTGCCGTAACAGGCATCGAGCTCCAGCAGCGCGGTAACCTGTTCATCCTCGCTCCCCTGATTCTCCATAAGAAACTGCTCAAGCCGCTGAGCTGCGGCCTCATCATATCCGTAGTGAATATATTCCAAGGCTATTTCCAGGTCCGAGCCCGCCGCTTGCGCTGCCTGGCTGCAGGCTTCAAAAAACGCAGAGCAGCCGGCCAGATCCGAGCTGCGGTAGATATGATAGGCAGGGTAGGTCGTTTCAACAAACATCTGCAGCCCGAGTGCAGCAGCACGGACACAGAAATGGCGGTCCTCGCCCCAGTAGCCAAGATTGGGAATCTCCGCGAACCGCACGCCCTGCAGCAGTGCCTGCCGGCTTATGAGCGTGCAGGCTCCGAGACCGCCGACCTCATGCAGGCCCGGCCGGCGCAGCTTCGCATAGAAGCTCTGAACCTGGCTCCAGCACTGCCGGGGGGTTAGCTCCTCACGCCTGGTTAGAGGATGCTGGCCGTATTCACTGTGCAGCCATACCTGCGGCATCTCCATTGTATCTGTCTGCCACCGGGTCCAGAATATAGCCGATACAAGCTCCTTGCCGCAGTCCAGCAGCGCTTTAAGCGTCTGCGGATGGAACAGCAAATCGGAATCGGCAAGAAAGACATGCGTATAGTCAGCGTCGACGGCTGCCTGCAGAATCTGATCCTTCATCGCGGCGACCCTCCAGACAGCGGCCTCCGGCCAGCGGTGGCTGTCGTCATCACGAAGGTAGGCAGCGGCTCCTTCCTCCGGGGGTGAAACTATGGTTACAGCTCCGCCTGCCCGTCTGGCGAACTGATGCAGAAGCCTGGAGGATGCCGGGTCGGTATTATCATCGACGAACATATAGTCCGCTCCAAGACCGGCTGTATTTAGCTTGCCAAGGGAATGCAGGAACAGGCTGAGTATTTCCGGCTTTTGTCTAATGGGGCTTGCGATAAGCAGCTGCGGGCTGTTCATAGAGGTAGTCCTCTCCTGGGAGATGTTGAATGATAGTGTTATTAATCATAGACAATATAAGGTTGGTGCTGGTGAAAGTTGAATCTTGCAGAGAAGAAGTCTTTTTTGTATGATTTATTACATTATTTGGCCTGTTTGTTTACGCTTCAACCTCTTCTATTATATAGGGGTTCACCTATTTGACACAATCAAAAATGATAGAGCGGGCGGTGTAAGGGACGCTTAAAAAGGCTGCTGTAGTCCGGGTTTTAATCAAAGAGATAGAAATTCATTCCAAACTGGTCTAGAATAACAAGTGCAAGTACTGCCTGCTCTGTCAGGGCAGATAAAGAGGATTGAGAGGAGAAGTGTGGAATGAAGTACCGCAGATTAGGCGGGAGCGGGCTGAAGGTAAGTGAGATCAGCCTGGGAAGCTGGTTGACGTACGGCGGATATGTGGAGCGGGACAATGCTGTTAAAGCTATTGAAACCGCTTACGGATTAGGCGTGAATTTTTTTGATACAGCCAATGTGTATGAAAAGGGTGCGGCCGAGACGCTCCTGGGCGAGACACTGCGCGGATTTCCCCGCGAATCCTATGTCCTGGCCACCAAGGTGTACGGCGTTATGGGCGACGGGCCCAATGACCGCGGGCTGTCCCGCAAGCATATTACGGAGCAGTGCCATGCCAGCCTCAAGCGGCTTGGCGCTGATTATGTGGACATAATGTATTGCCACCGTTATGACCCGGAGACACCGGTAGAGGAAACCCTGCGCACACTGGATGATCTGGTCCGGCAGGGCAAGGTGCTTTATGTCGGTGTTAGTGAATGGACGGCTGCACAGATGACTGAAGCGCTTGCGGTTGCTGACCGCTATCTGCTGGACCGTATTGTCGTCAATCAGCCTATTTATAATATGTTCGAGCGTTACATTGAAAAGGAAATTATTCCGCTTGGAGAGCGTAAGGGCATTGGACAGGTTGTATTCTCACCGCTGGCCCAAGGACTGCTGACCGGAAAATACAGCTCGGCTGATGACATTCCGGAGGATAGCCGTGCGTCCAAGCTGGAGCGGATGCGCCATGGGATCACGGAGGAAAAAATCGCGAAAGTACAGGCGCTAGGCGAAATAGCAGCTGAGCTGGACATCTCTGTAGGCAATCTGGCCCTGTCCTGGATTCTGCGCCAGCCCAATGTGGCCAGCGCACTTGTCGGCGCGAGCAGACCGGAGCAGGTGGAGGAGAATGTTAAGGCTTCAGGTATTGAACTGAACGATGAGGTATTGTCGCGTATTGCCGCTATCATTGAATAGAGAGAGGAGCAGATACAGATGAAGGTACTTTTTATCGGAGGCACAGGATTAATCAGCGAGGCCGTATCGAAGCTTGCAGTAGGACAGGGAATCGAGCTGTATCTGTTTAACCGCGGAGAGCGGGATGCGTTCGTGCCTGAAGGGGCAAAGGTGATCCGGGGGGACATCCGTGATGCGGCGGGAGCTGCTGAAGCCCTGAAGGGTTATGAATTTGATGCCGTTGTAGACTGGATTGCGTTCACGCCGGAGCATGTACAGACCGATATCGGGCTGTTTGCCGGTAAGACGAAGCAGTATATCTTTATCAGCTCAGCCTCGGCCTATCAGAAGCCGCAGCGCAGCTATCTGATTACGGAAGAAACGCCGCTGGTTAATCCGTACTGGGAATATTCCCGCAACAAAATCGCCTGCGAAGAGCTGCTGCTGGAGGAACACCGCAGCAGCGCCTTTCCGGTAACGATCGTACGTCCTTCACATACCTATGGAGTTACAGCTATTCCGGCAGCCCTGACCAGCGGCAAGCATCCCTGGTCACTGGTCGAGCGGATCCGCAAGGGACAGCCGATTGTCATTCACGGGGATGGCACCTCTCTCTGGACTATGACTCACAATACGGATTTTGCCAAAGGCTTTGTAGGCCTGCTGGGCAATCCGGAAGCAATTGGCGAAGCGGTTCATATCACGTCTGATGAATCGCTGAACTGGAATCAGATTTATGCCGCGATTGGCGAAGCAGCGGGAAGAGAGCCGAAGGTGGTTCATATCTCGACAGATTTCATCGCCGGCCATACCCCGGCAGGAACCGCAGACGGCCTGATCGGCGACCAGGCGGTGAGCAGCGTGTTCGACAACAGCAAGATTAAGCGGCTGGTGCCTGAATTCAGTGCTACAGTTCCGTTTGCTGAGGGGATCAGGCAGTCCGTTGAGTGGTTCGAGGCACGCCCGCAGCGCTGCACCGTCGACGCGGAGTGGTCCAAAATGCTGGACATGCTGATCAGCAGACACGGCATCGACGCCAAGCTGTTGTCCTATTACGTGTAACAGGATGTGGCATGAATCAGGGAATGGTGAATATACTCTCACTACCGAAACCCGTAAAAAGGAGTCCTGGCCATGCCGACACATCCTTATGTATCCCGCTTTTTTGTCAATTCCGATGCCCGCCGTGACAAGCTGATTTACGATTTGCCGGAGTCCTGGTGGAGCCGGCCTTATGAATATGAATGGTGTACGAATTTCATTTCGCCCCATGATGTGGTGCTTGATGCCGCCTGTGGTATATCCCATCCGCTCAAGTTCTATCTTGCCGGCTACAGCGCCGAGGTGTATGCCTGCGATATAGATGCCAGAATCGTTTCAAAGGAAGCTATCCTCCAGGATATTGCAGATGATATCGGGCTGGAGGCGGCAAGGCAGGTAATGGCCAGAAGAACAACCAGCCTGCATCTGGCTCAGGCCGACCTGACTTCGCTGCCATATGGTGACGAAAGCTTTGATACAATTTTTTGCATCTCGGTGCTGGAGCATCTGTCCGTGGACGATGCCGTCCTGGCGATCCGGGAGTTCCACAGAACCCTGAACGGGGAGGGGCTGCTGGTGCTGACGTTTGATTATCCGACCGTGAATCTGCCGGTGATGAACGAAGTGCTGCTGCAGGCCGGATTCCAGTATTGGGGGGAGACGGATTTCCAGCTTCCGGCGGATGCCCTGCGGACAGACCAGTGGGGCGGGCTGAACTGCTTCCGGGCGGTGCTGAAAAAAGCGCAAAGCTAGCAGGGACTTTCTACTCTTTTGGGTAATGAATATTATCGTTATAGTTGATAAATATCTTATCAAAAGGAGTAACCCGAGTGCGCAGAGCTGCCATACTTATTGTAATCCTCTTTATGCTGATCCCGGTCCCGGCGGTTTTTGGTGAGGCATCCCAAACACAGCCGGCAGACCGGATCACCCTGACCTTCGCCGGAGATATCCTGCTGGACGGCTTCGTGGGGGATCAGATTGCCAGATACGGTGTCAATTTCCCGTTTGCCAAGGTAGCTCCTGTCCTGCAAAAGGCTGATCTGGCTTTCGCAAATTTGGAGACTCCAGTCTCGGTGCGCGGCAAGGCGGCGGAGAAGACCTTTGCCTTCCGCTCCAAGCCGGCGGCGCTCGGAGGCTTGAGCTATGCCGGCATTGACGGCGTGACACTGGCGAACAATCACATCCTTGACTACGGGCAGGCTGCGATGCTGGATACGCTGGTCCATCTGGATAAATACAAGATCGGCCATACCGGAGCCGGCAGCAATATCAGCGAGGCATTCAAGCCGTATGTCAAAACGGTCAAGGGCAAACGGATCGCCGTGCTCGGTGCAAGCCGGGTGCTGTCCGGCCCTTCCTGGCATGCCGGGAAGGATACCCCGGGAGCCGCGTCAGCCTACACTGCCGAGCCGCTGCTCAGTGCCATCAAAAAGTCTGCCAAGGATAACGACTATACTGTCGTATATCTGCACTGGAACGAGGAGTTCAAGGATTATCCTGAGAAATATGCCCGGACACTGGCCAAGCAGATGATTGACAGCGGCGCTGATATCATCATCGGTGCGCACAGCCACTGCCTGATGGGCATTGAGTATTACAAGCACAAGCCGATCTACTACTCGCTGGGTAACTTTGTGTTCAATAAGTCCACGCGCGGCGGAGAGAAGACCGTGCATTCGATGCTGGCTGACTTTACGATTACGAAATCGGGTATTACCAGCAGAATTACTCCGGTCAAGATTATCGGGGGACAGCCGAACTTTATGGGCGCTGCCTATAATAAGGAAGCAATCCAAAAGCTGAACCAGCTGTCATTCAACGCCAAGATCGCCACGGACGGAACAGTCAGCGAGAAGCAGTGAGCTGCAGGCTGATGTCATAAGCTTAGCACCTTTCAACCTTAGCCGCTCACCCTACAGTTCCACGCTAGCTGCTTCTGCTGCTAACCGGCAATTAGTTTGATTTTAGTCACCTAATCCTGCGCCAATGTGGAATTCAAGGCGATTAGCCGGAAAAATGTATCCTAATTCGCCGCTAACGGTGAGACCCCCTTATCCCGGAGTCCTCAGTATAAAACCGGTACTTGTCGTAGCTATGCTCTTTATTTCGCTTTTTTCCTCGGCCAGAAGAAGGCGGACCGGTCTTCTAGGCCCATGACCCACTCTGAAAATTCAACCGGTGGCATGTTGCGAAGGCTGGTGTGCATTCTCCGGTTGTTGTAGAAATCCATGTACCGGTCCACGGCTTCATAGGCCTCGTCGAACGTTTCGAATGCCTCTTTACGGAACAAATCCCGATCAATATTACTGTGGAACGATTCAATAAAAGCATTTAAATCCGGTGTTCGAGGCGGAATGCGTTCATGAGTCATTTCCCAGCTTTCACACATGTCACCAAACAGGTGGCTGACGAACTGTGGGCCGTTGTCGGTGCGGATCACCGGGCGTGCACTGTCCTGGGCGCAGTGCTGCTCCATGGCGCGTCCCAGCGTCTGGCAGGCGTGCTTGGCCTCACACGACGATCCGCGGTGGTAGCCGACGATGACACGGGTAAACACATCGATAATGCTCAGGACGAAGAAATGCCGGTCCCGGCCCGCCACGTACCCGTACTTAATGTCCATCTGCCAGAGCTGACCCGCTCCGGTAATAACCCGGTTCTCCGGCAGCTTCCGGGGATGCTTAAAGCGCTTGTGACGCTGGGGCTGCAGGATCTCCAGCGCCTGACACAGCCGGTAGCTTTTCTTGTGATTGAGCTTAAGGCTGTGCTGGTTCCATAAGCACTTGGCCAGGAGCTTGTACCCGTACACGTGCTCTTCTCCAGCGACCAGTTCCAGAAGCATTTCCTGGATCTGCCCGTCGCTAATCTTCTCTCCAGACTCGGTCAGGGAATAGCCGGGTACGGGTCTTCCGCGCCCCTGAGGTACGGCCTGGGCATCCTGTGACTTGCGTTTCTTACGGTCGTAATACGTAGACTCTGCTAGCCCCACGAGACGTAGTACCAACGCTGCTTTATTCCCCTGCTTAATGAACATATCGGCTACCTCGATTTTTTCGGATAAGCAGGGGTTGGCTTTTTTAGCAGTTCACGCAAAATCTCAATCTCTAGCTCCTTTTCACCGAGGATCTTCACAGCCTTCTCGTATTTCTGCTCGACATCCAGCAGGCGTTTCAGTTCCTCCACCTGATCTTGGGGATACGGATGATCTTGTTCCCCATGGGCTTCCCGGTAATCTCTCACCCACTGATTCACCGTCGATGGGGTCACTCCATACTTTCGGGCAACCACCGCTGCCTTAATGCCAGACAACACCTCTTGCGCGGCCTTCTCTCTTGTTCCTGTTAAGTGTCCCATACCGTTCATCCTCCTCCTGTATCTAGTCTACATTTTTGTGGGGGAGGACTCCAACTTCTTTAGGGGGCTGTGGAGCTAATCCTCCCTCGGAGCGAAATCAGCAATATTAGGTGTCCTTTTTCCAGCTAATGTTCTCTTCCCGGCACTCAGCCCGGAATTAGGTGACGTATTTCCACTTAATTGAACGAAGCCTAACGAGTTTAGTCCGCAGACAGGCGATAGGCGCATCAGGCATACCAAACCCAAAAGCACCCCGCAGCCATCACGGCTGCGGGGTGCTTTTTATAGTTAAATCATGCTGTAGACTGCAACAGCTCTACCCGGTCAGCCCTTAACCGCCCCGGCAACAACGCCCTTGACAATATACTTTTGCAGGAAGATGAACACGATGATCGATGGCAATACGGCCATTACCATAGCTGTCATTGCATACTGCCAGTCAGAGGTATACTGTCCGACGAAGGTGTAAGCGGCCAGCGTCAGCGTCTTCGTATCCGGTGAGCCGTTGACCATCAGCAGCGGGAGCAGGAAGTCGTTCCAGATCCACATTACATCGATGATGACAATGGTGGTTGTTACCGATTTCAGCAGCGGGAAGATGACACTGAAGAACAGTCGGAAGCCGGAGGCCCCGTCAATCGTGGCGCTTTCGTCGATTTCCAGCGGAATGCCTTTCACGAAGCCATGATAGATAAATACGGCAAGCGGTGCACCAAAGCCCCAGTACAGCAGGCCCAGGCCCCAGGTGCTTTCAGACAAATTTAGGTTTTTGGCCGTCTGCAGCACGGTCAGCATGATGGACTGGAACGGAATCAGCATCGGCATAATGCAGAGGAAGTAGATGACACCGCTCCATCTTGTTTTGGTCCGCGCCAGCTTATAGGCGGCAATGGAGGAGACAAACACAATACCCAGCAGCCCCAGTCCGGTAATGATGAAGTTATTCAGGAACAGGCGCGGATAGTTGATGAATTCCCATACATAGGAATAGTTGGCGAACGTCAGCTTTTGCGGCAGGGCAATGACGTCGGTCATGACCTCGCCGAAGCTTTTGAACGAGTTGATAATGGTCAGGAACAGCGGATACAGGAACAGCAGGGAGAGGAGGACGAGCACAATCTCCAGTACAATTTTGCCTGCCTTGTTGTTGGTTTTCATTATGCCTCCACCTCTCTTTTCTTGAAGAATGTAAGCTGAATAACGGTAACGATCAGCACCGCAACGAACAGGATAAGCGCTTTCGCCGTACCGTAGCCGTACAGGTTGTTCTGGAACGTGTCACGGTAAATGTCATAGGCGATACTGTAGGTGGTTCCGCCGGGACCGCCGCCGGTCAGCGACAGGATCACGTCGAATACTTTAATGGAGTTGGTCAGCGCCATAAATACCGAGATTGTAATGGATGGTGCAAGCAGCGGCAGCGTAATGCTGAAGAAACGTCTGAGCGCCCCGGCGCCGTCCACCGTTGCTGCTTCTTTTAGATCCTCAGGCACAGACTGCAGGCCGGCGATGTAAATGACAAGATAGAACCCGATAGATTGCCAGATGGATACCCCTAATATGGATATAAAAGCGAGCCCCGGCGTCCCCAGCCAGCTCAGATCGAAGATGGCCCAGCCGGTGCTTTCACCGAGCGAGTTGAAGCCCTGCATGAAGATGAATTTCCAGATAAAGCCGACGATAACCAGGCTGAGAATATAAGGGATGAAGAAGGCCGCTCTCAGCCAGGAGGTGGACTTCAGCTTCATATCAAGCAGCACGGCCAGCAGAATGGCCAGCACATTGACAATTACGATGTAGAGTACGGCATATTTAATCGTGAACCAGGCCGAATCGGAGAAGTTGGTATCCCCCGTAAATATCTGCTTGAAGTTGTCCAGCCCGACAAATTTGGGATGCTTGGAAATTCCGTTCCATTTGGTTAAGGAATAACGGATGGTCATAATAAACGGGATGTAGAAGGCTACTGCGATACAGATGAGAACGGGGAGGGTGAAGAGCCCGAATTCCGTTTTCTCGCGCCATTTTCTGCCGAGTGATTTTAACATGGATGCACCTCTTCTGCTATTTATAGGGTGGGAGTAACTGACCCCGCTTGCCACACTTAACCATTCCGGTTAGTCTATATTGTGTATTATAGGGCAGCGCCGTATACTCAGAAATGGATTTAAGAAGACAGTTAGGGGTAAAAAAGTGAACTGAAAGCGGAAACAAAATTACAGGCGAGGAGGCTTCGGCCATTATCAAAAACACCCTGCAAAAGCTGCTGGAGCCGCTGCTGGAGCGGATTTCCCGCCGTCTGGCCAATAAGCTGATCCTGCTGTTCTCCATTATTGTCATCCTCGTGGTCACTTCGCTGACGTTCATCTCCTACGGAATGCTGCGCAAGGAATCGGTGAACAACAGCATATCGAGCACAAGCAACAACCTGCTGCTGGTCGGCCGGAATCTGGAGAGCTATCTGGACGGGATTGAGCAGCTGTCCCTGCCGCAGATCTCCTATGACGAATTCGCTTACGCCATTACGCATGAATCACAGGATTATGCTTCCAAGATGTATGTGGAGGACTATCTGAAGAATCTCTATTTTTCGCGCAAGGATCTGGAGTCGATCTATCTCTACATCATCAAGGAGCAGAAATATTATTATGTGACAAAAGAGAACTATAATATTACGGTCCGGGTCGCCGAGCATCCGCCGATTGATCAGCTGACCTGGTACAAGCGTGCACTCGGCAGTCCGAACAACCGCTCCTACCAGTCTTTTGTTAATGGTACGGCAGAGCAGGGGGACTATCAGGTCAAGCCGGATGCAAGCTTCATGGGCTATCACCGGCTGCTGCGCTCGATATCTTCCCGTGAGCCGCAGGCGGTGCTGTCGCTGTATTTCAACTCCAGTGTGACGGATGAGATTATTAAGGATATTCCCTTCGCAGAAGGGGAGCATCTAATGTATATCAGCCCGGACAACGAGCCGTTTGTCGTGGATGACCGGACGTTTTATGCCCGTGCGCAAGAGGCGGAGCTGCTGAGCCAGCTTACACCTGAGCAGGGCGGACAGCTGACCTGGGCGGATGAGGCGGAGAAGTACCTGGTTATCTATGATATCAGTCAAAAAGAGGGCTGGAAGCTCGTTAAGCCGATTCCCTACAAGCAAATTTACGAAGCGGCGACAACGACGCGCAAGCTCAGCTATTCGATCGGGCTGCTGTTTCTGATGGCCTCGGTCATTCTGGTCGGCTTCCTGTCGAACCGGATTACCAGCCCGCTGAAGAATCTGTCCCTACAGATGAAGCGCTTCAGCGCAGGCAGCTTTGAGGCGGAGGCGAGAGTGGAGGGCAATGATGAAATTGCCTATCTGTCCCGGCATTTCAACAAGATGGTGGAGCGGACGAACGAGCTGATCAATGAACGCTATAAAATGAAAATCGTCGAGAAAAACGCGGTGCTTAAAGCGCTTGAAGCGGAGATCAATCCGCATTTTCTCTATAATGCCCTGCAGGCGATTTCCACCAAGGCGCTCAAAAACAACAATGATGATATCGTCGAGATGGTGGACAATCTGGCGCTTACGCTCAGATACTGCATCAGCGGCCGGGATGTTGTCCAGGCCAGCGAGGAGCTGCGGCATATAGAGCGCTATCTGGCTCTGCAGAAAGCAAGGTTCGGCAGCCGGATGCAAGTGGTATACAACTGGGATGAGAGCCTGATGGAGCTGCGGATTCCGAAGCTGTCGGTGCAGACGCTGGTCGAGAACTGCATCAAGCATGCCCTGGAAAAGGTATCTGCCACCGTCACCATCCGGATTGAGGCGCATGTCACACCGGCCTACAGTGTCATTTCAGTGAAGGATGACGGCCCGGGAATGACGGAGGAACGGCTCGGTGAGGTGCTGGGCTCGCTGCAGATCCAGTGGGAGGAAGAGCTGGGCGGGGAAGCGGCTGGGGATGGCGGGCACGAGAGCATCGGGCTAAAAAATTTAAACACCCGGCTGAAGCTGCTGTACGGGGATGAAGCGGGACTGCTGATAACAAGTGAGGGAAACGGAACGCAAATGGATATTCTTTTACCGCGGGGAGGCCAATAACAACATGTATAAAGTACTGATCATTGATGATGAGGAGCCGCTGCGCGAAGCGATTCATATTCTGGGCGACTGGAAGGGACTCGGGGTCAGCGAGGTGCTGGAGGCAAATGACGGCAAGACCGGGCTGGAGATGCTGCGCAGGGACAAATTCGATCTGGCCCTGGTCGATATGAAAATGCCGGAGCTTAGCGGCAGCCAGCTGCTGCAGATTGCGGAGCAGGAGTTTCCAGAGCTGCTGCTGATTGTGATCAGCGGCTACAATGACTTCGAATATACCCGGCAGGCGATCCGCTCCAAGGTGGTCGATTATTTGCTGAAGCCGGTGAACCGCGGCGATCTCAACAGTGCACTGCGCAAGGCTGTAGATATGCTTGAAGCGAAACGGCGGAAGAGAAGTGAGTTCATCACGCAAAATATTACACTGAATATGTCTGTACCGAAGCTGAAGGAGAAGATGTATCTCTCCATTATAGAGCGCAGCTTCAAGAGCCAGTCCAATGAGGCCTTTCTGCCGCTGATCGGCGCGGATACGGCCGGCAGCCAGTTCACGGCCGGCGTTCTGCGGCTGCTCAATCTGGAGCAGGTGCGCCGCGCAAGGTTCCGCGAGGACCGTGATCTGATGCATTTTGCCGTGACGAACGTGATTAATGAGAACAGCGGCGGGGCATTTGAGGCGTTCAGCTTTGTGAATCCGAAGAATGAGCGGGAGCTGATTGCGGTATTTACGCTGAAAAAGGGCTATGAGGAGGACGCGGCCTTTCACTCCATGCATCAGCTGAAAAAGGCGGCTGCGACGCTGAAGGAGCTGTTCGGCATCGTATGTGCCGGTGCGGTCGGTGCTACATACGGTGACTACCTTGAGCTTGCCGGCTCCTATGATATGGCTAAAGCAAGGCTCGATGATATCGATCTGCTGCAATTGAAGGGGCCATTGGTGGCCGGAGGCGGCCCTGCCGTGCAGGGCTTCAAGGACAGCCCTTCCCTGACAGGACGGATGCCGCAGATCCGCAGCATTCTGGAGAGCGGAAACGCCGCCCATGCCAAAAGCATTCTGAATGAATTCACCCGGAAGTGGCAGTCCTCCGCTCATTTCAGCCTGGGGGATGCAGACCGGACGCTCCGTGAGCTTCTGATTCTGCTCGGCGACATTGCCGGTGAGCTGGAGGAAGCGCCGGCTTCGCTGCGTGCGGTTAAGAACAGGGGGCTGGCTGCACTGGGTCTCAGCGGGGATTACAGCTCGTTCAGCCAGTTTGAAGGGCTGCTGAATGAGCTTATGGATGCCTATGCCGGTGAAATCAGCAGATCGCTGGCCGGTAACCGCAGCGGGGTGCTGGAAAATATTAAAGCATACATTGATAACCATTATTTCGAGAATATTAAAATATCGATGTTCACGGATAAGTATTTCCTGAGCAGAGAATACTTGATGAAGCTGTTCAAGGGCAAATACGGCTGCGGCATTCATGAGTATGTGCAAAAGGTGAGAATGGACAAAGCCAGGGATCTGCTGGCCGACCCGGCGCTCAAGGTTCAGGATATTTCTGAAATGCTGGGCTACAAGGACAAGAACTATTTCAGCAAGGCGTTCCGCAATTACTATGACTGCTCGCCTTCTGAATTCCGGACCCGGGCGCTGGAGGCAGAAAAGTGAAACGGTTACATTAGCCCACTTTTTTACCCTTAGAAGTTCACTTATGTACATTCTTATCCTTTTTCTTTTTATTTAGAATAAACACCAAGAACACAAGATACATGAGGAAAAGGGGGCAACATCATGTTAAAAAGATTCATGGCGGTCTCTGCGAGCCTGCTGCTCGCCGGGGGATTGCTGGCCGGCTGCGGAGGCAATAACAATAATGCCGCTAACAACACGGCTGGAACAAACGGCGGGGATAATGCAGCTGCCGAAACAGACTCCTCCAAGCCCGTAACGATTAATATGTTCACCGCATCTCCGGAGTACACGGACGCCTTCAATGCTTACATTGCCGAATATAAAAAAGTGAAGCCGAACGTGACCATCAACCTGGAAATTATGCAAGCCGACTATAATACCGTACTAAAATCAAAAATTGCCGCAGGCAGCACACCGGACGTCTTCCAGACTACTGCCGGCGGGGATATCGATACCTTTGCCGAATACAGTGCCGACCTGACCAATGAGCCGCTGGCAGCAGCGATGACTGATGCGGTGCGTGCCAACATGAGCTCAACAGACGGCAAGGTGCTGGGACTTCCGGTCAAAGGCAATCTGTTCGTGCTAATGTACAACAAAAAGCTTCTCGCAGATGCCGGCATCACTGAAGTGCCAAAAACAACCGCTGAGCTGGATGACGCCATCACCAAGCTGGAAGCCAAGGGCATTACACCGTTTGCCAATGCCTACAAAGAGTGGTGGGTATGGAAGCATATCTTCCAGCACTTCGTGGATGCAGCCGCAATCGATGCGGGATCAGATGCTAAGACGCTTGTAGCCCAGTTCATCGCCGGGGAAACGACCATTAAGGATCATCCGGTGCTGTACGATAACTTCTTCAGCTTCATTGATACTACGGTTAAACATGGTACAGACAAGCCGCTGGAGCGTGACAGTAACGCTCAGGTCAGTGACTTTGCCCTTGGCAAAGCAGCATTTATGACTGGTAAGGGCGCATGGGATGAAGAAGCTATTAAGAAAATCACCCCTGACTTTGATCTCGGCATCGCCGGCTATCCGGTCAGCGACAAGGCTGAGCAGTCCCAAATCATTACCGGTGCTGACCAGGCGCTGCGCATCAACAAGGATTCCGCAGTCGCTGCCGAAACAATTGAATTCTTCAACTGGCTGTACACTTCCGACTACGGCAAGAGCTGGTTCTCCACTGTAGCCAAGGTTATTCCGCCAATCAAGGATGCACCTATGCCTGATCTGCAGATGCCTAAGGAAATGAATGAAATTCTCAAAACCGAGAAGTCCGGCGACCTGTCCGTCAACTACTCGCTGGATACCTTCCACCAGAAATTCGGTGAGCTGATGCAGGCTTATATCGGCGGCAGCAAGACTAAAGACCAGGCGATTGATGAGATTCAAAAAGCTTGGATTCAATTCGGTTCAGCTGAATAAAAGAAAGTGATAACCGGGACGGTCTCGATGGTAAGGTTCTTACCGGCGGGGCTGTCTTTGTTATGTAACAGAGTTTTTAAAGCGGATTGCTCGGCGGCTTGCCGCAACTGCGGGGAATGTTTGGATTTCCGGCCGCTGTTATGTTTGGATTTCCTGATTATATCTGCTGGCCGCAGTAGAAATCCAAAACACAGGCTTTATAATTAGGAGAGAAGGAAGACACCATCATTTGTCAGGAGGCTTCAACACTTATGACCAGCAGACTGATTGAGATTGCCGAAAACGGGCTTTATCTTACGATTGAAATTACAGAGGAGCTGGATGTGCGGCTGCTGCATTTCGGGGCAGCTCCGCTTGAGCCGGGCGTGATTGCGGACAAGCATAAGCCGGGCTTCCGGCTGCTGGAGCTGCAGCTGTCCGGGGAGGACCGGGATGAGTATCACGGACGGACGCACCGCGCCTCTTATCCGGGACTGCGGATGGAATACAGCGGACATAGTGACACAGTGAATGCACTGGGGCGCAAGCTGGAACTGACGCTCGCTGATCCGGTAACGGGTGTTAAGGCCGTGCAGCATTATCAGTTTTACAGCGGAGCGCAGATCCTGCGCGCCTGGACGGTGCTGAAGAATGAAGGGGACCGCGGGGCCGCCGTTGAATATGTTTCTTCCTTTGCCCTTACAGGTGTGGATAAAGAGGGCGGCGGGGACCGGGGCAGCAAAATCGAAGTCACGCTGGCGCACAGCGGCTGGCAGAGTGAGCTGCAGTGGCGGACCTACAGCCTGCCGGAGCTGGGCATGTACCATCTCGCTGACCGGGGCTCGAAGCGGATTGCCGCCAGCAATACCGGCTCCTGGTCGGCGGCGGAGCTGCTGCCCATGGCGGTGCTGCATAACAAAGAGAGCGGAAGCAGCCTGTTCTGGCAGATCGAGCATAACGGCTCGTGGCACTGGGAGCTGACCGACCAGTACGATCAGCTTACCCTGCTGGCAAGCGGTCCGACGGAGCATGACAATCACTGGTGGCTGAAGCTTGCGCCGGGTGAAGAGTTTACCTCCGTGCCGGTTGCAGCCGGCTCCGTGTATGGCGGGATAGAAGCAGCGGCTGCACAGCTGACCGCGTACCGCCGGATCATCCGCAGACCGAATGAGGACAATGAGCTGCTGCGGATTATTTTTAATGACTATATGAACTGCCTGTGGGGCAGTCCGACGACAGAGAAGCTTCTGCCGCTGATCGACGCCGCCGCAGATGTAGGCTGTGAATACTTCTGCATTGATGCCGGGTGGTATGCGCCGGGCGAGTGGTGGGACGGCGTTGGCCAGTGGGAGCCCTCGGCTGAGCGTTTTCCGGAAGGCATTAAAGTTGTG
Source organism: Paenibacillus sp. FSL R7-0273 (assembly GCF_000758625.1). Classification (NCBI taxonomy): domain Bacteria; kingdom Bacillati; phylum Bacillota; class Bacilli; order Caryophanales; family Paenibacillaceae; genus Paenibacillus; species Paenibacillus sp. FSL R7-0273. The sequence goes on from NZ_CP009283.1 coordinate 2,356,901, forward strand.
CTGGATTACATCCGCGGTAAAGGGATGATTCCGGGTCTGTGGCTGGAGCTGGAGGTTATGGGCATCAACAGTCCTAAGCTGGCCGAGACGGATGACAGCTGGTTCTTCATGCGGCACGGCAAACGGGTCAAGGACCGCAGCCGTTATCAGCTGGACTACCGCAATCCCAAGGTAATTGAACATGCCGATGGCGTGATTGCCCGGCTGGTGGAGGAATATGGCGTAGGCTATATCAAAATGGACTACAACATCAATGCGGGCATCGGAACGGAGACGGCTGCGGACAGCTTCGGTGACGGGCTGCTGCAGCATAACCGGGCTTATCTTGCCTGGCTGGACAGCATCTTCGCGCGTTATCCGGAGCTGGTTATCGAGAACTGCTCAAGCGGCGGCATGCGGATGGATTACGCAATGCTCAGCCGCCACAGCATCCAGTCTACCAGTGACCAGGAGGATTATGTGCAGTATGCGGCAATTGCTGCAGGCTCCCCGCTGGCGCTGACTCCGGAGCAGTCGGCTGTGTGGTCTTATCCGCTGCGTGAAGGTGATGATGAAGAGGTTATCTTCAATATGGTCAATGCCCTGCTGCTTCGCGTACACCAGAGCGGTCATCTGGCTGAGCTTGCCCCCGGCCGCAGAGAGCTGGTGCGGGAAGCGCTGGACTACTATAAGTCTATCCGCGCACAGATCCCGCAGGCACTGCCGTTCTGGCCGCTCGGCCTGCCGGGCAGCGGCAGCAATTGGGTCAGCTATGGCCTGCAGCATGGTAACGTCCGCTATCTGGCTGTATGGCGGATTGCTGGTGAAGAGCAGGGCATCACATTGCCGCTGCCTGAGCTGGCAGGCCGGGAGCCTGAGATTCGCTGTGCCTATCCCAAGCAGCATAATGCTGAGTGGAGCTGGGACAAGGAACAGGGCAGCTTAAAGGTGTCTATTCCCGCCGGGAAGACAGCCAGACTGTTTGAGCTGCATGTTTAACACCGGCAGCAAGGTCTAAAGCACCGTATGAATATATGCACCCTTCGCAACGTGGAAACGTAAATCCAGTGCTTGCGGAGGGTGTCTTTTTGCTATTTACTCAAAATACCATTATTATTTAAATAAAACTATCTAAAAAACATAATATTTCTATTTAAAATGAAAAATGGTTTTAAAAGTGTTTATTTTGATATTTTGTCGAAACATCTCTAAACTTTGTCGAATTATTTGTCGATATATATCAAAAGATGTAGAAATAAATTTGACATGGAAGAAATAGCACTTTACAATGCAAATATGAGCGTAATCATTACTACTATTTAGAAGCCTTGATAGCTTTTAACACAAATGATTATATAAGGTGCTTATTTCAAGGGAGGATGCATAATGATGAAAGCAACAGGTATTGTAAGAAAAGTAGATGAACTGGGACGTATTGTAATTCCAATTGAGCTGCGCAGAACAATGGGAATCGATATAAAAGACCCGCTGGAAATTTTCGTTGACGGAGAAAAGATCATTTTGAGAAAATACGAGCCTACCTGCATCTTCTCCGGAAGCGCAGAGAACCTGATCAACTTCAGAGGCAAAATGGTCAGCAAGGATGTTCTGGATGAGCTGATCTCCAGCTTTGACCGGGTATAATATTTAATATTGAATGGAGGGACCGGGTGCTGACACTTAACAGTGGATGCTCCGGTCTCTTTTACTTACCCTGATTTCCGGTTTCATAGACAACGCATGCCGCGATCCTATATCATGATTAGAGATCACCTGCAGCACACAGAACAACACCGGAAGGGAAGGTCACTCAATGACGAAACTGAATAAACCGGAAGCGATTGTCTTCGATATGGACGGAACGCTGTTCCAGACCGAAAGCCTGTTATTGCCCGCTTATCATAAAATGTTCGATATCCTCCGCGAGGAAGGGCTATACACCGGTCCCACGCCGCCGGAGGAGCGTATTTTGGGCAGCCTGGGCATGCTGCTTGCACAGATCTGGCATAATGTAATGCCGGAAGCGGATGCGGCGGTTCACCGCCGGGCGGATGAGCTGCTGCTGCAGCTGGAGATTGAGGGGCTGGAAGCCGGAGGTACCCTGCTGTACCCGAAGGTAGTGGAGACGCTGCGTGCTCTGCACGAGCGCGGAGTGCGGCTGTTCGTCGCCAGCAACGGGCTGGCGGATTACATTCACAGCATTGTAATTGTGCATGAGCTGAAGGATCTGTTCGAAGGGCTTTATAGCGCGGGCGGTCAGGGGACAGCGACCAAGACCGAGCTGCTGGGTATCCTGCTTAAGGACAACGGGGTAAGCAGCGCCTGGATGGTCGGCGACCGCTCCTCCGATGTGGAGGCCGGCAAAGGCAACGGCCAGACCGTAATCGGCTGCGGTTATGCCGGCTTCGGCCGCCAGGAGGAGCTCAAGGGCTCGGACGTTATCATCTCTGCGTTCGATGAGCTGATCGGGCTGTACGACAACGCCGAATAGCAGGGACTGAGCGGAATATTGGGATCAAGAGTATAGAAGCACTAAGTGCGGGGAACCTGCGCTTGGTGCTTTTTTTGTACATATAAGCTGAGGGAGGGTGGGGGCAGTTGGCTGCTCACCTGAGCACATGATTCCTTTGCGGATCTGCAGCTCAGGTTTGTTGTACAGACACTAACGGGTTGTTCAGATGTAACTAAATGAAGCGAAGATCCGATAAATAGATGTGGAGGGAATTTATGAGAGATTGTGAATGCCATTCTTGATAAGTTGAGGGAGTATATTCAATGATTATGAGTCTATTGTTTATTGTTCTAAGTGCTGCGATGGGAGCTGGTGTATGGCATTTAGTTATTGGTATAGCTTTTTCTGCCGGTACTGGCGGTTTGTTCACAGTCACCCGCTACGATGCCTTATTTTTTTACATAGCGCTGTTATTATTATGTATTGTTGTGTGCATTGTGTTTGCACGGCATCTGCTGGAAGAGAGGCTGGAGCCATTGCTGCTTATATGTGCGGGAACGGCGTTGCTTTCCTTTTTTCTTACACCCTGGCTCCCGATCTGAGGCCGAAGAGCTGCACGAAAAACTTAATTGAAGGATGATAATAAGGGGGCATTTATCTGGTAATTCTGGTGAGTGTTTTATTTGTATTATTTAGTATTGCTGCAGGGCCCGGGGTCTGGTTGTCCGTAATCGAACTAATATTGCAGATGAACCCAGTTGGCGGTGAGGAGGAGGACGCCGGATTTGTATCTTTTACTATAAGTCCCATGTACAATGATCCTGTCATTCCGATAAGCGTGTTGGCAGTTATAGTGGTTTGTTACGTGCTTTTTATAATGTTTTCAGTCAAACATAATAAGTCAGGGCTAATGTTATCCTGCTTTATCGTTACAATCGTATGCTTCTTCTATGCACCTTACATAATAGGCTGGGCTATGGAGCTTGCTGATTATTTTCTATGAAAAGCTGCTGGTTAGAGAGGGGTGAAGCGTGTGTACATCAGATTAAGTGGAAAAATGGAACCTAATTCTTCGTCAAACAACGATATTTTAATATTAGTTAGAAAAATGGAACCTAATTTAGCGGATATGCGCCATAGTGGAGATTTCGGCTGAAATAGATGTCTTTTTTCTAACTAATGTGGGAAAATGGCGCGAATGTGCGGAATTAGGTGGCGAAAATCAAACTAAATTTTAAATGAGCTACTGACGGAGGGTGAGCGGTACGCTTAAGCTGAAAAGAACCTCAGCAATACAAGCAATGTTCTAATAACGGCTGTTAATGCCCTGGTTTCTGCTATGTCTCATAATGATCAGGAAGAGCGCCAGACCCGACAATAAATAGAGCAAAGAATGAAGAACCAGGCCCGCCACCTCGCCGGAGGACACGGATTCGTGCTGGATCATTCGTCTCGAGAGTTCGATCCCTGAGGTTAAAGGCAGCGAGGAGGCCAGCGTTTTTACAAGGTCCGGCATATTGTTCAGGCTGAACAAGGAACCTGAGAAGAAGAGCAGCACGTACGAAATAACACTTTCAAAGGAGGCTGTCTTCGTATATTTGATCGTCAGCGCCACCAGAATAAGTGTAAACCCGTACACGCCTGTCATTGAGAGCAGGAATACCGGAATAATTCCCGGATGAAAAGCGATTTCGATAGGGAGCGTCAATTTAAGAATAAGCAACAGGAGCAAAACCTTAAGAAAATTAACACCCAGCCATACTACTGTTTTTATTGTCATCAGCACACCAATATTCACAGGCTTCATCATTAACTGCTCAAATGTGCCCATCTGCTTTTCGGAAGAGATGGATACAGATGCTTCACCAATAACGGAGCTGGCAAGGAACCAGTAAATATAACCCACATAAAAGCTTCCATCAGCGGTTTTCCCTAAGCTCAGAAAAAAAGCTCCAAAGATAATGTAGGTTATCAGAACGCTTACGAGTTGGTCGGCATAATATTTTTTCACTTCGAGCAGGTATTTCCTGGCTTCGGAGCGGCAAATCGTGAATAGCACAGTAACCCCGCCTTTAACTAAAAGAATTTAGAAACATGGCTTCAAGATCAGCGGAATCTTTAGTGTACTGAAGGATCTCCAGATCGCTTTCCAGGAGCCTCCGCAAAACCTCGTTCACCTGTAGTGCCTCAGTCGAATACATTTCAAGTGAAATATTGCCATGCTTGTCTTCCGAGAATTGAAATTGCCTGAACTCCTGCTTCAGCCGCTCAATTGCCAGCATACTGTCCGCTCTCTGCCCGATAATAACGGTGGATTTTTCTTGGGAATACTGTGCTGTAAAAGCCTTCACGCTGCCTGAAAACCGTACATTCCCCTCGTGCAGCAGCATCACAGTATCCGCAAGCTGCTCCACTACATCCAACTGGTGCGAGGTTAAAAAGACGGTCGTCCCAAAGTCGCTGGACAGCTTGCGTACCGATTCCACCACATTGTTTTTTGACTGTACATCCAGCCCCAGTGTCGGCTCGTCCAAAAACAGCACCGAAGGCTCGTTAACCAATGCGCAAATGATCGCCAGCTTCTGCTGCATGCCCCGTGAATATTGGCCGCTATTGTTATGAATATCACGGTCCAGTTCAAACAGGTCAATCAGAGCCGCCGACCGTCTCAGCGTTTCCTTGCGGCTTAGTCCGTGCAGGCCCCCGAAATACATTATATTTTCATACCCGGTCAAAAAATAATACAGATTGTTGCTACCCTCCAATACCGCGTTCACTTCTGCATAATACCGCTTGCCATATGTATGTATTTCCTTGCCTTTATACTCAATAGTGCCCGACGTAGGAAGAATGAGATTGAGCATTTGTTTGATTAAGGTTGTTTTGCCAACCCCGTTTTTGCCCAGTGCACAGAATATCTCACCTGCAGTCACATCGAACGTCAATTTATCGTGGATAACCCTCTGGTCAAACTGTTTATGCAGCTGCCTGATCCTGTAAATTTTATCTGTGTGCATAGGGATAATGCTCCTTAAGCGTTTCTTAGTTCATTAATGCGCTCCAATTCCAACCTTGAAGAATCGCAGAAGAATTAACTTGCTTGTTATAATATTATATCTATATATGGGTAAAAGTGGATGTGATAAAAGTATTTATAGCCCATCCTCATCAGATTAAGTGGAAAATCGTCACCTAATTCTTCGCCAAACAACGATATTTTAATGTTATATAAGTTGAACTAAAGATTAGAAAACTATGGTAAGGATTTCGTTGCTACATGTCGAAGTAATATAGACAATAACTTCAGACAGGTAGGGAAATGTAATGGGCCAAACAGCTTCTTTTCAAGAAATCGAAACCGCAATGAAACAAGCCAAAAAACGTCGGATGTACGAACGATACCAGACACTATATTTGTATCTACAAGGAACTGAAGTCGAGAAAATTGCCCATATCATCAATCGAAGTCAGAAAACCGTGATCGGTTACATTGGGGCGTATGAAACAGGAGGACTTTCAGGTCTTCAAATGAAATATTCTCCTGGAGCACCCGTTCGACTAACTAAAGAACAACAAGAAAAACTGAAAGAAACCATTGTAAGCTCGGTTCCGCATGATGTAGGTTTTACAGCGCGTCATAACTGGACACTAGAGATCCTTGCAGCCTTAATTAAACGGGAATTTGGCATCAATTACTCGCTTCGCGGGATCTCCAAAATGATGCATCGCCAGGGGCTAAGCTACACCAAACCAACGTATACCTTGGCCGCAGCAGACGAAGAAAAACAACGGATGTTTACAGAAGCTACGTTTCCCGGCTTAAAAAAAGAGTGATCAATGGCGAAATTGACCATTTGCTATTCGAAGACGAATCCATGATTCGAGATTATCAGGCCATTCAGAAAACATGGTTTCTCCGCGGGAAACAACGGATTATTCCGACTACTGGCAAACATCGCGGTGTCAAATTGCTGGCAACCGTTGACTATGAAACAGGCAAAATCGTATGGCAGGAAGATGAGCAGTATACTGCAGAAACTTTTCTAAGCTTTTTGAAAAAAGTCATACAGGAGTATCCCACAGGTAAAATCGTGATGGTTTTGGACAATGCGCGAATCCACCATGCAAAGCTGCTAACACCGCTGCTCATGGAGATGAAAGAGCGACTGGAACTGGTTTTTCTGCCTCCCTATAGCCCTCAATTTAATGCCGTTGAAGGCTTGTGGAAATGGTTGAAATCGGATGTGATTAACAACGTCTTCTACCACACCGTCGCTGAAATTCGCACCAACGTCCAACAATTTATGGAGGAGATTATGAAATCGCCTTTAACCATCGTCGACCGGCTCTGTGTGAGGTTCTAGTCAGTCGTTTCTTTAGTTCAATCTATATAGTTGGAAAAAGGGAACCTAATTTAGCGGATATGCGTCAAAGTGGAGATTTCGGCTGAAATAGATGTCTTTTTTAAAACTAATGCCGGCAAAAGACGCTAATGCGCAGAATTAGGTGGCGACAATCAAACTAACTCGAGGCTAGTACCCGATATTCCCGATGTGCCCGATGTTTATGTTTGCTCTCACTTACCTATTTTCCTCCAGCTTTACGTTTATTTAATTCATATTGATATAGGTCATGAATTTTTTTGTCTTCAATATCTTGGCCAACAAAAAACACAAGAGTAGGGTCATTTATAGGGGAGGCGTAAGTAAGGTAGGTGCGGTGCATAAAATCAAAGTCCATTTTGCTTAATTTGAATTCGGTTTGATATTTGTCTTCTAAGTAGATTTTGAATTGTTTTTTAAGTGCTATAGATTTCCAAGGTAACCCAAAGAAGAGGACATATATGCCTAATAGGAGTACTAAGCTAATTAAAATGATGCGCAGATGCTTCCGTTTCATTATTCTTAATCCCCCTTGAGGAGTGGCTATGCACAATTAGTTATTGAAATTTAAGGTTACTCTTAAGGAGTGCGGCCTTACCTCTTCGTTTCTTCCTAGTCGCCAATCTATACTGGATAAACATTGGTACAACTGCTTCATATATTTTACAGGAACGAGGTTGAAGTTCAAAGCACATCCTAATCAGATTAAGTGGAAAATCGTCACCTAATTCTTCGTCAAACAACGATATTTTAATATTAGTTGGAAAAAGGATACCTAATTTAGCGGATATGCATCAAAGTGGAGATTTCGGCTGAAATAGATGTCTTTTATAAAACTAATGCCGGCAAAAGACGCTAATGTGCGGAATTAGGTGGCGAAAATCAAACTAAATCTTTATGGCTCACCAGCCCCACAGGATGCTGCTGCCACAGTAAACACAAATGCCCCCGCTCCGGGATCTCCCGGACAGGGGGCATCAACTTTATTCCTCCGCCGCCTTAGCCGGGGCAGGCGCGCTCTTACTCTTGTGCACCCACAGCGCGTACTCCAGCGGGCGGATTAGCGCTGTGCGGTAGGTGGCGGCGTCGCCGGTGCGGGCGAACACCTCGCGGGCCGGCTTGGGGTTGACCTCCAGCACGAAGATCCGGCCCTGGCGGTCGATCGCGAGGTCGAGCGCCAGCTCGCATAACGTGCCGAAGCTCTCCTCCAGGAAGACTGCCGCCTCCAGGCCGAGCTTCTCGGCCGACTTCATGGCCTTGTCGGCCTTCTCCTGGCTGCCGAGCCACTCCTTCAGCAGCACCTCCGCACGGACGGCATGCCCGCCGCCGTGCAGGTTCGAGGTGACGCTGCGGGCGGCGCCGACGCGGCCGGCCATGCCGGTCAGCTCCCAGACGCCCTGCCCGTTCTTCTGCACGAGCATGCGGTAGTCGTGGAAGCGTCCGCCCGGCAGCCGCAGCGGGATGCCCTGCTGGACGAGAAACCGCCCGCCGGCGCACCACTGGCGGATAATCGCCTCCAGCTTCGAGAGCGTTACCTTGCGCGGGGAGATGATCTGCCGGTTCTGGCGGCGGCCTTGAATATCATAGAGGCTTTGCCCCTCTTTGAGCCGTTCGATCCGCAAAATGCCGCGTCCGCCCGTACCGTTAACCGGCTTCACATAGACCACCGGGCTCGTTTTCAGCATCCGCAGCAGATCGGACGAAGACTGGTAGAGCAGCGTCTCGGGCATATGCTGGCGGAAGCGGGTCTTTTGTGAAAAGGTCTGGTGGATCGTCCATTTGTTGCGCAGCGGACGGTTCAGAAAGGTCAGATGATTGTACCGTGAGCGGAAGCGCAGCAGCTGCTCGAACCGGGAGCTCCGCTGAATCCGGCAGCGGTCATAGATCATATGCGGAAAAGAGCGCCATTTACGCGACCATTTGCCGCTCGCCGGATCAAAGACCATGGCATGTATCTGTTCTTTGGCGGCGTTAACGTCCATCGGGGTAAATACGAAGACATCCAGGCCGAGCTTGCGGCCCTCGATGATCATCCTCCGGTAGACACTGCGCTCCTCAAGCTGCTTGGCGTCATTTAAATACAGCGTCAGGATGCCTAAGACGGGTTCTGGCACAGGAGTTCACCTTCTTGTGGGAGAGTTACCGCGCTGCGGCCGGCTAGAGACTGCAGCAGCAGCGTGGGCTTGCCTGTCGGGCCGCTTATCAGGTCAACGGCGGCCAGCCCGCTGTTGAAGCACATCTTGAGGCTGGCCGGATTATCAGAGGCCACCTGGCATTCCAGCCGGCCAAGGCGCTGCAGCTGGGCTGACAGCAGCGCTGTACCGGTATGGCGGCCCCGGTATAAGGGGTGAACGGCAACCAGGCAGGCTTCCTTACCGTAGCCGGAGACAAAGCTGATGCCGGCCAGCTGCCGGCCGCTCTGCCCGCGGACTGTAGCGACAAGGAGAGAAACGCCGGGAACCGCAAGCTGCTCCGGCGTCAGCCGGGCCAGCAGGCGGCAGCCGCGCAGTGTGATCCGCCGGTCTCCGTGCTCCCGGAGGAAATCAAGCAGCCCCGCGATCCTTGCTTTCCAGCGGTCAGGATTGCTGTCATATATAGAAGTAATCTGCATGGGTTCACTTCCTTAGAGGATTTCACGCTATCCTTTATCCTTATCTTTCTCGCAGAAACGGCTACCGTCCTGTTTAGGACGGCGTAGCCGTTTCTACTTACCCTGCCGGGCGAGATGCTGGCTGTAATGGAAGATGCGCTCCAGCGACAGCTTGCGGATGGCCGGCTCATCAAATTTCATCGGGCGTGAATTGGCCTCGAAGAACCAGAGGCCGCCTTCCTCGTCGACGCCGAGATCCATCGACATTTCACCGAGCATGGCGCCCGAAGCCCGCTCAATCTGGCGGGCAATCAGCAAGGCGGTGGTAGGGACGTTCTTCAGGATGACGGCAGCCCGCTCCGTGCCGAAGGTTCCCTCCAGCATGGCCGCAGGCTCCTCTATGCTGCCCCCTCTGGGCACATGGGTGGTAATGCTGCGGACACCGGCCAGCCGGGCGCCGATTCCGGTCACCGCCCAGGCGCCGCGGCCGTTCTTCTGCAGCAGCACCCGCAGATCAAAGGGGCGGCCGCGGTGGGTAGCCAGCCCGATGGCCTGCTGGACGATGTACTGGGAGATCCCCTTTTCCCGTTTGATCCGGGTCCACAGCCGGTCGATGGAGGCCGCCTTGTAGGTTATATTTTTTTTGCCGCCCTGGATCTGCAGCCGGAAGGGGAGGCTGGCCTCTGCCGCGTATTTAATCCGCATGATGCCTTTGCCGGCCTTGCCGTTTTCCGGCTTGAGGTAGAGGCTGTCATGATTTTTCAGCATTGCAACGAGCGTGGAGGCACTGCGCAGGCGTCTTGTTTTGGGCACATGCCGGACAGTGGCCTTCGATTCCTTCAGCCATTCAAACAGATTCCATTTGTTGAAAAACCCGGGGTTATACATCAGGATGGATTCGTGCTCCAGGCATTCGGCTATTTTGCGGGCGACCGGAGCCTTCTCCTCCTCATCCCGGTTCGGAATCCGGTTGTAGATGACCTGCGGCAGGGGCATCGGAGCGTTATACCAGATTTTACCGCTGGGCGAAGGGATGAAGCCGTTCACCGTCTGCTCCTCAAACTTCAGGTCGCGGACGGTGACGACATAGACGAGATAGCCCATTTCCTTGCCGGTGCGGATGATGTCGCGGAAGTTGTTCCGGTTGCCGCGGAACTGCTTCAGCCTGTCGCTGGTTGTCAGTATAGCAATTACCGG